>NZ_MKTM01000006.1:0-21285 GCF_001898245.1 Flavobacterium sp. 40-81
ATATGATTCTGAGGCTTCATGGCGGTTAGGTACCAGCATCCCAAACGGATAGTAATCAAATGACGTAAAAACACAATAATAATGAGGGTTTACAGCGGATTAAATACTTCAATAAATAGCATTTTTGTGCCTAAAAAGAGATTTAAAAGTAATTAAAAAAGATGATGATTTACCTTTTAATATTGCTTATATGGCAAGATAAAAAAGGAAGAAATGGTTTTTTGTTAAAATTTTATTTACAATTTAAGGTTTTTTTATTAAGGGAATAATTTTATTTTTGCAAAAAATTAACAAGTAAAACCATGTCTGATAATCGATTTCGAGTTTTAATAGTAATCAATATTGTTTTGTTTCTACTGCTTGCAGTGGGCATTTCTTTTTTTATTTTAGAGAACAATCGTAAAATTGTTTTTGTGGATAATGTTAGGCTTTTTGACGGCTTTAACATGACTAAAGAACTGAAAAAAAGAGGCGAACAGGAATTTAACTCCCGCAAAAAAGTTTTGGACAGCCTATATGCTGCTTTGCAGCAGGAGGGTGCTTCCGAAATGCAGAAAGAAGCGATTACGAGAGATTTAATCGCTAAAAAACAAGATTTTGAAGCATTTAATCAACAATTTGCTACCGAAGAATCTGCTAAAATATGGTCGAGAATTAATGGTTATACTGCTGATTTTTCAAAAGAGAACAACTTTGATATTATATTGGGATCCGAAAATAAGCGGTCTGTTCTCTATGCAAAAGAAACTGTTGATATCACTAATGAACTGATTACTTATATCAACAAGAAATATGAGGGCAATCCATAAACTACTTTTCATATTTTTTGTTTTTTCATTAGTCTCCTGTAAAAAAGAAAAAACAACCGATGTGCGCGATGATTCCGAAATCAGGTCGCGCTATTTTCAGTTAGAGAAAATCGGCTGGAAATCACGGGAATATTCCCAAAAAGTGGATGATATCGGTTTTAAAGCGATCGAGGTTCCCATTCAGTACTATCTTTTAAAAGATCAGGGCAATGTTGATTTATTTAAAGTGGACTCCCTGTATGAAGCCAACAAGCGGGAACGCATCATCGAATTTACTTTCGAGCAGGATCAGGAAAAAGATCTTTTAGGTAATGATTTTACCGGACTGTCTTATGAAGACGGGGTTAAATACATGTCGTTTGCCATTGACAAAGATTTTTATGCCGTTACTTCCAAAAACGATACGATAGCCTGTTCCGGCGTTTCCTATGAGCGCAATTATAAAATAGCACCTTTCCAGAAAATACTATTATTCTTTTCGGGTATCGATCCCAATGAAAAAATCCAGTTGGTTTATAAAGACCATTTATTCCGGAAAGGAACCTTGAAATTTAAGTTTAAAGACACATTTACAGAAATATTATTATGATTCAAAAAATCAGAACGAGTAAGGTTACAAAAGTTGTTGCTGTTTATCTGGCAATGATGTTGTTTTTAGAGATGGTTCAGCCTTTGAGAATGTATGCCTTAACAGGTGGTCCTTCGCAGCCGGAGTTTGAGTCGTTCACTCCAATCGGAACATCGGATATGGTCGATCTGGCCAGTGGTGATTTTAACTACAATATCCCGATCATGGACGTTGGTGGTTATCCGTTAAATCTGGCGTATAATTCCGGGGCTACGATGGACCAGGAAGCTTCCTGGGTTGGTTTAGGCTGGGATTTGAACGTTGGGCAGATCAACCGCCAGATGCGTGGTTTGCCGGATGATTTCGACGGTGATGAGATGACCTATGAAAACAATATGAAAGAGAATGTGACCATCGGATCGAATGTGAACCTGTTTTTAGCGGGATTCGGTATTGGAGAAGCACAAGTCAAGTCGAGTGTTGGTCTTGGCGTGAAATACAACAATTACGACGGTTTCGGATTCTCTGTTAACGGTGGTTTGAGTTACCAGATCAGTGAAAATCTTTCTGTAGGGATGGATATGGAATCGTCAGCTTCCGAAGGGGTTTCTGTTGCTCCAAGTGCTTCATTTAACACTAAATTTTCTAAAAATAGTGGCTATAATATTGGCTCTAGTGTTGGTGTAGGTTATAATAGCAGAAAAGGATTAGAATCAATGTCGATGTCTTTTAAAGCAGGTAAGAGTTTTATTAACAGTAAAGGAGTGAGTAAATCATTCGGCGGAAATTACTCCGGCACGATGTCTTTTATTGATGCCTCGTTTACACCTACTAAAAGAGTGGGGATGCAATCTTCAAATTATATGTTCAGTATGAACCTTCAAGGGGAGATTTGGGGAATAGAACCGGGAGTTAAATTTACAGGATACAGAACTTCGCAAGGAGTAAAAGAGTCCGAAAAAAATAAGAAAGAGAAAGCCTATGGTTATGAAAATACGTATAACGCCGGAGAAAAAGATATCCTGGATTTTAACAGGGAAAAAGATAGAACATTAAATAAGAACACAACATCTTTATCGGTTACAAACCATACTTACGATTTGTATACGGTTCAGGGACAGGGAATATCCGGAATGTATCGTCCCTATAAGTCACAGGTGGGTTATGTGTATGACAATAAAGTGCAGGATGACAGCAATGGCGGTAGCTTAGGATTTGAAATCGGCGGCGGCGGCGGTGTTCACTGGGGATTTGATGTTAGTGTTACTAATGGTAACAGTTCAACAGGCTTGTGGGAGAACAGTAATACTGCATTAGAACGGTTTAAAGAGAAAAAGGAAGGTAACAAGCCGGATTATGAAAAAGTATTTTTTAAGAACATTGGAGGAACGCATGTTGATAAAGAATTAAACCTGTTTAATGATAATTTAGGTAGTTATGATGCTGTAAAATTAGAATTAGAAGGAAGTTCATTTGCCAGAGGTACAAAAAAGAATTATTACAGAAACGGAACAGAAATAGCCGGTACAGGGATTATAAAAAGAGAGAGCAGGGTAAATAGAAATCAGTCTATTCAGAAGTTAACCCGGGCCGAGGCTCAGAAGTATGGTTTCAAAACACAATTCAGTCCTTATTCTTTATCCGTAAAGAATGATCACCATACTTCAGAGATCAGAATAACCAAAGAAGGTGGTGAGCGCTATATATACGGAAGAGCAGCATATAATTCCATTAAAAGAGAAGTCACATTCGATGTGGGCAGCGTTCCGGCAGTTGATTGCCGAAACGGCTTGGTTTACTATAATCCCGGAAAAGACAATTCGGCAAACAATGATAAAGAAGGTGATCAGTATTTTAACAGAGTTACCACCCCGGCTTATGCCCATAGTTATCTGCTGACATCCGTTTTATCGTCCGATTATCAGGATTTAAAAAGTGATGGACCTACAGATGATGACTTGGGAACCTATACTAAGTTTGAATATGATAATGTAACTAAAGATAAGCCTTTTAAATGGAGAATGCCATTCAAACAGAATATAGCGAGTTATGATGATGGTTTGCGATCCAGTAAAAAGGATAATAAAGGGAATTATCAGTATGGAGAAAAAGAGCTGTTGTATATTAAAAAGATCGAAACAAAAACCCATGTTGCTGTTTTCTCAATTTCAGCCCGTAAAGACGGTTATGGGGTAAAAGGAGAAAATGGTGGTTTAGGAACGGATTCCAAAATGTACAAGTTAGATAAGGTATCGTTGTATTCCAAGCCGGAATATTTAGCAAATCCGGAACAGGCAGTGCCGATTAAAGAAGCTCATTTTGAATATGATTATAGTTTGTGCCAGGGTATTGACAATCATGAAGACGCTGGCAAATCGGGTGCAGTATATCAGGGGCAAAAAGGTAAGCTGACCTTAAAAAAAGTATATTTTACCTATAAAAAATCCAATATGGGGAAATTTACACCTTATGTTTTTAATTATGGATATAATCCATCCTATGACATGAAAGCATATGACTTATGGGGAAATTATAAACCAACAGATGATGCGATAGGCTGTGGTACAAATGATGCTTTATCAAATGCCGAATACCCTTATGTAGATCAGAGCAATCGTTCCAAAGCCGATGCTTATGCAGGAGCCTGGCTGTTAGCGTCCATTAACTTGCCGTCCGGAGCAAAAATGGAGATGGATTTTGAATCAGATGATTATGCACATGTTCAGAATAGAGATGTAATGCAGATGTTTAAGGTAGTAGGTGCCGGAAATAAAGCATTAAGTTCAGAAGATAATATTTATAATACGGAATTATACGGTAGGGAAACCGCTCAGTTTTTATATGTGAAATTAGATGATACCAATACCGATAATTTCTATGAAAGATATATAAAGCCAATAGAAAATGAGCCCATTTATTTCAGATTCTTATTGAATATGGCAACGCAGAATTGGACATTGGGAGGGAATGATCATAAGGATAAGTTTGACTATGTATCAGGTTATTTAAGAATCAATAAAGATGAAGGTTATTCATTCTATCAGGACTCTTCGGGTAATCAATATGCATCCATTCCTATTCAGATGACCAAACAGGGAGACGGGGCTGGTAATCCGGATGTTAATCCGATATCAAAAGCTGGCTGGTACTTCGGAAGACAAAATCTGAACAGAGTTGTATACAGTATGACCGGAGAAGAGGATGTTAATAACATTGAAGGAGTAGTAACAGAGTTAATAGGATGGATTCCGACAATATTCGACATCTTTAAAAGTCCGAATGGAAAACTGAAAGAGAAAGGAATAGCAAGTAAATTCATCTCCGGAAAATCCTGGATTCGTTTAATGCAGCCTAATCGTGAAAAAGTTGGGGGAGGAAGCCGGGTTAAAGAAATTAAGATGCATGATCAGTGGGATGTAATGACCGCTCACAATGATAATGAATTGTACAAGCAGTTTTACGGACAAAAATATAGTTACAAAACGGCTGAGGGAGGAACGTCCGGAGTGGCTACTTATGAACCTTTGGGAGGGAAAGAAAATCCATTTGTAGAGCCTTTCTATGATCATAGTAATAGAGATCTGTTATTAGGAACTGAAAGTGAAAACTATGTAGAAAAACCTTTTGGAGAATCCTTTTTTCCAGCTCCTAAAGTGACGTATAGCAGAGTCGCAGTCAAGAATTTGCCGAGAGAGAAATATCAGAATGGGAACCTGACTAAAGAGGTTAAAAGACATGCAACCGGTGAAGTGGTTACGGAATTTTATACTTCAAAAGATCACCCAACATTAGTTGATTATACGGTTTTATCAGCTCATTACGATAAATCTGGATTATTGTCAAGTTTGCTTAAGATTAATGTTAAAGACCATTTAACCTTATCACAGGGATATGCTATTCATACGAATGACATGGATGGAAAAATGAAAAGCCAGCGAGTATATGCCGAAGGACAAAGCAATTTTATATCCGGTGTAGACTATAAATACAATGAAATTGCCTCCAATCCCAAAAATCAGGGAAGATTGAATAATGTAGTTACTACAGTTAATTCCAATGGAGAGATTAAATCTAAATTGGTTGGCGTGGATTATGATGTGGTTAATGATTTCAGAGAAAATATTTCCATAACAGAAACGCCGGGCGTACATTTTAATACGGCAGGATTACCTTTATTTTTGATGTTTCTGATAGTACCGGTGCCGGTGCCGAGTTATTCAAAACATGAGAATCAGTTGCGATCGGCTGTTACGACAAAAGTGATTCATACTTCGGGAATATTATCGGAGAAAATAGCTTATGATGCAGGGTCGGAAGTAGCCACAAAAAATCTTGCCTGGGATGCAGAAACCGGGGATATACTATTAACAGAAACGGTTAACGAGTATAATGATAAATATTACAGTTTTAATTTTCCGGCTTATTGGTCCTATAAAGGAATGAACCAGGCAGCAACTAATCTTGGTCTGGAATGGAATATTTCAAATATTACCGGAACTTCAAAATATGAATTTGACAGTTACAATGCAGCCGATTATTTAGTTGACGGAGATGAAGTATGGGTAACAGGAACTAATGTTGAAAAGAAAAAGAAAGCAACAAAAGCCTGGGTGGTTAAAGCAGCTGCGAATCAATTCATTCTGATTGATAAAGATGGTTTGAGAATAGATAAAAAACTTATCGAAACAGGACAGTTAAAAGTTATTCGTTCCGGGTATCGAAATTTACAGAGTGCTACGATGGCTACAGTAACTTCAATGAAAAACCCATTATATAATTATGACAATAATAATGTAATAACAACAATAAAAAACAATCTGGACAACAGTCCGTATTTGTCTTCTTCAATCGGATACAGAATTGTAAATGCTTCAGCTATTGAATATAGCAATATTTGGCCGGCACAATGCGAATGTGAATTACCACGAATGACCTTTGACAGTAACAATACGCTTGTTTTTGAATATGAGAAAGATGTTAATAATGATGAGCCTGAAGACATACTGAAACGATCATACAATCCATATCTATATAATGTTTTGGGTAATTGGAGAGCTAATAAATCATATGCTTATTTAACAGGAAGAAATTATAGTAACGTTAATGAAAATCCGAGTTTAAGAAAAATAGGTTTCTTTAATGATTTTTCTCCTTTTTATGTTTACAATACCACAACTAAAAAATGGGTAATTACAGGAATGAGCGAATTCCAGAAATGGACTTTTGCTTCCCAGGTTACAAAATATAATCCTTACGGACAGGAAATTGAAAACAAAGATGCCTTAGACCGCTATTCGTCTGCTCTGTTCGGTTATAACAATCGTTTTCCGACTGCAGTTGCCTCAAATAGTAAATATAGTGAGTTGGCATCAGACGGATTTGAAGATTATGATTTCTCTTCCTGTATTGCATCGTCCCACTTTAATTTTCAGGAACCGATCAAGAATAGTGAAGGGGTAACGATTTCGCCGCTTCAGTCCCATTCCGGCAGGAGAAGTATGAGGATAGAGCCTGCGAAAAAGATATCTGTTAAAAAGCAGGTTATTTCCTGTGAGGAAATTAATAGTAATAGTACTCAAAGAGAGAGAAAAGCACAAGAAGCAGTAGTAACCAAGTCTACTAAAAAATAGTATCGAGATGATGGAGATAAAATTAAGAAGTTTAGTTCTAACGGTATTCTTAACACTATGTAGTCTGAATATTTTTGCTCAGGTTTCGGCCGATCAAAGACAGGCGTTAATTGATTTGTATAACAGTACCAATGGAGCTGGCTGGACAAATAAAACGGGTTGGGATGTTAATAATCCTAATGCGGTAGTAACCTCCTGGAATGCAGCGACCCAAACAGGATGGTATGGTGTTACGGTTCACAATGGGAATGTTATCTATATATCGTTAAATAATAATAATCTTGTCGGAAATTTAAATAACAGCCTTAAAAATCTTAAAAATCTATTAACATTAAGCTGTTCAGGCAATAAAATAACGGGAGCAATACCCTCTGGAGTGTTTGAACTGCAATATTTACAGTATTTTAATTTCAATGATAATAATTTAAGCGGTGGGATTTCTCCATTATTTGGAAATTTGACAAATATAATAGAGATAAGATTAAGTAATAATGTAAACTTAGGAGGTACTATCCCTACCGAATTAGGAAATCTAACAAAATTAGATAGGCTTAACTTCGACAATTGTAGTTTAAGTGGAAGCATCCCTGCTTCAATTGGACAGTTGATAAACCTGACAAGTTTGTATGTATACAATAACAATTTAACAGGGCCGATTCCGGCGACATTAGGGAATCTTAAAAAATTAAATATCATTTGGGCCCATAATAATAAATTATCAGAAACAATACCGGCAACTTTATCAGGTCTTAAATCTGTAACTTCGTTTAATCTCCAAAATAATCAATTAACAGGCTCAATTCCTTCTCTTGTTGGAATGGAAAAAATTATAGGGATTGACTTAAGTGTAAATCAGCTTACCGGTAGTATCCCAAGCGAGTTTGGTTATCTAACAACATTACAAAACTTGGCTTTACAAGGAAACCAACTTTCGGGTAATATACCTGCTTCTTTAGGGAATTTATCGGAGTTAGTAGGACTTTCTTTATCTGGAAATAAATTGGAAGGGAGTATTCCGACAAGTTTTCAATCTTTAGCTAAATTAAAGCGACTTTATTTATGGGATAATAAACTTAGTGGAGCGATTCCTAATCTGTCAGGATTAAATAATCTAAGTGAGTTCCTATTTGAAAATAACCGATTTAGATTTGCTGATTTTGAAGCACAGTATGCTTTGTATAAACAAAAAATGGGCACTAGTTTTAGATATGCACCGCAAGCGAAAACAGATGTTGAAGAAACAATTACCAAAACAATTGGAAGTCCGGTAACCTTAAAAATGTATACGGATAATCGTTTTACGCAAACGGAAACGTATCAGTGGTACAAACAGGTTGGTACCGGTGTAGCACAACCAATTGCATTAGCGACAGACCGGACATATACAATAAATAATTTAAGTTCTAACGATCAGGCAGATTATTATTGTGTTGCCAGACACCCGCAAATTACAAATGCTTCAGTAAGTTGGCAAAATCTGATTCTAACCAGGAATCCGATACATTTAAAAGTAACGAATTGTGTTCCTATAAGTGGTGCTATAAGGGTTTTGGAACCTAATACGAATGTCTTATGTGTATCTAACAGGGTATATTTTATATTCGAAACAGGTGTGTCTAATATTGCAAATCATAAATGGACATTTTATGATACGAATGGATCAACTGTCTTGCAAACACAAACTACAGGTACTAATAACATTGCTTCGTTTACTTACAGTTCGGCCGGGGATTACACGGTAAAAGTAGAGGTAACAGATAGTAATGGATGTGTGACTACTTTTACAAAACTGATAAATGTTCGCGAATGTAATTCATGTACAATTAATAATCCGAAATCACAGATAATCAAACAACTTTATATCAATCTGCTGAATCATTTGCTGACCAAAATGATTACTGAAGGTTCCATTCCTAATGGCTATAACCCTCAGGAATTAATTGATTTGGCACCTTATATAACAGACCCTAATCCAAGAATTTATAATGCTTATTTTGAAGGATTATCGCAAAACTTTGGTTTTTCATTTGCAGATCATGGAACTGACTTTCAAAATATAGATGTAATTTTCAGAGACCACAACGGAGTACTTGTAACGGATATGGATATTTCTGTTTTTACTTCTCCTGATGAACCAACTCTTTATCCAACAGTATATGAAAATAATACTACAGAGCTTAAGCATAAGATACATCATATTAACTTCTGTCCAGTAGAAGAGATTCAGTGTGTATCCCATATCGCTATAGTGGTTGATGAGTCGGGATCGATTGACGAAACAGAGGCTAGAAAGATCCGAAAACAGTTAAAATCATTCATTAAGCAGCAGGCAGATATTAATGATAGTGAAAACTATAATATTCACATATCCTTAATCGGTATGTCTGATAATGATGCCGATCTCAGAGCTTCGGAACATATACCGGCAACAAGGGTAACCAACAATTCCGGAGTATTAGGAATGTTCAATCAATGGATTGATGCCTATAGGCTGAGAAGTGGAGCAGGTATCAGTCCGGCATCTGATTACTGGAAGAGCGGGTTAACGGTAGCCCTTAATGCTCCGATGAAACCAAATGCTGTTGTGATGATTACGGATGGCTGTGAAACGGCTAACGTAAACGGATTGGTAAACACAATGAAAAAATTCAGTAATTATAGGGACCCAGCAAATGTTTCACAATCGTTAACGCCGAATGGGCCACATTTATATGTTGTAGGAATAGAAGAAGGGTACTATGTTAATCAAAATACAGTTTCTCCATTCAGTAAAGTTTTACCTCGAAACCAGGATCCGAATTTTGTCCCGGAATTAGCGATAAGTGCTACGATGGCAACAGGTAGGGTGTATTCTACAGCTGCGGTGTCTTTAAGGAATTCGTTACAGTTTTTATTAGGATATCCAACTAATCAATATCCGGAAGCGGATATTAATCATTTTACCAAAGATTATTACGGTCACGCAGATTTCAATTTATTAGCCTCGGATGCACGCTATTTTTCAGATAAACTGGCGGATGGCAATTACATCTGTGGAGAAGCTATTGATAAAAATATTTGTGATGACTGTTTCTCCTTTCAACCGGAACCGGGTAAAGAGTACGTGATAAGTGCCTGGGTTAAAGAGGAAACAAAATTACAGCTTAAAACTTATGAAAATCCAGAGATAAAAATTGTCTACTACAATAACAAAAGAGCGGAAAGTTCTCATATAATCTTAACGGATACCGCGTCACCTTCCGGTGAAATTATTGACGGCTGGCAAAGAATTGTTAAAAGATTCAGAGTGCCGAAAAGCGAAACGGCTCCGTTGAGCAGTACCGTTGTAATTGAGTTTGTATTAGAAAACAAAGGAGGAAGTATGCCGGTATATTTTGATGATGTAAGAATTCATCCGTTGGAAGGTAGTATGAAAGCCTTTGTGTATGATCCGGAAACATTTAAACTGATGTCAGAATTGGATGAAAATAACTATGCTACTTTTTATGAATACGATAATGAAGGCGGACTTGTACGTGTGAAAAAAGAAACGGAAAAAGGTATTAAAACAATACAGGAAACGCGATCCGGAAACATAATCAAAATAAACTGATGACGGAATTATGACAAAGAAGAACATCATCACAGCAATAACTTTTTTAATGGTCTTTTTGGGATATTCTCAAAAAGCAGAGGAAATATTAAAAAAAGTTACGGAGACATACGGTATTGCAAAGCCACTATCCTATACTATGTCGTATTCTTTATATAAGGATCACGATTCCAAAAAAGTAGAAGAAAATTATAAGGGAGTCTTTCATAAAAATGCTGCGAATGAAACGTACATTAAAATTAAAGATTCGGAAATGATTAATTCATTGAAAACAAATGTAAAAATCAGTCATTCGGAGAAAGCAATAGTAATCTCTAATCCTGTAGGTAATAGTGTTGCTGATTTTGATATGCGTCAGATCTCCGATTTGTGTAAAGTAATATCTGTTAAGGATTTTAAGATATATTGGGAAATACAATTGGAACCCAAACAATATTCTGATCTGTCCTATTCAAAAATTATCTTGAATATTTCGAAAGACTATTTCTTGCAGAAGCAGGTTTTTTATTACAATACAGCGATTAATTTTTCTCAAAATTATAGAACATCAGATACACATTATCCAAGGCTGGAAGTAGTGTATCAGAACCATAACAGAAAAGCTGCAGATGGTTCCTGGTTTAATACTGGAAAATATTACACAGTTTCCGGGAAGAACACAATTGTGTTGTCTCAACAATTAAAAAAATATGAAGTAATTGATCAGCGAATTGCTTCCAATAATATTAAATAAAAATTAGATATATGTATATCCGTAAATGCTTATATGTTTTAATACTTGTAATGTGTACTGCTTTTTCTTTTGGACAGCAGGAAGAAATATCCGGAGGAATCAGTACAGGTACGCAACTGCATAGTTTGCCTACACTACAGGTAACAGATCCTAAATTTAGTACATTAAACCAGCAAAATGTTTTTACATCTGTAGATCCGGCAGTATATATACATTTTGGGTTTAAAGACAATGTTAGTGATTTGGCAGCCTATAACAATATCTATTATTGTGAAGTCAATCTGGCAGTTACACCATATACTGCTACCGGTTCTGCTATGGCTTCCTATAATGTAGTATTGAAAATCAAACATGATAATATTACGGAATCAGTAGAGTTTGATGACTATAAAGTTCATAAACTTCCAAATGTGCATAAGGCAACTGTAAAGGTGCAGTCTATTCAGTATAAGAACAGTTTGGATCAAAACATCGCTTTAGTTGCCAATTCAGTTGCTTTTGTGGAGGTGAAATTTAAGACAGATCGTTATTATAATTTAAAAGGGACTAAAGTTACCCCGGTAAAAAGATTAATTAAATACAACGGAACTACGGAAACGACAGTTGCTAATGTTAGTAACGGAGCTGATGAACTTGAAATTTCCTGGACAAAAAATGCAACTGCTCCGGCTGTAGAGTATGAATTGGAATGGACATGGATGGATAATTACAATCCGCAAGGTGGAAAATTACTTCCTGCACAGATTCCATTAACCGAACAGGATTTTAAATTAAACAGTACCAGAATACAAACGAAAGGACTATCCTATAGAATTCCCTTGGTGTTTTCAAAAGGATACCTGGTTTACAGAGTAAGACCGGTAGGAAGATTTTTAGACGATACCAGTAAAGTTTATTATGGCGTATGGTCAAATGGCGTATCGGAAACATGGAAATTTGTTAGCGAATGGGTTTCTTTTCTTGAAATTGATGCAAACCATGAATTAGGAAATAAAAACTGGCAATATCAGGCATCATTTGCAGAAGATGGTAAGAAAAAAGAAGTAGTAAGCTATTTTGACGGAACATTGCGAAACCGTCAGACAGTAACCAAGATAAATACCAATAATAAAGCAGTTGTAGGAGAGGTTATCTATGACAACCAGGGTAGACCTGCTGTTGAAGTTTTGCCTACTCCGATAAAGGCATCCGGTATTCGTTTTTATTCAGATTTGAATAAAAATGAAAGTAATGCGGTTTATACACACAACGACTTTGATTGGGATAATGTGAACGCACTATCATGCGATCCGATTACAGCGCCGGGGATGGCAACAAGTTCGGGATCCAGTAACTATTTTTCCGATCAGAATACCGTGTCAAATAATTTTCAGGATTTTGTTCCAAATGCTAAAAAATACCCTTTTTCTCAGATTGAATATACTCCTGATAATACCGGTAGAATCAGAAGAAAAGGTGGTGTCGGATTGGAACATCAGTTAGGGAAAGGTCATGAAATGCAGTATTTCTATGCACAACCGGAACAGGAGGAATTAAATCGATTGTTTGGTTATAAAGTTGGAAACAACAAACGGTATAAGAAAAATGTTGTTATCGATCCTAATAAGCAGGTAAGCGTAAGTTACCTGGATCCACAAGGGAGAACAATAGCGACTGCTTTAGCCGGTGATAAACCGGCAAACCTGATTGCTTTGGGAGATGAAGCCAATACCGCATTACATCAGGTAACAACAACAGATATGTTGTCTGGTAACAATAAATATGCATCCGGGATTAACGGGATACTTGAAGACGGAATAAGACTGGTCACTCAGGTAAGCACGGAAAAAGAAGGCAGTATCACTTTTAATTATGGATTAACACACACCACCAATACGTTTAATGATGTTTGTCTTGGTACCAAACATTATCCTTTTGTATACGATTGGAGTTTGAGTTTACTTGATGATTGCGCTGCAGAAATGCTGAATCCTAAAAACCTGAATCCAAATTCAGGGCCAAGTTTGTCAACAACAATCGGAGCTGTTAACTTAAATTCTACAACACCATCAGCGCCACCGGTATTGCTTAATCAGAGTTTTGATTCAAAAACATTAAAAGTCGGAACCTACTCATTGAGCAAGAATGTGAAGATTAATCAGACTGTTCTTGAAATGTATGCGGATGATTATGTCAGCGAAATTAAAAAGGCTACGAATGCCTGTTATCCGGATTTAAGGCAGTTTGAAGTAAACATCGATACAATCGACTGTAATGTTACGTGCAGATCCTGTGAGATTGCGTTGATTTGCAATTACCTTTCTGCGAGTGATTGTTCAGCATTCACAAATCTTATAAATGCAAATGCTGATGTGAACGCTTTAGGAGATATTGCAGCAAGGTTAACTTTGACAACAAAAGCCCAGACAAATTATATTATAGCAAATCTTAATAAAACGTTTAGCGGAAGTTCGTTTGCATATAATGGTTCACAGTATATTGATAATAATGCTTTAGTGCCTCAATATATCATTAATAATTATGTGCTGAAATTTGGGAAGGAAATCACCGGATTGTTAGCAGGTTGTCGTGAACTATGCATACAGCCTAGTAATGTATGTGATATTAATGAAGGAATGTTATTAGTTGACGTAAGTCCGCATGGTCAATACGGTTCATTAGCCGGTATTAATTTTGACAACATACCATCGGATCAGCAAAATACGGTAAGCATAGAAACTCAAAATGAGTTAAGTCTTTTCAATGATAAGAATAAATTATACTATGGAGGTTCAACATCGTCTCCAAATACAACTCCGCCTTTATTATCAAATTATAGCTGGAGAAAACCGGCATTGATTTATAGGGATGCCGATGGAAGCATCTCAAAGATAAAAGTAAAAAAACTTATGGAAGGTTCCTATTTACCGGAACTGAGTGATAATGCCATCGTTGAAAATGATCCTGATAATCCGGGGACAGAGTTTAAAATTGTAAGTCCGGAATACTTAAAAAAAGTTACTGATTTTCTAAACAATTGGAAACCTACCTGGGCAGAATCACTATTGCCATATCATCCGGAATATATGTACTATAAATATGGTAAGGCAATATGCGGAACGAAAAATAGTAGTGGAGCTAATTCTGACGCTTATGATGAAAAATTAAAAGAATTATCGGCAACAGACTATGAAACCGCATTTACGACTAACGGGATTATCTCGAAAATGAAAAACTTGTCGGATAACGATCCTTTTTATATAGCGCCAATGGTTGCTAATGCCGAAGTTTTGTATACAGTTGAAGATGCTACCGATTTTAATCTTCGTAAAAACTTAATGAAGGAAGCGTTAGATACCAATTATGAAGGGCTAAAGATTGGAACTCAAAGCCTGAACATGCTTCAGGCAGCTTATTATACAGCCGTTTTTGGAAATGGTATTGCACCGGAATCTTTTTACCAGCCTTTGGTAACCAGATCCTTTACAGACCTGTTGGCTGCAATTCAAGGCGGCGATCAGGGAAGGGTGACACCATTTGTGAGAAAACAGATTTGGCAGAACTTCATGAATAGCTATATTGGTGTTAAACAAAAAACCAGAACCGTATTTTCACATATTTATGCTTTAAAAAATAATGGCTATAACGGATGCATTGGCGATAATGAAAATGTTGATACGTTTGTAACTTTATTCAATAAATATACAGCAAATTACGGGAGTCTTTTAGATAAGATAAATGCTGCTTTTGCTACGGCAGTTCCCGGATCGCCGGCAGGAATTATTCCGGCGTGTTCCACAACAACCTATACTTTATATAAGGATAAAACCAAACGATTTGTTTCGGCAGATAACGGTTATAATTCCGGTGTTACAGATGCACAGGCTCAAGCCGATGCAGAAGCCGATGCTGATGCAAATATGTTGCATCAAACCGGAAAATGCCCGTTAGCATTTGATATGGAAAACTTTTTGGATGGTTTGGTTAATCCTAATATTCAGGGGCAAGGTTTATTATTGAATGGTTTTAAAGCGCATAGCATGCCTTATCTTGTTAAAGATTTATTTGATGCCCTTTTAATCAACCCAACAGCCTATTATGCGAACCCTTCCAATGTTGATATTAAAGGGAGTATTAGCGGAGATGCACTGATTATTGACCTTATTGGAAATGGGAGCAGTGTGGCAGAAAAAATACGTTTAAATTTTGTAATCCCTAATCCGAACAATTATAAGAATTCTTGTGGAGAAAGTATGGCGCCTCCTTCATGGGATGGATATAACACAGCCTTTACCATTACAGATTTTAAAAATATTTATTATGTTCCGGGATCTTATGACAGTGAAGGACAGTATCGATTCCAAATAGTAGCTTCTATAAAAAGGCTTACCAATTTAACATGTACCGGACCTGAGGAAGTAATTATTGAAGGAGTTACAAAAGCTGCAGTTGGAGAATGTTCATTGGAAGAAAATAATGTTGTCAATGGAAATGCCGAAACCGAAATAGGAACAGGATGTTTTAAACGCGCTCGTTTTGAAAAGGCTTTGGTTAGAGTGATGAATAAATTGAAGGGTAATGTATTGGCAAATCCGGGTCAGTTATTTTCGACAAATGTGAGGCTTGATGGAGCGCCAAATGTAAATCAGGATGTATTTACATACAACAATAGCATTATGCCACAAATCATAAATGATGCAAATTTAGATGCTAAATGGTCTTATGCCAGTGGTAATTTTACGATCAATGGGGCAACTCCTGTTAGTATTTATAGCCTTGTTAATGAGAATAATGCAGCGGTATTATTAAACACCATACAGTTTTACAGAATTACCGGGGTAAAAATTGAAAAAAATATTGTAAACGGAATCATTGTTGGTGACGATAAAATTACCATTAATTATTTAGGAAGCGATAAAAAAATAGCAACATTAAAAGGACGGATTACCGAGTTGAATTATGATTGTAACTGTACTAAAAAAGTTCCGTTACAAGAAGACGCTCAGGCGAACTTTTTGAAATTAATCAAACACCTTTGGATCAGAAAAGATCAGTTACCGCCAATAGCAGATGGTTATACACATGAAGTATTAGATAATTTAGACCCTTATATCAGTGGTAGTACTGCACCAACAGTGAATAATTTCACGACAAATTGGTCGAATGATGGAATGGGACATGTAGATGGGATGAAATTTGATTTTTTCAACAAAGATATAAACTGTGGATTTGCGTTAAATATTTTATCAACGCCAGATAGGCCGCAATTTAATCACAGCGACCTGTTAAATAAAATAACTCATTTTTCTAATTTTCAGATTACTCAAAATTTAGGCTCAGGAACCTATTCTTTTACTGTTTTTGTACATTATAATGCTTATACAATAGTAAATAATGGTAATATCTTTGATACCACAATTGCACCAGCTGGTGTAAGAGTTTGTGGAGGAAAGATTAGCTGTCTGCAGAATATAAAGTGTCAAGATGAAGTTACTGTTTCGGAAATAATTACGGCCATGTTAACAACAACTCTGGCAGAAGTTATGGCAGGCGTAACAATTAATGATGGTTTTACCCCGTTTGGGATGGATCTTTTAGGTCAATATCTTCAATTAGAAGGAACAGGAACACCAAGTGTTAGTAATTTTTACAGTGTTGAGAATAATAATTTTTCTCAGATAGGATTCCATTTTACAAATAACCCGGATTGTGGAGTTGTCTTTAAAATACCTAACAGACGTTTAAATGAAGCGGATATAAATAGTATTGAAATTATCAGGTTTACAAATGATAATTTTAATGAATTTACAGCGCTTATCATCAATGAAAACGGGGAATATGTAGAAGCTACAGGAAGCATTAAGTGTTTGAACTTACAAAATTGCTTTATAAATGCGCCTACGCCATGTGAAACTTGTATTCCGCCAACGGTGGCTCCGGTTTCCTGTGTTGATAAATGGAACGAGTTCATTCTTAAAATAAAAGACATAGAGGATTATGTTATTCCGGAATATTTATCCGTTAACGGAAAGCATTTTTGTGAAGCAAACTTCGGATATATCAGTACGGACTATCTATATTATCTGCATGTATTTCATGTAAACAGTGTGAATCACCCACTATTCCTGACCATAAGTGAGTTTGGAGCTACTAAACTAAATTATGGTTATAACGGAACACAAGTTGTTATAAACGAATACAATAATTTCCTGACACAGGGAGGAGGACTAACATGGCCGGAGTATGTTGATCAGTATTTTGTAAATAACGATATCTGCCCGCCGGCACCGATGGTTCCAACATTTAGTCTTGATACAGGGAATATTAAAACACCATGTGAAATATTTACCAATTCTGTTAAGGAAACGTATTTGGAAGAATTAAAAGAAGAATATTTCAGAAACAAAAAAGAAGAATTCAAAGTAAAATATGTCAAGGCAGCAATAGATGGTTTAAGAGAAACGATGACCAAATCTGCTGCGGATAAAGAATATCAATATACACTATATTACTATGATCAGGCGGGGAATTTAGTGCAAACGGTTCCGCCTCAGGGAGTAGTACGCTTAACTCCGGGATCGGATGCGACCATTAATAATGTAAGACAAACAAAACCGGAAGAAGAATTAACGGTTGTAAATGGTATTACGGCAGATCCTGGACATACGCTAAAAACACAATATCGCTATAATTCCCTGAATCAGCTAACCTGGCAAAAAACACCGGACGGAGGAGAAACACAATTTGCATATGATGCTTTGGGAAGAATAATCGCTTCTCAGAATAGCAAGCAAAAAGCCGATGCGGCAAATGGAATATTCAGTTATACGAGATATGATGGTCTGGGAAGAATTGTTGAAGCGGGAGAAATTGTTGTTCCGGGAAGTACAACGTATAGCATTAATGATAAAGGAAGACTGATATATGCCGGTGCACCGGTTAATGCATTCAATACCGGATATACGAAAAGAGAAATAACAAGAACACTTTATGGTCTTCCGGTTAAAAATACGGAAGGATGGTTTGAAGCATACCAGGCCGATAATAACCAGAAAAGAGTAACGGCAGTACTGTATTATGATCAGTTAACACAGGAAATTGCTGAGATTGTTGCTTATGATAAATATAACAATGCCATACTTTATGATTATGATGTACATGGAAATGTAAGAGAGCTTATTTATCATATTAACAAGAATGAACTTAAAACGAAAAATCAGGACATTAAAAAAGTTGTTTATAGTTATGATTTGATTAGCGGCAACGTAAATAAAGTTAGTTATCAGCCTAGAAAGAAAGACCAGTTTATCCATAAATATGAATATGATGCCGACAATAGAATTACTCAGGTATTTACAAGTAAGGATGATGTGATCTGGGAAAAAGAAGCGAATTACGCATATTATGAACACGGTCCGTTAGGAAGAACAGAAATTGGAGATAAAAAAGTTCAGGGACTGGATTATCTGTATACATTACACGGCTGGCTAAAAGGTGTTAATGCAGAACGTTTAGGTTACTATGACAGTACATCGGGAACGTATAAAATAGCAGATGCCGGATTGGATGGAACAAATGCCGCTTTAGATGCATTTGGCTTTACGCTGAACTACTATAACGGAGATTATATGTCCCGTTTTAATGCATCAAATGCTGTGGATAACAGGGTTTTGGCCTATACCAAAGGATTGAATATGGAAGGTAATAAAGATCTGTTTAATGGAAACATCAAAGAAATGATTACCTCATTATCAGACCTAAGTCAGAATATCTTGCCGTCTCAGTACAACCGTTATGAATACGATCAGTTAAACAGGCTTAAAACAATGAATTCTGTCAGACAGGTTAACAATACGACTACGTTTGAGAATTCATACAAGTCAGATTAT
Organism: Flavobacterium sp. 40-81; assembly: GCF_001898245.1. NCBI lineage: Bacteria > Pseudomonadati > Bacteroidota > Flavobacteriia > Flavobacteriales > Flavobacteriaceae > Flavobacterium > Flavobacterium sp. 40-81. Next base: position 19,201 of record NZ_MKTM01000006.1, read on the forward strand.
TCATATGATAGAAATGGTAATTTATTGACCTTAAATCGTTGGGCTCCAAAATCGGCAACCCTGGCTGTTGCTGATTTAATGGACCAGCTGACATATAATTATCAGGCCGGAACCAACAAGCTGACGCATGTTGATGACACTGTAGCAAATGGTGTCTTTACTAATGTTCCTGCGAATCCGAATGATACTTCTTTAGATATTGACGATCAGAACCCGAATAATTACACTTATGACAATATAGGGCAGTTAACGGCGGATGCAAAAGAAGGATTGAATATTAGCTGGAGAGTAGACGGTAAGGTGAAAACTGTTACCAAAAGCAACGGAACTGTAATCAGTTTTGAGTATGACGGATTAGGAAACAGAATCGCTAAAACGGTTACAAACGGCGCTAACAGTACAACAACTTTCTATCAGCGAGATGCACAGGGAAATGTATTGAGTACTTATGAAATGGTTAAAGCCGGAGCGCAAACGAACTACTATTTGGTTGAACAGGAAATATACGGAAGCAGTCGTCTTGGAGTTGAAAAAAGCAGAAGGGAAATTTCGGAAGAAGCTGGTAAAGCAGTCGTTACGCAGACAAATAAATTGCTTGCTGTTTCAGATAATATGATGATGGCAATGCAAGCACTGACGAATCAGCCGAATGTATGGGGATTAAAATTCACAGGAACGAACAAAACGACCTGGGTTGATCCAAATACGAGTTTAAATTTCTTCCCAAGATTTGGTGGATTAACAGAAAAGCTTGAAATCGAATCACATTTCGAAATCGATACTACTTTTACAAGTGGTACAAAACTGGTTGCAATGCTTCAGGGTATAAAATATCCGGATATTGGCGAATATACCAGAAGTATGGTAAGAGTTGATATTGAGAGGGATCCGGTTAGAAAGGTATATATCCCGATTATTACTATCGAAACAATGACCCGTTTTTATCAGAGAGATGGCAGATGGTGGGATTATTATACCTATATGGATAAACACCATTACAGAATGTCAGCCGGTATTCCGGAGAATAAATGGGACATGAAGTATACAATGACTTTAAACCCTAATGTTACCGTTACCAGCACCGACTTATATACACCGGTTTTAGTTCTGAATGGGAATGTTTATACGGATTTTGAATATACGCATGAACAGCCTTATTTTAATACACACGATCATGGTTTTGTATATTATCCTACTGCACCGGAAGCAAGAAACTCCATTGGATCGGAAACGGTTCATAATAAAGTGGATGATGAAACGACTATCCCGGGTGTGCCGATGGAAATGTGTGATTTCAGTTATACGATTAATAATGGTGAGGGTGAAGAAAATATTAAAGTAAATGTTTTCGAGTTTGACGAAGGGAATGTTCCGAATGCCCAGCCAAAATCGACAAATAACCTGTTAACAATGCAGCGATATGCTGTTAATTATGTTCAGAGTTATTGTGGACCGAAAGAAGGTGATATGGATGGAGACGGTATTCTGGATCAGAATGATAACTGCCCTACAAAACCAAATAGGGATCAGGCAGATACAGATCATGATGGTATTGGAGATGTTTGTGATAATTGTGTTAATATATCGAATCCGTTACAGGAAGACCGCGATGGTGATGGTGTTGGAGATGTTTGCGACAACTGTCCTGATAAATATAATCCGGGCCAGCAGGATGCTGATCATGATGGTGTTGGAGATGTTTGCGACAACTGTCCTAATAACGCAAATCCTCTTCAGGAAGATGATAATCATGATGGAATTGGAAATGTTTGTGAAGGTTTTGATCAGGGACAAGGTACTTCCACACCGGCTGATGCAAATAAATTTGTAACTTTATCTCGTTGGGTTGGTGATAAGAATTATGAATTATCAAACCATTTAGGGAACGTGCTTTCTGTTATTACCGATCGTAAGCTGATTGCAAATGCAGGATCGTCTTATGTCTTTAAACCGGATGTAATAGCCTATAATGATTACTATCCTTTCGGGATGCTCGTACCGAATCGTCACGCAGCTAACGAAAATTACCGCTATGGCTTCCAGGGACAGGAAAAAGATGATGAACTAAAAGGTGGCGAAGGGAAT
>NZ_MKTM01000007.1:0-3602 GCF_001898245.1 Flavobacterium sp. 40-81
TAACGAAAATTACCGCTATGGCTTCCAGGGACAGGAAAAAGATGATGAACTAAAAGGTGGCGAAGGGAATTCACTAAACTATACCTTTAGAATGCATGATCCTCGTGTGGGACGTTTCTTTGCGCCTGACCCGCTATTTAGAAGCTATCCTTGGAATAGCCCTTATGCTTTTAGTGAAAATCGTGTAATTGACGCAATTGAATTAGAAGGATTAGAATCTTTTAAAGTAACTAAAGAACAGGTTCCAGGAACAAGTAGCTATTCTTCAAAAGTAACTTATGATGAGCGAATTAAATTTGGTGTTATAAAAACTGTAGAATCAAATATGAAAGCTATGTCTTTTGGAGGACATGAAACAACAGGTAATATTTTATTATCGAAACAAAGAAAAAATGTTGCTTTTATTAGCTTGGGCGGAGCGCAGTTTAGTATATCCAATACTCAAAAAAACGCTAGTGGATTTTATAATCAATTCGATGAATTATTGAAAAATGAGATAAAAAACAACAAGAATTTTAATGATTCTCGTAAAGAAGTTGGTACGACTTCAACAGTAACACGGGAATATACTGTTAATTATGATATTTTTGGTAAAAATTTTTCTGCTCTAAGGGAAAGAACAGCTGAGGAGAAGATTTTGAATGTAGCTGTTACATTAGAAATAGAAATAGTTGCTGTAAATATTAAAACAGATTTTATTAATGAACTTAAAACAAATTTTGAGAAAGGTGGTTATAATGTAAAATTAATTCAAGATACTCCACTTAAAGGTTCAAATATTAATTTTGTAAATGACCCAAAAAATACTGGAGGCATCTCAGTTAATGCTACATATAGCTATGATTATAAAACTGAAATTAAAACTACGGGCGATGTGCTAAAATCAGTTACGAATGATGAAGATGGAATGGTTATTGAGAATCCTGATTATAAAAAACAAAATCCATGAGAACAATAATTAATTTTTTATTTTTATTTACCTCATTGAGTACATTATCGCAAAATGAGGATATTTTAGCTTTTGGAGAAAGATTTAAACCACTTGAATTTCCTTTGGTTTTTGATGATTTATCTGTTTTGGATATAAAAAGACACCCTGAAATTCCGTATTCACTTTTTCAAAAAATAATTATTGATGATGATGGAAGTTGTTTAATAAAAACAAATGATACTATTAATAACAAATTTTTTGCAAATGGTAAAATAAATGTATTTGATAAATACGTAGGTTTTATATTTACACATATTAGTAATTACAAAGGAAATGCAGAAACAAAAATCTATCTATCAGTATTTAATGACAACAGATTACTTAGAACTAATTTGTTAGCTAATCCTTATCCTGAAAGTGAAACAAAAATTAATAGTTTACTTTTTAAAAATATCTTTTATGAATTTAAAAATTTAAACAGTAATAACTCAGAAACCACAACCTATTCAAGGAAAGGCAAATTGTATGATGGTATGAAAAAGGAGGATGGGTTTATTTTCTCTGAAGAAGTTTTCTCTGAGGATTTTGGGACAGACTCTTTACATGCTGGAATGGATTCAATTCCCGAGAGAAACTTGAATCTAAATTTCAATAAAGATTTTTTCAAATCTAAAAAAGAATTGATACCATTAAAATATTGTTCTCCAATCTCAAATTCACAAGTGCTAACTTCTATTGATGGCTTAAAAAAGAAAAACATCAACTCTTTTTTTATTGATTCATGGAGAATAAAAGACAATAGAAAAATTATTTTTTTCATGAATGAATATGAATATGATAAATTTAAGTGTGTATCTGAGATAGGTTATTTTATTATCGATTCTAAAGGGAAAATTAAAATGAAAAAGAGTTTTGCTGAATATATTTTAAGAGATAATGGTGAAAGATTTAAAATTAAGGAAGCAAAAATCATCTCTAATTCCAAAAGACTTAAAATTATTAGTTTTGAAGCTGGTGTTAGTGAAATAGAATCTTTTGATTTGGACATGCAAGCAGAAGATGGACATTGAGCGATATTCTCCCGTTGCGCAAAGCCTCCTCACTTTGTGGAATAATACTAAAAATATAAAATCCTAACTTTTTACGGTTAGGATTTTTGTTGACACGGATTTGCAATCCGTGCTATTGAGTCATTTCGATTGTATTTAAAATATTAAACTAATAATCATCTACAATCTTATATGCCGAAATATAAACATTTTTAGATTCCATAATTAAGTGTAGCTGTTCACTTTCAGTTGATTTGGTAATCTTGATTTTAAAACTATCATTGTAAATTTTAATTTTTGATTTGATTTTAATTGAATCAAAAATTCCGTTATTTTCTACAACTTCCCAATTTGCTAATTTATCACTTTCAAAAAAATAAGAAGCATGAAACCATGCTGATTTGTCTTCACAATGGAAACCAAATGTATTAACATATAAAAATGGTAAAAAATTTTTCTGATTAACTCTGATTTCTTTTATTGACCAAGTTCCTCCTAATATTTTATCTTGATTATTTTTACAATTAGCAAATGTAAAAAGAGATAAAACCATACATAATCTAATTACTTTATTTAGTGGTCCTTGTATTGTCTTGAACCTTGACAGCTTCTTTTCTTTCATCTCTTAAACCTTCTAATCTATTCTGTTGTTTAACATCTCTTAAAGCTTTGAATATATAATTATCCATTTGTTTAGACATCCCCTCAGAAGTTAAATTATTATAAATCTCTAATCCAATTCTCCTAATTTCTTTTCCTTCATTCCCATTACCTCCAAACAATATTACATTAGCAATATCTGAAATGTCTTTATTGTTAATATTTTCTTTTGCAATTAGGCCAGTATTAATAGCTAAAGAAATAGCTCCCATCACATCATCGGCAATGAGTTTTGATTGTTCATTTATAGTTTGCTCTTCAAAAACATCTGTAAATATAGCGTAATTCTTATATATTTCTGTGCTGATGCCAATAACCAAAGCTGCACCCGCTGTACCTCTAATCGCTGGAGGAATATTTGTCGAAGGCAAATCACCAATTCTTAAATTCCTTCTGAGTGATCGTTTACTTTCCAATCCAAACTTGTTGTAACCGCTAGGAATCCTTATAGTATATGCTTCACGAGAAGGTTTAGCAGTTCCTCCTTCAGCAATAGTCCCGAAATCTGCCAATAATCCATCTAATCCAAGACCATCGGTTTTCTGAGATATTGGAGCAATTGAAAACGCCCCAATTACCTGTGAATCATAACCAAATATTTGATTACCATTAGCCCTTATCGAAACCTTCCCTTCACTATTAACTCTTTTGATAGTATTTTGAGTCATATTACTGAAATTTTGAATCTTGAGGTATACAGCTCCATCACGAAGCTCTACCATTGCCTTTTCTTTACTCAAAAATTCAAGCCCCTCTAATTCTACCCCATCGATTACGCGGTTTTCAGCAAAAGCAAAAGGAGAATTATGCGGATATTGCGAAGCCAATGGATCTAAACTTAAAAACCTTCCCACACGAGGATCATGCATTCTAAAGGTATAGTTTAGTGAATTCCCTTCGCCACCTTTTAGTTCATCATCTTTTTCCTGTCCCTGGAAGCCATAGCGGTAATTTTCGTTAGC
>NZ_MKTM01000008.1:0-183122 GCF_001898245.1 Flavobacterium sp. 40-81
TCAACCTCAATATCTAATGAACTTCGCCTTGATTGCGGGTGCAAAAGTAGCACCTTTTTACTCTTCTCCAAACTATTTCTAAACTATTTTTTGCCTTTCTACAAAACAATAACTTAACAAACTGATTACTAATCCTTAATATAACAAATTATTTTTAGGGGTTTTTGGTGCAAATCCCGCTTATCCGCTGCCATCCCTATTAAAACAAGGCTTCCACAATGGTTTTTGTGGTATTTTCTTTTTACAGCACTCCTTATATATAGTATAAAAGACCAGCAAAAAATCAAAAAAAAGCCCCGGGTATCATCCGGGGCTGCGCTTTTATTGCTTTAAAAATTTCTTGGTGACCACTTTTTGACCGTCATTATTCGAATCGGATTGCTTTTACCGGCGAAATCTTGGTAATAATATAGGACGGAATGAGCAAAACAACCAGACACACCAGTATCGTACCTGCATTTAATGCACCTATATATAGTATATCAATAACCACCGGCGCCTCGGTAACATAATAGTTTTCCGGATTTAGTTTGACAACTCCGAAATATTTCTGGATCAACAACACACCTATCCCAATAACATTCCCAAAAAACAGTCCTCTTATAATAAGGTATAAGGCATTGTAAAGAAATATTTTCCGGATCATCCAATTGTTGGCACCTATCGATTTCAAAATACCAATCATTTGCGTACGCTCCAAAATGAGTACCAATAGCGCCACAACCATATTAATGGTTGCCACTACTATCATAATAATAAGGATAACTACGATATTAAAGTCGAATAGTTTCAGCCATTCAAAAATATTAAAGTACTTATCCTGGATAGTCATACTATTATAGGTAGGCGGAATTTCAGAATAGATCTCTTCTCCTTTTTCTTTGATCTTTGAAAAGTCATCAATAAACACTTCAAATTCTCCAACTTCATCCTTACTCCATTTATTGATTCTTTGAACATGGCGGATATCACCCAATACATAAGAGGCATCGAATTCCTGAAATCCGGAATTATAAATACCGACAATTTCAAACCGGCGCAAATTCGGCATCTGGTTATTCCCTCCGTCCTCTTTCATAAAGAACGTATTGAATTTATCGCCTAATTTTAACTGGAGTCTGTTTGCCAGATATTGCGAAATGATCACTTCGGCATTCAAACCGGCTTTTAAATTCGGGATCCTGCCCGCTATAATATATTCTTTCAGGTTATCCCAGCTAAAATCTTTCCCCACTCCTTTAAATACAATTCCTTCAAATGCATTTTCCGTCCGGATAATCCCGGCTTTGGAAGCTGTAGCCTGAACATGACTGATGCCTTCTACATTTTTAAACTTCGGATAAAACGGCTGATTTATGGAAATGGGCTCCACACTCACTTCGGATTGGTTGTTATCATAATTAGAAATAATAACGTGGCCGTTGAATGCGGCAATTTTCTGGCGTATTTTTTGTTGCAATCCTACTCCGGTCGCCACGGAAACAATCATCATCACAATACCGATCGCGATGGCTGCAATTGCAATTTTTATTATTGGTGCAGAAATACTACTTTTATAGTTTTTAGTAGTAATTAATCTTTTTGCTATAAAATATTCTAATCTCAAGTCTTATGATATCAAATTCGGTTTTCAAAAATACAGTTTTATTCTTGGTTTTAGCGACAGTTTCCTGTGGAAATTCTATCATTAAGAGTAAAGAAGAAAAAACAGCAACTTCAAGCAGTATTGCAGTAGCGGATTCAAAAAAGAACGAAATACTTACCGGTGCCGATAATTTTGAAAAATACCAGCCGTTGTTAAAAGGCAAAAAAATCGGGGTGGTTACCAATCAGACCGGTATTGTAAATTATAATGCTTCCCGCAAGAAAACAGCCCAACCGGTACATCTGGTTGATTTTCTTTTGGCCAATAAAATTGATGTTCAAAAAATATTTGCTCCCGAACATGGTTTCAGAGGCACTGCCGATGCCGGTGAATTAATCAAAGACGGTAAAGATACCAAAACCGGATTACCGATCATCTCCCTATATGGCAGCAACAAAAAACCAAAACCGGAACAGCTGAAAGATATTGACGTCCTGGTTTTTGATTTACAGGATGTCGGTGCGCGTTTTTACACCTATATATCTTCGTTACACTATATCATGGAAGCCTGTGCAGAGGAAAACATTCCTTTAATTATCCTGGACAGACCGAATCCGAATGGCAAAATCGTTGACGGACCCGTTTTGGAGAAAGAGTTTACCAGTTTTGTAGGAATGCACCCTATCCCGGTTTTGCACGGTATGACCATCGGGGAATACGGCAAAATGATCAATGGGGAAAAGTGGTTAAAGAATGGGATTCAGTGTCCGCTGGAAATAATCCCATGCTCCAATTACAAAAGAACGCTGGCTTACAGCCTTCCGGTGAAACCGTCACCGAATCTTCCGAATGACCAGTCGATAAATTTATATGCCAGCCTGTGTTTTTTTGAAGGAACAAATGTTAGTGTAGGCCGTGGAACAGATAAACAATTCCAGCTTTACGGTTCTCCGTTTTTACCAAAATCCGATTTCAGCTTTACGCCATCGCCCAATACCGGTGCTAAAGAACCGCCTTACAACGGAAAGTTATGCTATGGTGAAGACCTGTCGCAGGCTACTCCTGTTTCCCGTTTAGAATTGAAGTGGCTGATAAAGGCGTATCAGGAAACTACCGATAAAAAAGCTTTTTTCAACAGTTTCTTTAGTAAATTAGCCGGCACTAAAAAGTTACAACAGCAAATCGAATCCGGGCTGAGCGAAACGGAGATCCGGAAAACATGGGAAAAAGGGCTGACTGCTTTTCAAAAAACAAGAGCACCTTACCTTATATATGAAAACTAAACACTGATTTATCTTTGCGATTTCCTTTAAAAAATACTATTTCCCGAAGAACGTTTTTAATAACCAGTCTTGGCGTCATTGTTATGACCATGATTGCTATTTATTTTTTGAGCAACCTGATCACCAAAATCACCGAAAGATCCAATCAGGAAATTGCACAAAGAAGTTTTTTAAAGAAATATGATGTTTTCCAGCAGGAGTTTTCGCGATTACTGGAGCAGAAAAAGAATGTCAACCAGGTTTTAAAAATCAGTACCGACAAGAATCTGGCCAACAACCTTTCGGTTTTAAATGCGATCCAGCTTAGCAATCCCGTTGTTATCTCCAATTGGTTCCAGATTAACAACGGCAAAATTTACAGCAACAGTTCTTCTCAAAAAACATCTTTTGAGAAGAATCTCAATCTGCTGGTCGATCCTATTAATAAGGAAGAAAACACCAGTCTTATTCTCCGCAAGGGCGATACTTTAATCTGGCGCAATTATTTTAAAATCAGAAAAGACGAAACAACAGCCATCCGTTACGGTTATGATGTTGATTTAAAAAAGCTGCATCAGTATTTTTCCACGATAGATGAGAATGCGCCAAACTATGCTTTTGTGTTTGACAAAAACGGTACCTGCATTTTCCATCCGGATATTGAAAAGAACGGTAAAAACATTTTTACTTTTTCCAACCTGAAGCCTTCCGATACTATTTTCAAAAGGAAAACGGACTACAATGAGGAGATTGCCATGTCGGAATACCTGCAGCTGGACGTTATCCGCTTTGTAAAACCGCTTCACTTTGAGGGTATCGACTGGTACATCTGTATTAACTTCCCCAAAATGATTGCCGATGAGAATGTAAACAATGTCAAAAAATATGCTTCGGCCATTTACCTGACCACGACATTTATTCTGGTTTTTGTTTTCTATCTGTTCAATCGTGCCAACCGGAAGGAATACCTGGAAAAAGAAGCCCTGATCAAGGACAAAAACAATTTATTACTGGAAAACGAAAAGGTTACCAAAGAGAAGGCGCTGATCCAGCTGCAACAGCTGAAGGAACAGATCAATCCGCATTTCTTATTCAACACGCTGAATTCACTCTATATGCTGATTGATGTCAATGCGCAAACCGCTAAAAAGTTCACGCTGAATCTTTCCAAAATTTACCGTTATCTTATCGATCCGCCACAGGAAAACATCGTTCCGTTGAGCGATGAGCTATCGTTTATAGAGAAATATATCTTTTTACAGATGACGCGGTTCAATGAAGAATTGCAGTTTTCCATTGAAATTGAAGAAGATTCGGGTCTGATTAAAGACATTCCGTACCTAGCGCTTCAGATTTGTATTGAAAATGTGATAAAGCACAATTCTGCAACCATCGAATCGCCTTTAAAAACCCGCATTATTATTAAAAAAGACAGTGTAATTATTAGCAATAATTTACAAAAAAAGGCCAGTCCTGAACAAAGTAATAATTTTGGGCTGAAATATTTACAAAGTATATATAATTATTATTCGAAAAAAGACTTCAAAACATTTGAAGAAAACGGAAATTTCATTTGTATCCTACCCCTTATTGATTAAAAAAAGAGCACTCACTCTCAAAAAATAGCCACTCACTCCGTTTTGTTTTTTTATCGCCGCCAAAGCTTCTAAATTTCGCGATAATTATTTAACCTAAACTTAACATAGATGAGCAAAAAGGCATTCATATCAAACACAAAATATGTATTGATATTATTGTTTTTACTAAGTAATGTTGCCGCATTTTCCCAAAAGAAAAAGCAAAAAGATACAAAATCAGAAACGACAAAAGACACTACGATTACAAAAACAAAAGGTTACGCAGAATTATTAAAAAAAGGAACTTTGAAAAAAGGGCTTTTTAATACGATTCAGGTTAAGACCGATATTTATTTTGAAATTCCCGATAGTTTAATGGGGAGAGAATTCCTTGTGGTAAACAAATTATCGCAAGTACCGATGCAGGTTAATGAAGCCGGATTAAACAAAGGAATGAATTATGAAAACAAAGTAATCACCTTTTATAAAGATACGGTTGCCAAAAAAGTATGGGTGAAATCATTCCTGCCAAAAGTTTCTTCACCGGAAACGGATGCGATAACCGAATCGGTAAAAAACAATTTTTCGGAATCCATTATTGAGGTTTTTGACATTGAAACCAAAAACAGCGATTCGACAGCAGTAGTCATTAAAGTAAACAAGATCTTTGACGGAAAGCAGAAGAGTTTTAACGATGTACTGAGTTCGATTGGATTTGGCGGATCTGTTAAGTCTGATTTATCGTATATAGAAAGTGTAAAGACCTTTCCGGGCAATGTGGTGGTAAAATCACAATTAACGACCTCTATCAGCGAAGGCGGACCTGCTTTATCCGTAACTTTAGGTGTTACCAGCAATATCGTATTGTTGGATAAGGTTCCGATGCAATCCCGCTTTTTAGACAAACGCATCGGTTATTTTACAGAGAAGCACTGGTATTTTAACGATACCCAGCATGCCATGGTTGAAAAGGAATTGATCACCCGCTGGCGATTGGAACCTAAAAAAGAAGATGAAGCAAAATACCTGAAAGGGGAATTGGTAGAACCTAAAAAACCGATAGTGTATTATATTGACCCATCCACTCCAAAACAGTGGAGACAATATATTATTGACGGGGTACATGACTGGCAGGCCGCTTTTGAAAAAGCAGGATTCAAGAACGCAGTAATCGCTAAGGAACCTACCGAAGCCGATACCGATTTTGATGTAGATGATGTGCGCTATTCGGTAATTACCTATGCTGCTTCACCAAAAGCAAATGCAATGGGCCCGTCTGTAGTAGACCCGAGAAGCGGTGAGATATTAGAAGCCGATATTATCTGGTGGCACAATGTAATGACCTCTTTGCACAGCTGGATGCGCATCCAGACCGGACCAATAGATCCGAAAGCCAGAGGTAATAAATTTAGTGATGAACACATGGGAGAAGCGATCCGTTTTGTTTCTTCGCATGAAGTGGGGCATACTTTTGGATTAAAACACAATATGGGTTCTTCTTTTGCGTTTGAAGTAGATTCACTTCGTTCCAAAGCGTTTACTGAAAAGATGGGCGGAACAGCACCTTCAATCATGGATTATGCCCGTTATAACTATGTGGCACAACCGGAAGACGGTGTTACAGCGATTACTCCTAAAATTGGAGAATATGACAAATATGCGATAGAATGGGGATACCGATGGTATCCAGATGAAACGGAAGAAAAAACAAAATTGAACGCTTTAATCACAAAACATCAGCATGATCCTATTTACTTTTACGGTGAACAGCAGGACGGTGCGGCTATAATTGACCCTCGTTCTCAGTCGGAAGACTTAGGAAATGACGCTGTTAAAGCCAGTGAATACGGTTTAAAGAATTTAAAACGCGTTGTCAATAATATACTGACCTGGACATACGACAAAGACGAGTCTTACTATGAAACCGGGAAATTATATATCGGAACTATCGGGCAATGGCAATTGTACAACCGTCATGTACTGAACAATATTGGCGGTGTGTATCTGAACACTACAGTACACGGTGACAACAAGGCCAGTTATATTCCGGTTCCGGCAGCAATGCAGCGAAAAGCAACCGATTATTTACTTAGAAATGTGATTACAATTCCGGAATGGTTGTTTTTCAATTCAATACTTGACAAAACCAATCCATTAAAAGATTCGCCGGTTGGCCCTTATGAATATACGCCTTATACCCTGTCGAGAGAATTGCAGTATGGTATTTTATATGATCTTTTCAGCGATGAGCGTTTGCTTCGTATGATTGAAAACGAATTGTATCAACGAAACAACAGTAAAGATAAATTGTTCACGGTAAGTAATTTGTTTGGTAAAGTACATCAGCAGATCTTCGGGGCTACTCTTCAGAATAAATCACTATCCATTCTGGAGCGTATGACACAAAAGAACTATGTAGATGTATTGATCGTTTCCACAAACAAACTGTTTGAAAAAACGGATGCCAAGAAATCGCTACAGTTTTCGAAAACACTGAGTATGCCAACCTTATGTAACCATCTTCATGAAGATCGAATGGTGCGAAATATCAACCAGTCTTCTTTAAAAAGAGTTACCGAGGTAACATCCGAAAAGAAAGGGGAATTAAACAAGATTCTGCAACTGTTAAGATTGAAGAAGAATACCGGAAACCAGGAAACCCGAAATCATTATGCCGATTTAATTAATCGTATTGACAAAGCGCTAAACAATCCACTATAAACTGACTGACAAAAATGAAAAAACTAATTTTTTTAATGGCTATCCTCCTCTCCTATGTTAGCCATGCCCAAGAAACCAGGACGGTTACCGGAAAGGTAACCGATTCCCAAGATAAGTTACCTATGCCGGGTGTTTCGGTATATGTTGAGAACCAATCCATTTCCAACAAAACGGAACAAAATGGTATTATTCAGAGTACCGGTGTCGGAACAGTTACCGATATGGATGGTCATTTCAAATTGGAAATTTCCAAAGATGTAAAAAGCCTTCGGGTTAGTTTTATTGGCTACCAACCATATCTGATTGACCTGTCGTCACAAAGTAACTATAATGTTTCTTTGAAAGCCGACATGAATCAATTGCAGGAAGTTGTGGTTACAGGTTATCAGAAAATTGAGAAACGTAAACTTACAGCTGCCCTGACTAAAGTAGACATGGAGAACATTCAGCAAGCCGGTGTTGCCAGCGTTGACCAGTTATTGGCGGGTCAGGTTGCCGGTGTAGCCGTTACTCCCGGAAATGGTGCCCCGGGTGGTGCCGCAAAAATCAGGATCAGGGGTACTGCCTCTCTTTCCGGACCGCAGGATCCGCTATGGGTATTGGACGGACTTCCGTTAGAAGGAAATGACGTTCCGAAATTTAATGACAAAGACAATATCGACCAGTTGAATAACTTTTCTATTGCCGGTTTAAATCCGGATGATATTAAAGATATTACTATTTTAAAAGATGCCGCTGCAACAGCAATTTATGGTGCAAGAGCGGCTAACGGTGTTATCGTGATTACCACTAAAAAAGGTAAAAAAGGAAGAATGGCTGTGAATTTCACTGCGAATACCTTCGTAACGCAAAAACCGGATTTTTCGAAGTTAAATTTAATGAATGCCGACCAGAAAGTGGATTTCGAACTGGCTTTGGCAGGACGTTCTGATTTAACCTACAGAGACGGAAACGGTGAAATTTCCCGTATCCTTAACGGTGCCGGTGAATTAAGCGCTTACAGAACCGGTGGATTCTCTGCATTGACTCCGGGAACACAGCAGGCGATTAACGCTTTGCGTAAAAATCAAACCAACTGGGGCGATTTATTATACCGTACAGCCGTGAACAAACAATACGGATTGAGTATTTCCGGTGGTGGTGAAAAATCAGATTACTATTTCTCATTAGGATACTATGACGAAAAAGGAGCGACCATAGGAACCGGTTTTGAAAGATATAACCTTACGTTAAAAAACAATTACGAATTATCAGACAAGTTTAAAGTAGGTGTTGGTTTATTCGGAAGTCAGAGTAAAAACACTTCCTATATTTCCGATACGGATGCTTTTACCAATCCTGCTAATTATTCCCGTAGTGCTAATCCGTATTTATCACCAATTGATGCCAACGGTAATTATGTATATGACAAAGATATCCAGGGATATTCGGATCGTTATGTTCCGTTCAACTTCCTGGAAGAAAGAGAAAACACTTCGTATGAATTAAAAACAAGAGCGTTAAAAGCGATTTTTGATCTGGAGTATAAAATCACCAATGATTTAAAACTGACTTCTCAAATCGGTTTACAGCTGGATAATTCCGGTACCGAAAAATATGCCGGAAAAGAAACATATTTCTCCCGTAAGGAAAGAGAAAAAACCAGACGATACAGCAATGGAAATTATTACTATTTCTTACCGGATGGCGGGATCATTCAAAACTGGAATACCGATTTTTTCCAGTATAACGTAAAAACACAGTTAACCTACAACAAGACTTTCAATGAAAAACACGAATTGGACCTTCTTGTGGGTAATGAGTTAAGAAGAACCTATAATACGAGTATCTATACCAGAGGATTTGGTTATGACCGTAAAACCGGAAACACTATTCAGCCAATTTTCCCGAACCAGGAAACGGCAAACAGTTCCGATTATAAAATGTACAACAGAACGAAAAACGAGAATGCTTTTGCTTCTTTCTATGCAACAGCTTCGTATACCTACGACAGAAAGTATACTGTTTTCGGAAGTGTGCGATATGACGGTTCCGATCTATTCGGAGTGGATCCTAAATACAAATACCTTCCGTTATGGTCTATTTCCGGTTCCTGGTTAGCTTCCGAAGAGAACTTCTTAAAAGACAATGTTCCGACAATTAGCAATTTAAGACTTCGTGCTTCTTACGGTTTACAAGGAAATATCGACAAAGGTACTTCTCCGTTCGTAGTAGGAAACTATAACAACACCAGTATTCTTCCGGGACAATCGGAGCCGACTATTGTGGTGACCAGTCCTCCAAACAGCAAATTGCGTTGGGAGAAAACAGAAAACGTTAACTTTGGTCTGGACTTAGGTGTTTTGAAAAACCGTATTAATGTAGCAGCAGATTTATATGGCAGAAAGAGTACCGATTTATTAGGTATCCGTGCTTTACCGCTTGAAAACGGTTTCGAATATACAAACATGAACTGGGCTCAGGTAACGAACAAAGGTTTTGAGATTTCATTATCGACTAAGAACATTGATAATCCTAATTTCAAATGGTCTACCAACTTTAACTTTGCACATAACAAGAGTAATATTGACCGTGTAGAAGTGAGAGCGAACAGCTACCTGCCATCAGGAGAAGGCTATCCGGTTAATGCCGTTTTCGCTTTGAAAACTGCCGGAATCGATGCTAATGGTTATCCACAGTTTTTAAACAACAATGGTGAAGTGGTTAGCGCTGTGAATTTCTTTAAATTGTTTGACCCGTATGCCGATTTCCTGCCGGGAGAATTATCGCAGTCTGCTTTAAGCGCATCGGAATTCAGAAATTTATTTACCTATATGGGTGACCAGGATCCTAAATTTACAGGAGGTTTTATCAATACCTTTAAGGTTAAAGATTTCGATTTAACGGTTTCAACAGCTTTTAATTTAAAACAAACGGTTGTTAAAAGACCGCCATACAACGGAACACAAGTGGACAGAGGTCAGAACTTCACCACAGACATTTTAAATGCATGGTCGCCTTCCAACCCGAATTCTAACTTACCGGGAATCGTAGGTCAGCAATCCGGTACCGGAGATTCCTGGATGGCATACCAGTGGTTTGCAAACGCATCACCAATTAACACTTATGCGCTTTTGGATACCTGGGTAGAAGAAATGAGTTATTTAAGAATCAGCAGTATTCGTTTGGGGTATTCCTTACCGAAAGCGGTAACTGAAAAAATGAGCATTCAGAATGTTCGATTCAGCGTTGAGGGAAGAAATCTTTTCGTTATTAGTTCTGATTACAAAGGTTATTTTGATCCGGAAACATTTGGTAACATTTATGCACAGCCAATCCAACGATCAATAACATTGGGTGTAAACTTAACTTTTTAAAAATTGAGAATCATGAAAAAAATATCAAAATATATCGTTCTGTTTGCCGCTGCTATCGGAATGACAGGCTGTAATGAGTTCCTGGACATTAAACCGGAAGGAAAAGTGATTCCGGAAACGCTGGAAGATTTCCGTGCCGTACTGACAACCGGATATAATGCTTTCCCAAGACACAAATCGCTTGCGTCATTACGCGCAGACGAGCTGACCTTGAACGAATTTGACGATCAGCTGGTTTATTACAGAGACATCTATATCTGGAAAGATGCCAACCCGGATCCGGCAACGACCACATTTCAATGGGGACAGCTGTACAACACTATTTTCTATACGAATGTAGTGATTAACGAAGCCAGTGCAAAAGTTCCGGCTTCAGCAGAAAAGAACCAGTTAATCGGTGAAGCACATGCTTTAAGAGCCCTTACCTATTTTGACCTGATCAACCTGTTTGGGAAACCATACAACGCAGCGACATC
The DNA here is from genome assembly GCF_001898245.1 of Flavobacterium sp. 40-81. Taxonomy (NCBI): domain Bacteria; kingdom Pseudomonadati; phylum Bacteroidota; class Flavobacteriia; order Flavobacteriales; family Flavobacteriaceae; genus Flavobacterium; species Flavobacterium sp. 40-81. The sequence goes on from NZ_MKTM01000008.1 coordinate 10,978, forward strand.
TGGCAGTGATAAAGGTGTGCCTTTGGCTTTGGAAGTGGATCTGGAACAGAATTTCATTCCGGAAAGTGTTGCCAATGTTTACAATCAGATCCTTTTCGATATCGACCAGGCTAAGAATTTATTGAATCAGTCCACACAGGCGACAGGATTAAACTACCGTTTTTCCAAAGCTTCCATTTTTGCGTTAGAAGCAAGAGTGCGTTTGTACCGTAACGAATGGCAAAAAGCACTGGATGCTGCCAATACGGCTCTGACTTATAAAAGTGAGCTTGCCGACCTGAACAGTGCCGCTGTGTTACCAAACAAATTCAACGGAGTGGAATCGGTAATGGCTTTAGACGATGCTTTTATCAGTACTTTAAAAACGGCTTCTTATGCTTCTGCAGATCTGATTGGTGCTTTCAGCCAGCAGAATGACCTTCGTTTTCCGTTGTATTTCCAGGCATCGGGCAGCCGCTTCAAATTTAAAAAAGGTGGTGAGCAGGATCAGAAATGTACTTTCAGAACTTCCGAGTTGTATTTAATCAAAGCGGAAGCGCAGTTAAGACTGGACAACGTTACCGAAGCAAAAGCAACGGTATTGCCATTGTTACAGAAAAGATATACACCGGCCGGATATACCCAGTTGAGTACCCAGGTGAACAACATGTCTGCCCAGGATTTCACCAACTTCCTTTTTGAAGAAAGAAGACGTGAATTAGCCGTAGAAGGCCATCGCTGGTTTGACCTGAGAAGAATGAATCAGAAACAGATCATTCACCAGATAGACGGACAGGATTATACGCTTATTCAGAATGACCCGCGTTATACGCTGCCTTATCCACGAAATGCGCAGTTGAATAACCCTAATTTATAATTTCAGGAAGTCCGGTTTTAAAACCGGGCTTTTTTTTTACTTTTACATAAAAAAGTAAAATGCAAGTAGCTATTGTAGAAGATGAGCATCTGGCTTCCGGTTATCTCAAATCGATTTTGGAGAAACAGGACGTCATTGCAGTGTCTAAAATAACTATTTTAAAATCTGTAAAAGAAGCGGTTGCTTTCTTTAAAGAGCATACTGTCGACCTGGTTTTTATGGACATTCACCTGGGTGACGGCAAAAGTCTGGACATTTTTGAAGAAATTTCCATCCCGAGTCCGATTATCTTTGTTACGGCTTATGATGCTTATGCCATACAGGTCTTCAAACATTTTACTATCGATTACCTGCTCAAGCCTTTTGAAGAACAGGAACTGCTTGCCGCAATATCGAAATACAAAAAGATGAAAAGTGCTTTCGACCTGAATCAGACGGTACAATCGCTGGCAACCATCGAAAACAAGAACGCCGATTCCTACCAGAAACGTTTTCTGGTGAATCACGGTTATAAGTTTATTTCAATAAACGATTCCGATATTGATTGTTTTATGGGTTCCGGAAAGCATCTTTTTATTTACACTTCAAACGGCAACAGTTATTTGTACAGTGACACCATCAAGGATGTCATCAACAAACTCAATCCGGAGTTCTTTTTTAAAGTTAACCGGAAATACATTTTCCACATCTCGGCGATCAAAGAAGTCATTCGCCATTCCAGCCAGAAAGTAGAAATTAAAGTTACCGCCGCCATCAATGACAGCAGTCCGATATTGGTCAGCAAACATGAGATTGCCAACTTTAAAAAGTGGCTGGACCGGTAAATAAATCGGTCTGCACTTATAACTGCACGACAATAGCGGGATTCACGGCCAGCAATTCCGTAACAAATGCTGCCTTTTCTTTTGGGGAAATAATCACACTTTTTGAGTCTTCATATTTTATTTCAATCCTGTCCGTAATCGAATTTGCAGGTGCACTTAATACCGAATCGGTTTTCATGACCGATTGAATGGACATGATCTTTATTTTCTTATTGACCAAAAATCCTGCTTTTACCTGTAAAATATCCCCTTTAATGTAGTATTTCGTTTCCAGGAACAGGTAAACAATAAACGCCAGCACCGCACACATAAGCAATGCTCCTTTCCAATCCTTCTGACTGATAAACAGTATTGCCGGACCTATAAAAGAGGCGGCAAGAATCATAATGATTGCGGAATCGGTTTTGGATCGGAATGTTTTCAACTTAAAGCGGCATTTTTTTCTTCATTTCTTCCACTATATTATACGCGGCCGGACAGATGGCAACATTCTTTAACGTAAGATTCGCTATCTGCTGGAATTTCTTCCTGTCGGTATGCGGAAACTCCCGGCAGGCTTTTGGGCGCACATCGTAGATCATACAATAATTTTCATGATCCAGAAAAGTACAGGGAACGCTTTGCAGCACATAATCGTTGTCCTCATCAATGCGGAGGTATTTTTCTATAAACTGCTGCGGTTTCATCCGGAAATGTTTGGCAATCCGTTCCACATCGGCAATTGTAAACAAAGGTCCTGTTGTTTTACAGCAATTGGCACATTTCAGGCAATCCGTTCTTTTAAACTCGGCATCATGCAGTTCCTGCATCACATAATCCAGATTCTTGGGCGTTTTCTTTTTCAGCTTATCGAAATACTTTTTGTTTTCGTTATGCTTATCTTTGGCAAGCTTTGGAAGATTTTTTATAAGATTGTCCATTTTGGATATGCAGCTAGGTTATTCAATAAATCTGCAGCAAATAAACAAATAACCGATATAAGATACAAACTAAATAATGAAAGACCTAATAGGAAAAGCAATACTGGATTATCAGACGCATAACGCACCGGAAGACATCATTACCGAAACTTCAATTACCGAAGCCGACAGTATGAGTGTTGCCTATCTTTTCCGCAGTTTTAAAGAAATGCCGAAGATCGAGCAAAAAGCCCTGCAGCTTGCCAAAGGAAGGGTTCTCGATGTGGGCTGCGGTGCCGGAAGCCACAGCCTGTATTTACAGGAAAAAGGGTTTGATGTTACGGCTATTGATATTTCGGAAAACGCTGTTGAAGCCTGTAAGTTAAGAGGTCTTCAAAACGCTTTTGTCCAGGACATGATGACGCTCACAGCTGCACCGTTTGATACGATCCTGCTACTGATGAACGGAACCGGTATTTGCGGAAAGCTGAACCGGATCGCTCCGTTTCTTCAGAAACTAAAAACTTTATTATCCATACATGGACAGATTTTAATTGACAGTTCCGATATTATTTATATGTTCGATGAAGATGAAGACGGCGGAAAATGGATTCCATCCGATGTGGACTATTATGGTGAAGTGCTTTTTAATGTTAGCTATAAGGGTGAAAAGGAAGAACCTTTTGACTGGGTTTACGTGGACTACAATACGCTGCAAAATGCGGCACATGCAAACGGCCTGCATTGCGAACTGATAAAAGAAGGTCCGCATTTTGAATACCTGGCACGACTGACGCATCTTAAATTATAACAAAAAGCCTGAGAAAATCTCAGGCTTTTTTTATTGTTGCTACAGTGCTTATTGCATGTATTTCATCATCATTCCTTGTAATGAGCTTCCCCACTCCTGGCTTGCTGTCATGTTTTTCTCTGCGATAACACCCGCTTTTTCAGTCATTTTTTTACCAATCGGAGTTTCGTAAAATTTCAAGATCTGTTTGATATCATCGTGAGTATATTCCTGCATATAAACATTTGCGATTTTATCGTATAGCGACGGTAAAGTTGCTTCAAATTCTACCAGGAAAGCAGCTTGTTTTTCTTTAGGGATCATTTTGATGATCTGATCCTTAACAAGCTTCATTTGTCCCGCAGAACCGGTAACATCGATCACTTTTAATACATCTTTTTTGAAAGCCTCATTCGTTTGGGCCATTCCTATTTGCGCTGCTAAAACAAAGGCAAATGTTAATACTATTTTTTTCATCGTTATTTTGTTAATTAACCAGGATAAAAGTAAACTATTTTATGGAATATTCAAATATTTATGCGTCTGTAATGATACGCGCCATTTGGGGTTGTTCATCACGTAATCCACGATTAGCGGTGTCATTTCCTCTTTCTTACTCCATTCCGGCTGTAAGAACAATATAGCCTTGCTGTTTACTTTAGCAGCCTGCTCTTCGGCAAAAAGAAAATCGTGTTTGTTGTGAATAATCACTTTTAGTTCATGTGCATTTTCATAGACTTCATCCTTAGGAAGTTTTGTCTTTTTTGGCGACAAACAAATCCAGTCCCAGGTTCCCGTTAAAGGATAGGCTCCGGAGGTTTCGATATGTACCCGAAGGTTCTTTTCTTTTAATTTACGGGTTAGCGTAGTCATGTCCCACGTTAACGGTTCTCCACCTGTTATAACAACGGTTTCGGCATATTTTTTTGCATTCTCAACAATCAGATCCGTTGCTGTTGGCGGATGCAGTTCGGCATTCCAGCTTTCCTTTACGTCACACCAATGGCATCCTACGTCACAACCGCCTATCCGTATAAAATAAGCCGCTGTACCGGTATGATAGCCTTCACCCTGAATGGTGTAAAATTCCTCCATTAAAGGCAACATTTCGCCTCTTTCTACCGCTAATTGAATTTCTTTTTTAAGCATGTGTTTCTAAAATAGTCTGCAAAGATAGTTATTTTGAAAACTTTATAATTTGAAATCTTAAAAAGCTTAACCATAATTAACTAAAGTTTATTATCCGGGCCGGCATTCTCAAATAAAAAAACCCGGTAACACTGTTACCGGGTTTGCTTTGTATTTCGAAATCCCTCCGGATTACAATTTTTTCAACGTGTCTGTAGCATATTTATTACCGGGCTCCAATACTAAAAGTGCCTGTAAGTTTTCTACTGCTTTTGCTTTATCACCGTTATTAGCATAATAAGCCCCAACATAAGTATATGCTTCTATCAGGTTGTTTTTAGCTTTTTCCGTTTCTCCTTTTTCTTTTACAATTTTGATGTATTCTTCATAAGAACCCACCATTACTTTTTTAGATTCCGGAGTATCGATAATACGGTTAACTTTCGCTTTGTATAAGTGTGCATCCTGAGTTGTCGGCGATGCTGCAATTACATTTGTAAAGGCAAGATCTGCTTTAGTCAACTCGTCTTTAGGAGATGTTTTCTCATCATAATTGAAGTATAACGAATATCCTAAATAGAAGTTATCATACAAATAGTTTTTCGATTTTGGATTTTTAACCGCTACTTCAAAGATTTTACCAGACTCTCTGTAGAATTTCTCTTTGAATAGTTTTAAACCAAACTCGTTTAATTCGCTGGCAATAACCGGATCTTTTTCTACCGCTTTGTTGATTTCAACTACTCCTTCGTCAAAGAACGTTTTATCATACGATTTTCCATCTGCCTTTTTAGACAATCCGATTTTAGCTAATCCTAAATACAGGTAATCTCTGGCGATGATTTTCTTAGCTTCTGCTTTTGCAATAAATTCATTTAATGCTTTTACACTTTCCTGGTGGTTTCCGTTCTCATGAGCAGAATATCCCAGATAACGTAAGATTCTTGGATTCACTTTATCCAGCTGTTGCATTTTTTTAGCTTCTGCTTCCAATGCTTTATAGTCTTTTGCCAGGATTAAGAAATCGGCATGACGCATACGGGACTCTAAAGAGTAATCAGTAAGGCTCATGTATTTCTCATAGTACTCCAATGCTTTTTTCACATAAGCATTATAGTTTGTTGTTTCACTGGCACCCCAGTAATAGTACGTTTCTGCTAACTCTCTGTAAACCGGTCCGAAGTTCGGGTTGATGGCTACAATTTCGTTAAACGCTTTTACTGCTTCCGGGAAGGCTTTTGTATTTTTTGTAATCGCTGCTAATTTTACTTTTGCAAGCAACAACGTATTATCATAATCGTAGGCATTACGGTAAGCACTGTACGACTCGTTTATGTTACGATCGCCATAGTAAGCATCACCTAAGCTCAAATAGGCCTGAGCCGATTTAGGATCAACAACCAGTACTTTTTTCAGGCTTTCGATCGCTTTTTTAAAGTCCGGACGATCCGACTTAATGTAAGCTCTACCGATTAACAAAAATTCTTCTGTATCTTTCTTTTTAATATCTTTTGTTGCTTTGGCAAAATTAGCTTCCGCTCCGAAACCATCCCCATTGTCAAGGTTCATTTCCCCAAGTCCGATATAGTTAAGTGCTCCTTTATCTTTAGCTGCTAATCCTTTTTCAAAATAGATTTTAGCCGAATCCACAGATTTCTCATTCAAATACAAATCTCCTAAATAGAAAAAATTTCTACCGTTATTGGCATCAGAAGCCACTAAAGATTTTAATATTTTTTTTGCCTTGTCATATTGCTCTGCATCAACTGCTTTTTTTGCTTGTTCCAAATCCTGTGCAAAAGTGGCAGTACCAATCACAGACAGTAACAAAGTAAAAACTTTTACATTCTTCATTTTTATTGTTATTTATTATTATTTGGTTTCTTCTATTTATCCTTAACCAGTATTTCTCTACTTGGCATTATTGCGGGAACTAATCCGGATTTTAAAATAATCCGCTGTCCTTTATTCCCTGCAACAAAAGATGCAAACCCCATGCCTAAACCGGTGGTTCCCTGAAAATTTAACAAATACAGCTTTCGCGTAATCGGATAATCACCTTTAGCAATAGCGCTTTGCGTTGGTTTATAGAACTTATTATCTTTCAGTTTATTGTTGTTAACCCCTAAAACTTTAACATTTTCAACATAAGGCTGAAGGTCTTTTGGTGCCTGAAGCAGCCAGTTTACGCCAACAACTCCTACTGTTCCCGGGTTAGCAGCAATATGCCTGATTAATTCTTCATTTGAGTTTAAGGAAAAGACACCTTCTTTTGGTAATACCTGTACATTGGCCAATTCTCTGATTGTTCTCACGGAACTTGAATTGGCATTATCAAAGACCAGGTTTTTGATTCTTGTAGATTTTTTCCCCAGCATCACTGCTACAATTTCCTCAGTGGTGATGGTGGAATCTTTTTCTTTAGCATTTACGATAAAAGCTAAGGCATCGGTTCCGATTTCCGTAATACGCGGTATAATGCTTTTACTTTTGAAATTCTTCAGTTCGACAGAGTCTAACGTTCGTGGCAGTACAACCACCTGCGAACTATTCTGAAAAATAGATTTTAGTATTTCGGTTTCCGTTTTTTTATGCAATTCAATCTTTGCACGATTGTAATCATTTTCAAAGATAATCACTTCGTCTTCCATTATCGGAAAGATCGTTTCTTCAACCGAAACGGTCGCTTTTCCCGAAACAGGTGTTTCTTCAATTTCTTCCGGATTGTCACTTGGTTTCTTACACCCCATTTGGAATGTCAGGAAAGCCACTCCAAGTAAAACAGATAATTTTAAAGCAATCTTTTTCATCAAAAACATTTAAGCTGCAATAGCCATAGCTACAAAGTTAGTCCTTTTTTTATTTTACAAAACCTTAAAAACGTGAAATTAAACCTAATATTTGGTTAATCTTCCTGCTGCATTAAACGGAAAAACCGGAAAGCGGCATAAATCATCAATAAAATTGCCAGTATTACTCTTCTTGTATAGGAAAGCTCAATGGGCATTGATTTCCATATAATCAAAGTCAGTCCCATAAAGACATACAAACACAAGAAGATAAGTCCTAAAACAAACAGAAATCGCTGTTTAGGCGATTTCTGCTTAAAAATTTGAAATATATTCATAGAATTATTCTCCTACTTGAATAGTGATTGGCAAGTTATACGCTACACGTACCGCTCTACCATTTTGAACTCCGGCTTTCCATTTTGGTGCATTCTGCAACATACGGATCGCTTCTTTACCCATTCCGTATCCCGGATCTCTTAAAACTTTAATGTCTGTTAATGATCCGTCTCTTTCAACAACGAAACCAACAATAACTCTTAATGTTTTAACACCTTCATCAACATCAGGAGCTCTGAAGTTTTTCTGAACGTATTTGTTGAAACCAGCCATACCTCCTGGAAATTCCGGCGGAACTTCTACAGTAAAGAATACTTTATTTCCATCGTCAACGATATCCGAGTTTTTAGGCCCGTCACCCGCTGGTTTGTCGATCAGGATATCTCCTGCTTCTTTATCTCCTTTAACATTTTTTTGTCCAGGATCGGCAGTTTCCAAATCTTTAACCGTTGGCGGATCTTCGTCACGCACTAATTTTTTATCAACCACTTTCGGCGGAGGGAATTTCACCTGGTCGTTTACAGACTTTGGTGGCTCCGGTGGTGGTGGTGGTGGTAAAATTTCATCTTTTGGCGGTGGTGGCAATAATGCTGTTTCAATTACCTTGTCCATGTTTTCCTTTTTCTCAACACCGATATTCTCAGAGATAAATCGCATGATCAAAGGAGCACTTACTGCAGAACCGAATAAAACTATTCCAAGAAAAAGTGCTCTTGTTGTAGTTTTAGGGTTCTCTGAACGTAATTGATAAGCACCATAGGCTTTGTTACGGCCTTCAAAAACCATATCAATCCACCCTTTTTTAAATATGTTTAATCTTGACATAATTTAGTTTTTTTAATTAGTCCGGAAAGAATTAATTAATTCCTTCTTTATCTAACATTTTAAGTTCGTCTGGTGTAATATCAACAATCGCATAAGTCGGAACAGATGTAATCGCCATCTCATCTAAAATATCCACTAAGTTTTTATAGTTTGATTTCTTAGAAGGTTTAATTACAACGATTAATCCTTTTTTAGGGTCAGCTCCATAAATTCCTTTTACTTTCTGAATCTGATCCAATATTACCTTACGAATCCCATCTTTACCAAAAGCTACAGCTGTAGGACCTTCTAAAGGTGATGCAGGCTGTCCTTTGAACCATAGGATTTTATTATCTTTTCCTATCAAAATTGTCAACGAACGGTCATCAGGAATAGTTAGCTCAACCTGCGGCTTATCCTTTGGCGTTTTATCCGGCATTGCCAGATTCATTGACTGAGGTTTTGACAACGAAGTCGTTAACATAAAGAAAGTAATCAATAAGAATGCCAAATCCACCATCGCTGTCAAATCGACACCGGCGTTTTGTTTTTTACTTCTTACTTTCTTGCCTTTACCGCCGCCGTCGCCTGTATTTAATTCTGCCATTTCTACAGTTTATTTTTTAATTAAAAATCTTCGCTTCTTAAACCGGTAACCAAGAAGAATTTATTTACTTTTTGGTCTTGAAGAATATCAATTACTTTTTTAACAGTAGGATATTCTTCTTTAGCATCTCCCTTGATAGCGATCTTAAGCTCAGTATTGTTTATTTCTTTTGTCGCATTACGAGCAGCCAGAATCCATTCTCTTAATTGGTTATCAATAGAATCGTATGGGATTCCAGGCTGAAGACCTTCTTTGTTACGCTCTTCTCCGTTTAAAGCGATCAATTGCTTTAAATTTCCGATAGGCACTCCAAAACCATCTATAAGTGAAAATTTCTTAGCTTCTTCATCTGTGAACTTCACATTATATTTTTCTCCCATCTTTGACAAAGTAAGCATTCTTACATCCTTACCTACTACTCCAAAGAATACTTTTTCCTTTCCTACGGTAATTGTTGCCAAATCAGCATCCGGCAATTTTGTTTGTACTGTAGAAGCAGGCGTATCCACCGGAAGCGGCTCTGGGAGCTTTGCCGTAGACGTCATTACAAAGAAAGATAACAACAAGAATGCTACGTCACACATCGCAGTCATATCTATTCTTGTGCTTTTCTTTGACATTTTTGCTTTAGCCATTTTCTTTTAGATTTTTTAATTCCAAACCTGATAGTCGAAACATCATTCCGCTATCCCGTTTGCAATTTGTTATTAAATTACCTTATAATTATGCGTTGTTACGCGCTTTGAAACGTCTGTAAGTTTGCGTGATAGCAAAACCAGCCTCGTCAATAGAATAAGTTAATTTATCAATCTTAGAAGTAAAGATGTTATAAGCAATAATAGCTAGTGTAGAAGTACCAATACCAGTTGCTGTATTAATAAGTGCCTCAGAGATACCAGTTGCCAATGCTGCCTGATCCGGAGCTCCAGCTGCTGCTAATCCAGAGAACGCTTTAATCATACCTGATACCGTTCCTAATAGTCCCATCAACGTACCAATTGATACTAATGTCGCAATAATTGTTAAGTTTTTCTCTAACATTGGCATCTCTAAAGAAGTTGCCTCTTCGATTTCTTTTTGAATAGTTTCTGTAGCTTTCTCACTATCAAAACCTTCTTTTTTAACCTCTTGGTATTTTGTTAAACCAGCTCTAACAACGTTAGCTACTGAACCTTTTTGAGTATCACACTCAGCGATAGCCTCATCAATTTTACCTTGGTTAATTAATACCTGAATATTTTTAACGAAAGTTTCAACATTCCCTTTTCCAGCTGCTTTTGAAATAACGAAGAATCTCTCAATTGAAAACACAACAGTCATCAAAAATAATCCCATCAACACCGGAACGATAAATCCTCCTTTGTAAACCATTCCTAAATAGTTTCCAGGTAGCGGATGACCATTAGGGTCGTTATTGATGAAATTCGATGGTGCACCCATTACATATTTCCAAATAAGAACTCCGACTAAAATACAGATTACAATTGCTAAACCTGCAAATACACTTGATCCATTAGAGCTAGCTCCTTTCCCAACATTTTCGTTAGATACTTTTGTCATTTTTTTTAATTTTTAGTTTTTTGATTTTATTATAACTACCTTCTTACAAAATGAATATTCTCGTCTTATAAGATTCGCAAATTTATGTTTTTAGAGTAAATAAAAAAATAAAAAGCATTTTTTTTAAGTGTTAACAATAAATTATTTAACAATCCCTATACTTTTCTTTATAATTCCACCCGCCACCATTAACATAAGTTTAAATTAATAACGCTTTAATGTTACTATTATTCTTTTTCATTCTTGCTTTTTTCTATAATTTTTTAAAAAAGATACAATTTTGAATATTCCGGATCCGCATATTTTATAGAATCGGATTCGTATATTTGTATAAACACGATCCGTAATACTATTGCTACAACAAAAGATGACAGCTACAAAATTTTCAGATGCTATAAACGCAGGTTACGATTGTAAAGGTGAACATATCGTACTTGGAGGAGCTATTTTAAACGGTGAATCCGTTCCGAATACTCAAATCAAAATCCCTCTTAAAACCCTTAACCGTCACGGTCTTATTGCCGGAGCAACGGGAACCGGAAAGACCAAAACCATACAGGTACTTTCGGAACAGTTATCGCAAAACGGTATTCCGGTACTGATGATGGACATTAAAGGTGATTTTAGCGGCATTGCCATGCCCGGTGAAGAAAAATCGTTTATAACCGAACGCCATGAAAAGATCGGAATTCCTTACGAAACAAAGGCTTTCCCTGTGGAACTAATGAGCCTGTCGTCGCAAAACGGCGTACGCTTAAGAGCCACCGTTTCTGAGTTTGGCCCGGTTTTATTTTCACGTATCCTGGACCTGAACGACACCCAAAGCGGCGTTGTTTCCATCATTTTCAAATATTGTGACGACAACCAGATACCACTGCTGGATTTAAAAGACTTTAAAAAACTGCTGCAATATGCCACCGAAGAAGGCAAAGCCGAATTTGAAAAAGAATACGGCCGGATCTCCACTTCTTCTACCGGTTCCATCCTGAGAAAAGTAATTGAACTGGAGCAGCAGGGAGCCGATTTATTTTTCGGGGAATTGTCGTTTGAAATTGACGATCTGATGCGGATTGACAGCAATGGAAACGGCTATATAAACATTATCCGGCTGACGGACATACAGGACAAACCGAAATTATTCTCCACTTTTATGCTTTCGCTTTTAGCCGAAATTTACGGCCAGATGCCGGAACAGGGCGATAGCGGAAGACCGGAGCTGGTTATTTTCATTGATGAGGCGCATTTAATATTCGACCAGGCCAGCAAAGCATTACTGGATCAGATCGAAACAATTGTAAAACTAATCCGTTCCAAAGGCATCGGTATTTATTTTATCACCCAGAATCCTACCGATGTTCCGAATGGCGTATTGGCGCAATTAGGATTAAAAATCCAGCACGCACTGCGCGCTTTTACCGCTAACGACCGGAAAGCCATTAAAATGACTGCTGAAAACTACCCGATTTCCGAGTTTTACAAAACCGACGAAGTCATAACCCAATTGGGTATTGGCGAGGCTTTTGTAACCGCTTTAAACGAAAAAGGGATCCCGACACCCTTAGCAGCCTGTATGCTTCGTTCCCCGATGAGCAGAATGGATATCCTGACACCAGCTGAAATTGACACCATCAACAGCAATTCCAAACTGGTCAAAAAATACCAGGAAACCATCGACCGGGAAAGTGCTTATGAAATACTGAATAAAAAAATAGAATCCGCACAGGAAGTGGCTGCAAAAGAAGCAGAAAAACAAGCCGAAGAAAAAGCACAGAAAAGCACGGCAACCCGCCAGAGCAGCGCCATGAATCCGATTGTAAAAGTCCTGACCAGCGCGACATTTATAAGAGGCGCTTTCGGAATACTATCCAAAATGTTTAAAAAATAATTATGAAAGGGTACATCACTATCGGATTACTGATCCTCTCCAATGTTTTTATGACACTGGCCTGGTACGGACATTTAAAATTCAAGGAACTGAAATGGTTTGAAAACGCCGGTTTGATAACGGTAGTTTTAATCAGCTGGGGACTCGCCCTATTTGAGTACTGCTTTCAGGTACCGGCAAACAGGGTAGGCTTTGATGGCAACGGTGGTCCGTTTAGCCTTATGCAGTTAAAAGTGATCCAGGAGGTTATCACTTTGGTTGTTTTCGTTATTTTTTCTTTGCTTTTTTTCAAAAACGAAACTTTCCGGTGGAATCACGCCGTTGGCTTTTGCTTTTTAGTCCTGGCCGTTTACTTTATATTTAAAAAATAGTACAAAATGAAAAAATATTATATCCAAAACAATCCGTTTGTTGTTCCAACAGACGACGGTAAACTAATCGAAGAGCATCATGGCAATGCCTCGACAGGCAATGCTGAAATTTCAATTGCCCACATGGTTGCACCGCCACACTGGAGTGAGCCGTTTCAAACGCCCGAATTTGACGAATACACCTATATTATAAAAGGAAAGAAACAATTTATCATTGACGGCGAAACGATCATCCTGGAAGCCGGACAATCCATTAAGATCGAAAAGAACACCCGGGTCCAGTATTCCAACCCGTTTGATGAAGCCTGCGACTATCTTTCCGTTTGCAAACCGGCCTTTACAGTAGATGCCGTGCACCGGGAAGCATAAGCCCGAAAACAAAAAAGTCGTGTCTTATAAATTATACGACACGACTTTTTTGTTTCTATTTATAATGCCTGCTTTAGCAGTGCCAATATTTTATGCTCAACTTCTTCCGTTTCCCAGTTATGCTCAATGCCCGGCAATCTCATAATCTCTTCCATAATGGCATTTTGATGGTTCCCTATCGCTAAAGCTTCCGCATACGGACGGTGGCTAAAGGTTACCCTGTCGTATAGCGGCAGCCATTTTTCAGGATGCCTGATCGCAAACCATTTTTCAATTTTCTTTTGCAGTAAAAATTTATCATCGGCTGTTTTGGTACTCATCTCCATAAAGTTGCGATAAGATAATTCCGCAATAGCGTCAGCATTTGGTTTTCTGATTATCTGGTATTGTTTAAAAATAGTTTCCCAATCGTCGCCATACTCTTTCATCAACTCCGCTAAACTGGTAATATCTTCAAATCCGGCGTTCATCCCCTGTCCGTAAAAAGGAACTATTGCATGAGCCGCATCCCCTATCAACGCTACCTTATCGGTATACGTCCACGGATAGCATTTCATCGTTACCAGTGAACTGGTTGGATTTTTAAAGAAGTCGTTTACCAATTCCGGAATCACATTAATGGTATCCGGGAAGTGTTTCTGGAAGAAATCCTGAACCGCCTGTCTGTCGTTTAATGATTCGAATGAGTTTTCTCCTTCAAACGGCATGAACAGCGTACAGGTAAAACTGCCATCCATATTGGGCAGTGCAATCAGCATAAAAGCCCCTCTTGGCCATATATGAAAGGAGTTTTTATCCAGTTTATGGGTTCCGTCCGGATTTGCCGGAATGTTCAGTTCTTTATAACCGGTATCCAGAAAGTCCTGGGAATAATCAAACCGGTTTTGTCGCTGCATCCGGTGTCGCACTCGGGAAAAAGCTCCGTCGGCACCAAATACTTTGTCATATTTTACTTCTTCCCATGCACCTTTTTCGGTTTCCCCGATATGTAAGGTCGCATCAGAAAGAGTGACATCCCATATTTTTTTCTCGAAGAAAAATTCCACTCCCACTTCTTCCGCCAGGGTTAACATCAGGCGGTTTAATCCTCCTCTTGATATGGAGTAGATACTTTCACCATCAATACCGTAGTTTTGAAAAGCCAATGGCTTATCGGCAAGATGGATGGCTCTTTTATCCATTGGTATCGCCACTTTTCTTATTCTGTCGCCAATTCCCGCTCCATCCAAAGCTTTCCAGCCACGATCTGACATTGCTAAATTTATCGACCTTCCTGAAAACTGTATGTTCCTCACATCCGGACTCCTGTCGTATACATGGACGGTATGTCCTTCTTTTTTTAGATAAATCGCTAATAATGTCCCTACTAATCCTGAACCGACTATAGCTATTCGTTGGTGCGTTTGCATGAAATTTACTTCTAAATAATTGGCGTAAAAATACTTAATAATTAAGAACTGAAGCCGTTTTATACTGATTTTATCATATTTTTCACTTTTAAAAAAGCCCTGCAAAAAGCGCCATTCAATTAATTACACAAAAAAGCGCGTTAACCTTAATTTTTTATTAAAATTCAAGCTAAAAAGAATAAATATTAATAATTTTAAAGAAATAACTTAAAAACTATTAATTATGAGAGATTTAATTTGGTTGATTGTGGTTATCTTATTACTCGGATGGTTAGTTGGGTATTTCGGATTCAGGGAAGCTGTCGGCAATTTAATCCATGTATTGCTTATCCTGGCAATTGTTGGTGTACTGTACCGATTAGCAACCGGAAGAAAGCCCTGAAAATAGAAAAATCCCCAATCGGGGATTTTTTTTTATCGGTTGAATGTAATCTTCTCGCCTACTTTCATTTTTTGTGATTTTGCAAAAACACCACACATGTGGAATAGCATTCTTGCGCCGACATTACCGTCCCAGTCATCTTCTCCCGGTGCTACTTCAACCAGGTCGAATCCGATGATTTCTTTATTGGTATCGGCCAATCGGCTTAACAAATAAGCCGCCTGTTCAAAAGAGAAACCACCCGGAACCGGTGTTCCTGTATTCGGGCAGTACCAGGGATACATTCCGTCAATATCGAAAGAGATACATACTTTTTCCGGCAGGGAAGCAATGATATCATCACATTGCTGTAACCAGGTTTTGCCTTCAAACGTTTCTGCTTTCAGATCCATATCGGTATGAACCAAAACCCTGTTTCCGGCATTTTTGGCCACTTCTACTTCCTGTTCACAAAAATCCCTGATTCCCACCTGAACAATTTTAGATATCTGCGGGATCTGCAAAGCATTGTACATAATGGAAGCATGCGAATAGGTAAATCCTTCATAAGCAATACGCAAATCCATGTGTGCATCCAGATGTAAAATACCAAAATTCTCATGCTGGGAAGCCAAGGCTTCATAATATCCTAATGGTGTACTGTGGTCACCACCCAATAAAGCTACTTTTTTACCTTGTTTCATCCAATGTAAAACGCGGTCCTTCACTTCATTTTTTAAGTCTTTACAAACTTTATTAATCTTATCAAGGTCGGCTTGCAAAGCAGGAAATGTAGCAATATCTTCTCCGTTTTCCAACGCTTCAATTACCGGTTGTGCCAGACTTTTGTACTTTTTTGAATTTTCTTCCCAATGTTTGGGTGCTTCATCCATATAGATCCCCAACTTCCATAATTCCGGAAATTCCTGGTGCTGTAAATCTACCTGAAAAGAGGCATCCAGAATGGCATCCGGTCCTTCCGATGCTCCTGCTCCGTAACTTACCGTAACTTCCCAGGGAACCGGAACAATAACAATATCGCTTTCTGCTGCTGTAAAAGGCAATCCAAATACACTTGCATCTGCTAATCCCGGTTGTGAAGGATCAAAATTTTCTATTTTTTGCTGTTTGTTCATTTTTAATTTTCTAATGATGATGGTACAACTTAACGTCACAAAGATAAGCGCATTAGGATAATTGCGAAAAAATATTCAAAAAAAATGACCGGAGCTGCATCCGGTCATTATATCAGTAAAAAAGAAGTATCCTATTATTTTTTTACGAATTTATAAGAGGCTTTACTGTTGTTAAAGAATATCGAATATACTCCACTTGACAGTTTTGACACATCAAGGGTGATTTCTCCGTTCTCGATAGTGTTTTCAAGCACTTTTTGTCCTAACATATTGTAGATCGCAAAATCTTCGGCTGCATTAAAGTTTCCTTTTATGGTCAGCACATTGTTTGCCGGGTTCGGGAAGATTGCCACATTTTGTTTTGCAAAATCATCCGTTCCCAGTGGTGCTTCCACTACCAATGAGAAATTACAACTTACAGAAGTACCGCTTGTTCCGGTCATCGTAATCTGGTGTGTTCCAACATTTACAACTGTTCCGGCTGCCGGCGACTGGGTAACAACTGCATTACAGTTTGCCGTTACAGCACTTGTTTGTCCGCTATAATCCGGAACTACATAAGTCCCGCCGCCCCCGGCATTAACTGTTTGCGTACCCGGACAGTGAATGGTTAAAGGTAAAGCCGGCAATACATATCCTGTAGCTGTAAAATGGGTTGTGAAAGCCTGCACATCCTGACAGCTGTATCCCATATCGATAGCTGCCTGTCTTACCGCAATGGCTGCATTTTGCTGGTTTGTAGAACTATTCGTCATTGCCAGACCTTCTAAAAATGCTTTGTCAACTTTTGTTCTTCCGATCTGATCGTACACTTTCATTAAAGCTGTAGCCCAGATTTGCCCGTCCTGGTGGATTTGTCCTACCAAGCCGCCCGGATAGGTAGCATTATAATTGGTTACCCTTCCTGCCCAGAACGGATTGTGTCCGTCCCAGCTGAATACATAATGGTAAGCCGCCTGAGAAGATGTCCACTGACTTAAACTTCGGCTATAGGATTGTGCCCAGTAATCTCCGGAACCTTCACTAAGTCCGTTAACCTGCGATAAAGAACCACCTGTTAGCCAGTCGTGCAAACCGTGGCCTAATTCGTGCAGGATTACATCGGCATCCTCAGCATCATCAACACCACCTTCACCAAAATTCAAGGCACCGCCTCCGTAGCTGGAGTTATCTGCTCCGTTAAAACTGTGTGGATCAAAGAATACCACGCCGTTATTTTGCAGCGGTACCAAAGGAATCCCTAATGTTCCGTTAATATATCTGAAACTGTTATCGATATGGTAGAAGGCATTAACTGCTTCAAATCCGGCATCGAACCGGTTAAAAATAAAGGAACTGGTGTTTTGTGTAAAAAGTCCTGTATTTGGGTTTTGCAGGTTCTTTATTTCCACATATTGGCTTTTCAGCTTATAAACACCGGACAAAAGTTCGATATCAACCAATTCTACCTGGCTTCTTGCCGCATCCAGCTGTGCATTGGTCGCATCATTATTGTCTACATACTGACCACCGTAGGCCACACCTGCAACAGACAACGGATCCGGGTTAAAGATCATGGCTGTTCCGGTTGCCGACTGTGCCGTACCGGCTATGCTTTTTCCGAATTGTTTTTCTTTTTTGTCTTTTTTATCTTTATCCTTATTGTGCGAATGGGCATAATAGGCAACATCTTTAAGGCTCAGCATGTCTCCGCTTTGTGCATCGATGATCGCTTCCCAGTGTCCTTTCAGGTCTTCGGCAGCCGTTACCACTCTATACACCAGGGTTGTTTTGCCTAGTTTATTATATACAAACAGTTTGCATTCCTGTGACGTTATCGCACCTTCAAATGCCAGCGCCTTGTCTGAAATGCTTATTGCTTTTTTGTCGTTAAACTGAGGGGAAACACTGATATTCGTTACTGTTTTATCGTAACTGTTAGAAGAATAGGTTATTTTTCCATCCGGTGAAAAATGAACCACAATTTCCGATTCAAAAACCGGAATCCCGTTTAAGGTCTGCTGGAAACGCAAGGTTTCTCCTGAAGGTCCTTTCCGGTTGAATCGCAGATTAAAATCATGAAACGATTTTATCTCCAAATCTTTTGCCTGCGACTTTATAAAGTCTCTGGCTGCTCTTTCGTTTTCAGAACTCTGGGCATTGGCCTGCAGCGAGAATAAAAACAAAACAAAGGCGAACTTAAGTAGTCTTCTCTTCATTTTTAAATTAGGTTTTAGTTAAATTTAGTTAAGTTTAACAGCTAAAATAGCTAAAAATGAAGAGAAAACACAAAAAATATTTATTTTGTTTACTATTTCAATATCCCCTGGCGTAAAATCTGCCCAAATTCATACATATCTTCAAAAGAACAGTAAAACGGAGCCGGAGCCAATCGAATCACATTCGGCTCTCTCCAGTCGGTAATAACGCCGTTTTTCATCAGGTACTCAAAAAGGGATCTGCCTTCTCCATGCAGGAACACGGATAACTGACAGGCTCTTTCTTCCGGATTTGACGGTGTGATCACTTCAAATTCGCTAGCTACTTCTTTATCGACTTCCTGTAAGATAAATTCCAGATAGGCTGTTAACAGGTTTCTTTTTTCGATTAGTTTGTCCATCCCTACTTCGGCAAACATTTCCACTGAAGCCAGATAAGGCGCTAAGGATAAAACCGGTAAATTACTGATCTGCCATCCGTCTGCACTGCGCACCGGATCAAACTGCGGTTCCATTTTAAAACGTCTTTCTTTATTATGTCCCCACCATCCGGCAAAACGCGGCAGGTCGGTATCGTTGTGATGCATTTCATGTACAAAACAGCCTGATGCATTTCCTGGTCCGGAGTTCATGTATTTGTAACTGCACCAGGCAGCAAAATCCACATTCCAGTCGTGCAGCTGCAATTTAATATTTCCGGCAGCGTGGGCTAAATCCCATCCAACGTAAGCCCCGTGCTTATGTCCGGCTTCTGTTATGGTTTTCATATCAAATACCTGACCGGTATAGTAATTTACACCACCCATTAATACTAAAGCCAGCTCGTCGCCTACTTCCTCAATTTTTGCCAGCACATCTTCCAGACGGATATTGTGTTCTCCTTCCCTGCGTTTGATTTCTACGATCGTATCTTTCGGGTCCAATCCGTGGAAATGCACCTGACTCTGGAACATATACTGGTCGCTTGGAAAGGCTTTTTCTTCACATATAATCTTATATTTCTTAGCTGTCGGTCTGTAGAACGTAACCATTAACAGGTGCAGGTTTACGGTCAGTGTGTTCATTACCGTTACTTCAGCTGGTTTCGCTCCTACAACGGTACTTAGTGGTGCCGCAAATCTTTCGTGATAATCCCACCAGGGTTTGTCTGCATAAAAATGTCCTTCCACAGCCAGGTTTCCCCAATCGTTCATTACCTCATCCACATAGGCTTTTGTTCTTTTGGGCTGTAATCCCAAAGAGTTTCCTGTGAAATATATTACTTGTTTACCATTTACCTGCGGGAATATAAATTCGCTTCTGTACTTCGCTAAAACATCTTTTTCATCCAGTTGCTTTGCAAACTCACGAGTATTTTGAAATATCATTATGTGTTATTTTGGTTTTGGTAAAAATAAGAAAAAATAAGATTTTACGTTTGTGAAAGTAATAGCGATATTTCATACATTTATAACAATTAAATATTTATTAGTTATGAAAAACAATCTTAATGCAGCCATTATAGCGGTTGCAGTGGTTATCTCGGCGTTCCTGTTTTCCAGTGCTTTTAAGAACAGAAACCAAAGCAATGACACTATTAGTGTAACCGGATTAGGTAAAAAAGATTTTGTTTCCGATCTGATCGTATGGAGCAGTTCCTTTTCTAAAAAGAATATGAATTTAAAAGAAGCTTATGCCTCGCTGGATAAAGATCGGGAGATCATCAAATCCTATCTGATTTCAAAAGGAGTTCCGGAGAGCAATATTGTTTTTTCTGCTGTAAATATTAATAAGGATTTTGAAAATACTTATGACAACGACGGCAACACCCGTCAGCAAATCTTTACCGGTTTTTCGCTTTCCCAGAATGTTCAGATAGAAAGTAAAGAGGTTGACAAAGTAGAAGGCATTTCGCGTGAAGTGACCGAGCTGATCAATTCGGGTGTGGAACTTTATTCCAATCCGCCGGAATATTATTACACCAAACTTGCCGCACTTAAATTGGAAATGATTGCAGAAGCAACTAAAGACGCCAATTCCCGTGCCGAAAAGATTGCCGAAAATGCCGATGCCAAATTGGGTAAATTGAAGCGATCGGATATGGGGGTTTTCCAGATCATCGCCCAGAACTCATCTGAGGAATATTCCTGGGGCGGTTCCTTTAATACGGCTTCCAAAAAGAAAACTGCCAATATTACCATGAAACTGGTGTATCAGGTAAATTAAAAATATGTCATAAAAAAAACGTTCCGGAATGGAACGTTTTTTATTTATATTATAATTCTCAGATTACAGGATTAACATAGCATCACCGTAAGAGTAGAATTTATAGCCTTCTTTGATTGCTTCATCATACGCTTTACGCATTAAATCATGTCCGCAGAATGCTGAAATCATCATTAATAAAGTCGATTTCGGAGTATGGAAATTGGTTACCATACAATCGGCTACACTGAAATCGTAAGGAGGGAAAATAAATTTATTCGTCCATCCTTCATACGGATTTAATGTTTTAGCAGAAGATACAGAGCTTTCCATTGCACGCATGGTTGTTGTTCCGATAGCGCAAACTCTTTTTTTGTTGGCTTTTGCCGTATTCACTATTTCACAAGCTTCTTCGGTAATTCTCAATTCTTCCGAATCCATTTTGTGTTTGGATAAATCTTCTACCTCAACCGGGTTGAATGTTCCCAAACCTACGTGTAATGTTATTTCGGCAAAATTAACACCTTTAATTTCCAAACGTTTCATTAAGTGTTTCGAGAAGTGCAATCCTGCGGTTGGAGCAGCTACAGCACCTTCTTCTTTAGCATAAATAGTCTGGTATCTTTCTGCATCTTCCGGCGTTACATCACGGTTGATGTATTTTGGTATCGGAGTTTCTCCCAGTTCCAGTAATTTTGCTCTGAATTCTTCGTAAGAACCGTCATATAAGAAACGTAGTGTTCTTCCTCTTGAGGTTGTGTTATCAATAACTTCCGCTACTAAGGAATCATCATCACCGAAATATAATTTATTACCAATACGGATTTTACGGGCAGGATCAACCAATACATCCCATAAACGCTGCTCGGCATTTAATTCTCTCAATAAAAAAACTTCAATTCTTGCTCCCGTTTTTTCTTTGTTACCATAAAGACGAGCCGGAAAAACTTTAGTATTATTCAACACCATTACATCTCCTTCATCAAAATAATCCAGAATGTCTTTAAAAAGCTTGTGTTCGATAGTTTGTGTTTTTCTGTTCACAACCATCAAACGAGCTTCGTCTCTGTTTTCAGCAGGAAATTCTGCCAACAATTCCGCTGGCAAATTGAAATTGAAATGAGATAACTTCATTGTACAAATTTTAAATTGAGTGCAAATATACTATTGCACGATAGGGGTTGTCAAGTCTTTTAAGGTTTATTTTTAAAAACTTGGATTTTACTCATTTATTTCCTGTATTTTAAAGCCGATTTTCTTAAGATCTTCCCAAAAATCCGGATATGACTTTGAGACTACTCCGGCTTCCTCTATAACTAGCGGAACCCGTAATGCCAAGGGTGCAAAAGCCATCGCCATGCGGTGGTCCTGATAGGTTGCAATAGGAACATCGGGGTTTATAACCGCAGCGGCTTCCAGCGTAAGACTGTCATTGGTGACTGTAATGACAGCTCCTAATTTTGTCAGCTCATTTTGCAATGCCAGCAAACGATCCGTTTCTTTAATTTTTAAAGTGTGCAAACCGCTAAGGTGACAGCTTATTCCCAAACCAAAACAGGTTACGGCAATCGTCTGGGCGATATCCGGTGTGTTCTGCAGGTTAAACGATAGTGCATCTTCGATCTTTACAGCTGTTTTTTTCAGCGTAAGCGTATTGTTCTCAAAAACGGATTCGACTCCAAAATGGCGGTATAGTGCCACCAGGTCGCTATCGCCCTGAAAGCTGTTTTCTTTATAGCTGGTCAGTGCAATCGTTGTTCCGGGTTTTGCCATAGCGGCAATCGAATAAAAATAAGATGCCGAACTCCAGTCGCTTTCCACCGTTACTTCCTGTGCTGTGATTGTTTTTGCCTGATGGGCAACCGTGATTGTATTGCCTTCAAATGTTGTGGCTATCCCGATTTCGGCTAACAATGCCAGTGTCATTTTAATATATGGAATAGACGTGAGTGTTCCTTCCAGCGTGAGCTCCAGTCCGTTTTCCAGACCGGGTGCCACTAAGAGCAATGCCGAAATATACTGACTGCTGACATCCGCTTTCAGGCTTACCTGCCGTTTCTCAATTTTTGTTCCTTTTATACGGATGGGCGGATACCCTTCCGTTTTTTCGTATGTGATATCGGCACCCAATTGTCGCAGCGCATCCACTAAAATACTGATCGGGCGTTCCTGCATGCGGGTAGAACCCGTTAATACCACTTCTCTGCCTTGCTGAACTGCAAAATAGGAAGTCAGAAAACGCATCGCTGTTCCGGCATGATGGATGTCCACAACCGTTTCTTCCGACTTCAATGCTTTGGTCATGACCTGACTGTCATCGGAATTGGATGTGTTTTTTAAAATCAGTTCCGGGTACAAGGCCTGCAGCAATAACAGCCTGTTGGTTTCACTTTTAGAGCCGGTTATGGCAATTGCAGACGAACTGTTTATTTCGGAAGGCAGGAGTTTTATTTTCATTGTTCCAGGTATTACAGGCACTTATGCCCTGATGCGGCTATTTTAATTTTTCATTGTTGTGATGACGATCGTGATCCCGCTTTGTTTTTAAGTCCAGTTTTTTATCAAACGCCGCCTGTAAATCGACTCCCGTTTGATTCGCCAGACATAAAACCACAAAAACAACATCTGCCAGTTCTTCACCCAGATCTTTATTTTTATCACTTTCTTTTTCCGATTGCTCCCCATAACGGCGGGCAATGATTCGGGCTACTTCCCCAACTTCTTCTGTAAGCTGCGCCATGTTCGTCAGTTCGTTAAAGTAACGAACCCCGTGGTTTTTAATCCAGTTATCAACGTCCTGTTGTGCGTTTTTTATATCCATCTTATGCTTTTTTAAGAACTATTTTTTCTGTTTGTTTTTCAATAATTGTCTTATAGAAATTTTTAAGTATTTCATAGTGACTTGCCGGAACCAATGACCAGTTAATATCTACAGATGCCACCAGCTGTACTTTATTTCCGGAAGTATTAATATTAAAATTAAAGCTTCCCATGTCTTCTTCCATTGCCATGCTTATTGGCGCCGGAACCGATTCTACCACATAACCATCCGGTATGGTCAGGTTAATCATGTATTTTTCCTGATTCGGGAAGGAGAAATCAATCGGATATTCTCTTTTTTCCTGTTTAAAAGGATTTTCCGTCTGGGCAAAAAACAACATCGGATCAACATATATTTTATCGCCAATTCTTTCAACTATTGCCTCATGCGTAAAATTATAATCTTCTACAACTGGTTTCGCCATATCCTTTGCATTGGCTACTTTATAGGATTCTATCTGAATTCCGGTATATTTCTTCTCCAGTTTTTCCAGATATTTTTCCTGATTTAAATCGCCATACAACGCTCTGTACATATAGGCAAAATAATCGAAATGCTGTTCGCGTACCATTCCTTTCAATACTCCGTCTGCCCCAATGGTCGCCATGATATTTACTACGTTTTTGGACAGGTTTTTAGGAACCAGTTCCACATCGTCTGAACTTCCGTCTTTACGCACCATTCTTCCAAACCAGTTCAGCGCTCTGAAAGGCATAATATCGACACCTGCATTCTTATCTGTCGCATCTAAAAGCAACAAACGATCACCAGACTGAACTCCGGCTATAACATAGTTATAAGAAGATCTGTTTGGAAAAAAGGCAATTCCGTTGCTTCTTGTACTCAACAAAATAGGATTCACATCTATTCCCGCCTCTCTTAGCATCGCTATCAGGATCAGGTTTATTTCTGCGGTGTTTCCTACTTTTTCCTTATAGGCTGTACGCACTCCTTTTTCGCAGATATAGCCCACATATTCATTCCAGGTCATTCTGGATTTTACAAAGTTAAAAATAGTTGTAATCTTTTCATCCGGATTACTGATTCCTTTTAATATTGCCGCCAGATCCTCTTCAAAATAACTTCTTTTGTTCAGCTCGCTTCCAAACTCTCCTTCATAAATTCTTTTTACCAGGGTATTCCAATCTGTAGAAAGATCTTTATATGGCTGGTTCGGATATTTAATGGACGTCAGTTCATGCAGTAATGCCGTTCTGTAATTATTGATGTTATTGATATAGCTTTCATCTTTCATTGCCGGAATATCTTTTAAGGTATAGGTGATGTTCGCTTCCTGATAATCCAGATCCAGATTGGATTTTACATTACTGTATCCTCCGTCGCCATTTACTTTTTGTGTTACCTTTCCTCTATAACTTCCGGTAGAACTTGTCTTTTCTATTTTTGGCACAAGTGCTCCTTTCATTTGTGTCTTATAGATATAATATTCCGGAATTTGCGTTACATACTCCGAATGATTCACCGGAATTGCCATCTGGAAGTTCCAATCTTTAAAAGCACCGATAAACGGAGATTCCTGGGTATATTTAAACTCAATAACCGACAATTCCTTTACGTTAGGAAGTACAATTTTGTTGCGCTCTCTGTATTTATTGGTTTTTTCAACAAAAATACCTTCGCTTTTCAGCTTGGTTTTTTCAATTTTCCCGTCAACTAAGTTATACGTACAGGCATTGGTAAACGAAACATTCTCCTTGGAATTATTGTCTACATAATTATCAATGACAAAATTTGCCCAGTCGTAACCTTCTTTTTTATAAATTTTAATTCGTGTTTCCACCTCCGTAATGGTTCGAAATCCTTTGTCCGGGTGAAACTCAAAATAGGTTCTTCCTTTTTTATACAAAACAGCCGCTTCTGCTTTGGGATCTTTAGGGTGTTCCGTTTGTTTTAATTCTTCAACCGTCACTTTTCCCATATCGAACTTTTGGGCAAATGTTTGTACCGTTATGAAAAAAAACAAAGCACTAAGTAATGTTACTCTCATCATTATTTATTTTTAATTAAGCTAATTTTTGCATTGTCATTTCTGGCAATGAGTTCCTGGAATTTTCTAAAATCTTCATATTCTTCTTTTGCATAATACCCTCTGAATATTGTTACAGAGCGTATCGCAAGCAATTTGTCCTTTCCTTCAAGTTTATAGTCTGTTTTATACTCGCCAAACTTTGTTTTTAAGGCAATATTCTGCGGTAATCCTTCCACAGAAAATCCTTCCGGCAACTGTACCGTTACTTCGTCATAATCATGGTATCCCCTACCGATTTCAAACGGCAGCTTTCTGTTTCTGTAACGTTGCGGCAATTCCCGGCTTACATTAAAAGCATTGACAGGAAAAAGCATTCGCTCCCCGGAAATAGTAGCATATCGTTCTGCCTGAACCGCAATATTTTCCAGGAATATTACCTTGTCCCTATCATTTTCAAACTGAACTTTATTAATTTTCAGGTTATTGATATTGGAAAAATAGTGTTTGTAAAACCGTTCCTGGTCTTCTTTGGATTTTCGTTCCATCAGGTATTTGTTCTCATACTGCGTTCCTCCGGACCGAATAGCAATTTCGCCGCTAAAGTTTCCTTCCGGATCAATGGTATAACGTCCCTTTGATTGCTGTGTATTGTCTTTATCCGGAATATCATTCGTTTTGACCAGTTCGCCCCCATCCGGTTTTACAATTAAAGCATAGCGGTCATCTGTAAATTTTCCCTGATAGGCAAAAGGATACACCTGGCTGGTACATTCCAGAAAATAATACTGTCCATTGTCCGGCACTGTTAAAATAGCATGATTCCCCTGGATTGAAACAAGATCGTTTTGCAGGTTTTCCTTTTCTTTTCCGCCATAAATCACGGTATAATAAGAGGGGATTCCAACCACATTCAATAACGATTTTGTATAATTAGACAGCGCTTTACAGTCGCCATAACCCAACCTGTCTACATCTGCGGCTTTCATTGGTTTCCATCCCCCAATACCTACCTGAATACTGACGTATCTGGTTTTATCCTGTACATACCGGTATATTTTTTTTGCCTTTTCTATCGGGCTCTTTTCATTTTCCACCAGTTTTTTTATCGTGTTCTGCGTTTCTAACGGCAGTTCCTGTACATCCTGAAGCAATTTATCATTCATCCACAATCCGAAGTCTTTCCAGTTGTCTGCCACACCATCCGTGCCTTCTAACGAGAATTTGCCAAATCCAAACCGGACATAGGGTATTAACTTCGTGAAACTGGGTGCATATTCTTCATATTTTAAGGCCGGAACATTTTCGAGTACAAAAACAAGTTCGGTACCTTTAGCTGTTTTTACGGCTTTAAATTTATCCAGATTGTATTCCTTATACTTAAGCTTCAGGTCATACGGATAGGCAATCCTGTATTCACTTTTCATCAGGCTCTGTGCATAACCGGTAATCGGATACCAGGTGGTTACAAATCCGGTATTGGACGTTTCCGTTTCACTGTTCAGCTCAATCGTAAACGGATATTCTGTGGCAACATAGTTTAATGTAAGTGCCCTGTTATCTGAAAAAACAGAAAAACCATCTGCCACACTATGGTCAAAAAAATCTTTTCGCTTTAATTTTTTGATCTCTTTTCCGGATTTGTCATAAATAATCGCTTCAACATTTTTTATTTTAGTTGAGTTATCATAATACAAATCCCCTTCGATACTGGAAAGCCCTTGTTCATTGAGTACAATGACCGTTTTCTTTTTACTGATCAGCATATTCCTGACCGACAAAACCTGAATTAGCGTTTTATCCGTTTTTACAATGGTATTTGCATTTTCCCGAAGACTGTCAGGAATAACAACGGCTTCCTGAGCAAATGCCCACAGCGAACAAAACAGGATCAACAGTGCGGTATATTTAGTTTTTGAATTCATCATTATGGCTTTAATTCTATTTCCCTTTCTGCAATTAAATAACATTCCCCGTTACTTTCACGACCGACCAGGCCGGATAGAAACGTTGGGATTTCAGCTTTTTTTAAGTACAATTTTTTCTGTCTGCTTCTTAATGACCTCATTAAAAAAACCTTTCAGGTTATCATAATACGATTCCGGTATATTGGCATAATTAATATCAAACAACGCCATGAGTTGCAGTTGCCGGTCATTGTCAACAATATCGTATTTAAAAGTTCCTATTTGCTCTTCCATCGTAATGGTCGCCGATTTTGGCAACGATTCAACCACATAACCTTCCGGAACTTTGATACTCACTACATATTTCCACTGAAAAGGATAAATAAAATCAATCGGATATTGTCTTTTTTCCAGTTTAAAAGGATTGTCGTTCATTGCCAGAAACAACAGCGGCGCAAAATACAATCTGTCGCCAATTGCCTCAACCATATTGCTATGCGAAAACGAATAATCTTCGGTTACCGGTTTAGAGAAATCTGCAGGATACACTACCGAATAGTCCCCCAATTCGATTCCGTCGTACTTTTTCTCGATATTTTCAATCCTTTTCTCTTTTGTAAAACCGCCATAATCTCCTTTAAATTCAAAAGCATTATAGCCCTGGTATTGTTTTCGGATCTTCCCTGAAAGCACGCCTTCCTTATTCAGCTCGGCCATTACCATACTGTTTTCTCTGGATTTAAATTTCGGCATCAGCTCTACTTCTTCCGAACTTTCATCTGCTCTGATTATTCTGCCTACCCAGTTTATTGCCCTGAAAGGGATAATATCCGGTTCGGCATTTTTATCTGTTGCATCCAGAAAAATGGTTTTATCTGGAGTTTTAACGGCGGCAATAACATAATTAAAAGCGGTACGGGAAGGAAACGGGGCAATACCATTATTCCTGGTACTAACCAAAACAGGATTGGCATCCAATCCGGCATACCGCAACATTGCCGTGAGCATTAAGTTAATCTCGGCCACATTACCCGCTTTATTCTTAAAGGCTGTTTTTACACCATCCCGGCACAGGTAACCGTTTTTTTCATTCCAGACCATTCTTTGCCTGACAAAATCAAAGACCGTTTTCATTTTTTCATCCTTATCTACGGCTCCTTTTAAAACCGGCCCCAGTTCTTCTTCAAAATAGGATTTAAGATTCAGCTGTCTTCCGAAATCGGTATCCTCATATATATTCTTCGCTACATCATTCCAGTTCTGAGCAAAGGATTTACTTCCCAGTTTATTACTGGCTGCTACCAACTCAAATTTTAAGCTTGAAATATAGTTTTTGATATTGTTCACATATTTTTCTTCTTTGATGGCAAGAATATCTTTTACGGTATAGGTTAGCTTTGTTTCCGCATAATCTCCGTTCAGACTGCTTGCCACAGCCGATTCCTTATTGATGGTTGTTGATCCGGTAATGATCTGATTATAGACCAGATGGCTTGGGATATTGATCTGGTAGGTCACAAAATCTGCCGGGATGGAATATTGAAAGTCCCAGTCCCGTAAATCTGTAATAAACGGAGAAACAATCGTATACTGATATTCCACGACCGAGCCTTCCTTTACGGCAGGCATAACAATCTTTTTAATATCCCAGTTTTCGTTGAACTTTTCTTTAAACTCCCCTTCTTTATTCAGCTTTGTTTTTTCTATTTTGCCATCCACTAAATTGTAGGTAAAAGCATTTTCGAAGACTACTTTTTCACCGGCTCCCTCATTATTGTAATACGGCACCTGCTTGTTTGCATAGCCATAGCCTTCTTTTTTATAGATCTTGATCCTTTCCTGTACTTCCGTATAGACATACCATTTGGAGTCGGTACCTACTTTAAATGTTGTCAGCCCTTTTTTAAACACGACTGCAGCGGCAGCACTGGTATCTTTAAGATGCCTTTTCTGCTGCAATTCTTCGGCAGAAACCCTGCCCAGCATTCGTGTCTGGCCATAGCTGCCGGCTACCACACAAATCAGAGCATAAAAAAATAGTAATTTTGTTCTCATTCCTTAATTATTAAGATGTTAGTGTGGGGGCTTTATTTTAGTAACAGTCCTGAGAATGCCTTTAGCATTACGCCATCGATCTGCTGTTTTATTCTTTATTCTTCGTATCAATAATGATCGTTACCGGTCCGTCGTTTAACAAGCGAACTTTCATATCGGCGCCGAATTCACCGGTCTGGATTTTTTTACCGAGTTCTGTCTCCATCTGGCGCACAAAACCTTCATAAAGCGGTATGGCAACATCGGGTTTTGACGCTTTAATATACGACGGACGATTGCCTTTTTTGGTCTGGGCATGTAAGGTAAACTGACTTACCACGATCATCGCGCCATCAACATCTTTCACGGATAAATTCATCACGTCATTTTCGTCGCCAAAAATGCGGAGATTCGCTATTTTAGAAGTCAGCCATTGTATGTCCTCCGCTCCGTCGGCATCTTCTATTCCTATTAACACCAATAGTCCTTTTTGAATTTCGGCGGTAATTTTTCCGTCTATGGTTACCGAAGCTTCCGAAACTCTTTGTATTACTGCTTTCAAATCGTATTTTTTTATTCGGTATCTTTTGCTTTTCCTTCGCCGTAAATATCCGTTCGGTAATGTTCGTCTTCACCTTCCAGAATCTGGATATAACTTTTATAGCGCGACCAGGCTATTTCGTCATTTTCCAGGGCGTCTTTAACCGCACAATGCGGCTCTTCTTTATGCAGGCAGTTATTGAATTTACACTGGTCTTTTAACGCAAAGAATTCCGGAAAGTAGTTTCCTATTTCCTGTTTCTCCATGTCTACAATTCCAAATCCCCTGATTCCCGGCGTATCGATGATGCGGGCTCCGAAAGAAAGTTCAAACATTTCTGCAAAAGTGGTCGTATGCTGTCCCTGCTGATGCTGATCGGATATTGCTTTGGTTTTTAAATTCAAAGTAGGTTCCAGAGCATTAACCAGTGTTGATTTCCCTACACCCGAATGTCCGGAGAACATGGATACCTTATCTTTCATCAGGCTTTTTAGTTCTTCAATCCCTTTACCTTCGGTTGAAGAAATACGCAGGCATTTGTAACCGATATTGGAATAAACATATTGCAGATACAATTGCTCGTCCAGCGTTGCCTCATCGTAAGTATCGATTTTATTGAACAGCAACACCGCTTCAATTCCGTAAGCTTCCGCTGTTACCAGAAAACGATCGATAAAACTGGTTGTGGTTGGCGGATTATTAATTGTCACCAAAAGAAAAACCATATCGATATTCGCCGCGATAATGTGCGTCTGCTTCGACAGATTAACCGATTTGCGGACAATATAATTTTTCCGGTCGTGTATATTGTGAATAACACCGGCAATTTCATCGGTGGAATTGTCCAACTCAAAATCAACAACATCACCCACTGCAATAGGATTGGTACTCTTAATACCTTTCATTCGGAATTTCCCTTTTATACGGCATTCAAAAACCTGATTATCTTCGGTTTTAACGCTGTACCAACTTCCTGTAGATTTATAAACAACTCCTGTCATACTGCAAAGATAGCCATCTTTATTTATTACAAAAAAAAGGTTGCTTTTTAAGCAACCTTTTCTGAATCTTATTATTGTAAAACCATTCTTCCTAACTTATCCTGAGATTTTCTGGATGCATAGATCAAGAATTCTTTCTCATTTTTTCTGTAGTAAATTCCTGGTCGGATTACAAGTTCATTTTTAATTGCTTCTTCCGGATCTTTTCTGGAAATCTGCCCTTTATCATCAAAAACAAATACCGTAGGAACCGCATTATTATAGTTCCCTAACGATTTGATCTCTTCGATATCGGTAATTCCTTTATTCTTTTTATTGTCATTGAAAAGGATACTCAACTGCCCGTCTTTATAAATAGGAATAGCACTTAAATACTCCGGTCCTTTCCCCATAACCCCTAACGGGATCGATAATCCCAGTGCTACGTTAAAGTTTGACGATCCGCCTCCTATTCCAAAGAAGTTCAGCGAAGCCACCGTAACGGTAGCCGACTGGTCTTTTGCCACCACATTACTCCAATCCAATGAACCGTCCGGTTTTAACGACGTAACAATCATTTCGTTAGTTGTATAGGTTATCGGCTGTACTCCTAACGGTCCGATTCCCTGTTTCTGACCAACATATACAAATCGGTATTCTGAGATCACGATAAGGCCGCCGTCATTTTTCTCAATAATAGAGTGAATGATATACAACGGTTTTAAATCCTTCCCTTTTTTCGCTCTTCTCTCTCCTAACAATTTCACTTTGGTCGCATAATCGAACTCGTTAAATTTCAGATTATCGTTCGTATTAGTCCCTAAATTAATTGTAGCATTGTAAACGCCTTTCAGCTCTTTATTCGCTTTTCCGTTTTCGCGGACACTGGAATAAAAACCTACCAATTGTACCGTGTTTTTACTGGTTGACAACATTTTACAGTTAATAATTTCTTTTCCTGTAAAATTGATATCAATCACATCTTTCTTGTATCCGTTTTCATTTTTGAAAGCAAATACCTGAAATTTCTCTACTTTTTCTTTTTTCTTTTTGTCGCGGTAGCTTTCATTGATTACCACAAAAGCATCGTCTTTGGTATTCACGTCAAAATCGGCAATTGTGAATTCAAAATCTTTCTTATCGTCATCATACGACACTTTTTCAATGTTCGTAAAAACCGGTTTCAGACTTGGATCAAACAATTTCAATTCATATTTCATCGCATCTTCTTTTTCATAAAGCGCCGTGTGCATGGCAAGCAGCATGTGCTCGTCCGGCGATGTTTTAAAATAGAATCCACCACGGTCTGAACTTCTGGCAACCTGTGCCTCAAACATTGTGGTCATGTTATTGCTCAGCTTACCATCTTCCGAATATTCGATTCCTACCAATGTAAAAACCTTGTCTTTTCTGTGGTAAACACTTCCAATCACATACAGTCTGCCGTTCAGTATAACTATTTCCTCAAAATCAATGTCTTTGTCTTTCAGTTCCGGCAATACAATAGGCTTATTCGAAATCAGCTTCATTGCTTTGGATTCGAAGATCTTTAAGAAATAATCGCTTTTCCCTTTCAGACCCAGCGCATAAATTTTGTTATTGGTCTCTCCAATAATCTTGATAATTTTACCTTTCTCTTCGGTGATCTCTTCACCATAAGTCATGGAAACATTTTCCATTTTATACTGTGAGAAAGCTGAAAAATTACTGAATAACGTAACAGCCAATAATAGTAATAGTTTTTTCATACATCGTTTTTTAAAAAATCCCGCGATGATACGAATTTTCTTCAAAAAAACTGTTAACTATTTATAATTTTTTCCTGATGCGCAATACTTTCCTGGTGAATCGCTTTAAACATTTTCAAAATAAATTCTTCACTCAACCCTCTTTCTTCTCCTTCAAGTACCATTTTGCCTAAAATCTCATTCCAGCGTTTGTTTTGTAAAACCGCAACATTGCGTTCTTTTTTCAACGCCCCGATACTGTCTGCGATCTTCATTCTCTTTCCTAAAATATTCAGAAGTTTGCTGTCGATTTCATCAATCTGCGTACGCAGTCCGGCTAATTTCTGATTGTATTCATCTGCTTCGTCCGTTTCCTTACGGATTCGCAGGTCTCTGAAAATTTGTTTTAAAGCTGCCGGGGTTACCTGCTGTGCGGCATCGCTCCATGCATTTTCAGGATCAATATGGGTTTCAATAATCAAACCGTCATAATTCAGATCCAATGCCTGTTGCGATACTTCCAGTATCATATCCCTTTTTCCGGTAATGTGCGACGGATCACAGATTAGCGGCAAATCAGGAAATTTGCTTTGCAGCTCTATCGGCAGCTGCCATTCCGGATTGTTTCTGTATTTTGTTTTCTCGTAGGTCGAAAATCCTCTGTGGATCACTCCCAACTTTTTAATATTCGCATTGTACAAACGCTCTACACCGCCCAGCCATAAGGACAAATCGGGATTCACCGGATTTTTAACCAATACGATTTTATCGGTATCTTTTAAAGCATCGGCAATTTCCTGAACGGCAAACGGGTTTACCGTTGTCCGGGCACCAATCCACAACACATCCACATCGTGCTCCAATGCCAGCTGCACATGGTGGGCATTGGCCACTTCCACAGCCAGTAACAGCCCTGTTTCCGCTTTTGCACGCTGCAGCCATTTCAAACCGATAGCGCCCACGCCTTCAAATCCACCCGGTCTTGTTCTCGGTTTCCAGATACCGGCTCTGAAGATACTCACGTCAGAGTCTTTTAATTCGTGTGCTATTTTTAAAACCTGTTCTTCTGTTTCGGCGCTGCATGGTCCTGCAATTACCAGCGGATGGCTTAAATTGAATGCGTCTAACCATGTTCTCATTCCTGCATTATTCTCCATAACTTATCTCTTTTCTTAAATGTATTCCTTTTAATATCTCTTTTATCTTATTGGTTTGCTCCATTTCGGCATAAACCGATCCGAAGTCTTCTGTTGCTAATAATTCTTTAAAATTATTCAAATTGTCAATGTATTCCGAAAGGGATTTTAATACCATCTCCTTATTTTGCTGAAAAATGGGCGTCCACATAGCCGGGGAACTTTTTGCCAGCCGCACCGTACTTTCGAATCCGCTTCCGGCCATATCAAAAATATCCCGCTCGTTTTTTTCTTCTTCAATAACCGTTTTTCCTAACATAAACGAACTGATGTGCGACAGGTGCGAAACATAGGCAATGTGTTTATCATGCGATTTCGGATCCATATAACGGATTCTCATTTTTAGCTTTTTAAACAGCTGCAACGCTTTTTCCTGAATGGTAAAAGCCGTTTTTTCAACTTCACAGATAATATTTGTCTTTCCTTCAAACAATTTTTCCTGTGCTGCGGACGGTCCGGAAAACTCGGTGCCCGCTATCGGATGCGTAGCAATAAAATTACGCCTTTTAGGATGATTTTCAACGGCTTTACAGATTTGTTCTTTCGTGGAACCCACATCCAAAACTACGGCATCTTCTTTTACGATATCCAGTATTTCCGGCAAAACGCTTACCATTTTATCAACCGGAATGGCCAGTATGACCCAGTCGGCTTCCGACAGGACTTCAAAACCGGCTTTCCGGTCAATGATCCCCAGCTGTAATGCTTCTTCCAGATGGGCATCGCTATGGTCTATTCCATGAATAACCGCAGCGGCATTTGCCTTTTTGATATCCAGTGCCAATGAGCCGCCTATCAATCCCAATCCTATTATAAAAACATTTTCTTTTTCATTATCCTCCATCAAAACCGGTTTAGAATTTCTTTTATTTTCGCTTCTTCCACACACAATGAAAAACGGATATATCCTTCTCCATTGCTTCCAAATATAGTTCCGGGTGCGATAAATACATCTTTATCGTACAATAACCGGTCTACAAAGGCTTCCGCCGATGTTTCCCCTTCCGGAAGTTTTGCCCAGACAAACAGGCCCACACTGTTTTCATCATACGTACAGTTCAGCTTCTGCGCCAGTTCAAAAACCAGCTGCCGCCTTTGGGTATAAATCTCATTTTGCTGCCCGAACCAGGCGGCATCACTTTTCAGGGCTTCAATAGCGCCTTTCTGAATACCGTAAAACATACCGCTGTCCATGTTGCTCTTCACCTTTAATACGGCCTGGATCAGTTTGCTTTCGCCCAGCACCATCCCTACTCTCCAGCCAGCCATGTTAAAGGTTTTGCTCAGCGAGTTTAGTTCTAGGGCTACTTCTTTAGCGCCTTCCACCTGTAAAACAGACTGCGGATTGTCATTCAGTATAAAACTATACGGGTTGTCATTTACCAGTAATATATGATGCTTCTTCGCGAATGCCACCAGTTTTTCAAATAACTCCAGGCTTCCGGTGGCTCCGGTTGGCATGTGCGGATAGCTTACCCACATTAATTTCACGTTGGAAAGGTCCTGTTTTTCCAGAGCTTCAAAATCCGGTTCCCAATTGCGGCCGGCTTTCAGATCGTAAAAAACACTTTCTGCTCCTACCAGATTGGCTACGGATGCATAGGTCGGATAACCCGGATTGGGAATTAACACTCCGTCCCCTTCATTTAAAAACGCCATCGCAATGTGCAATATCCCTTCCTTTGATCCCATTAACGGTAAAATCTCCGAATCCGGATTTACCGTCACCTGAAAATTCCGGCCATAAAAATGAGCCATGGCCTCACGGAGTTCCGGTAATCCCTGATAACTCTGATATTGGTGTGCCATAGGTTGTAACATTGCTTTTTGTACCGCTTCCATTACTGCGGTGGCCGGTGCTAAGTCCGGACTTCCGATTCCCATATTGATTACCGGTTTTCCTGCAGACTGTAGTGCTCTCACTTCCCTCAGTTTCCGGGAGAAGTAGTATTCCTGCACGTGGTCTAATCTTCTTGCTGTTGTTATCATGCCGCTCCTTTTTTATATTCTCCAAGAACTTTAAATTCTTTTGTATCCGCTTCCAGTTGTTTTCTTGCTTTTTCGTAATCTGCATAGTCGTTAAACGTGATGTCCACAAAAAAAGAATACTGCCAGGGCGTTTCTATTACCGGCATCGACTGAATTTTAGTGAGGTTCAGCCTGCATTCATTCATGATATTCAGAATCCCGGCAAGGCTTCCCTGCATGTCGTCCAATTCAAATTTTAAAGACGCTTTGTTGATCTCATTTTTCGGTATCACGGAATTTTCAGCTTTTACGATTACAAATCGGGTTTTATTACTTTTTACGGTGTGTATGTTTTCGGCAATAATGGGCAGTGCATATATTTCGGAAGCTACGCTGCTGCCTACTGCGCCAATACCGGTTAATCCTTTTTCCCGGATGCGTCTTGCGGTTTCCGCAGTATCGGCATCTTCCACCAGTTTGATGTGCGGATAGCCGCTAAAAAACTTTTTGCATTGCAGCAGGGCTATCGGATGTGAGTGTACTTCCTGAATATCTTCAATCGTTTGCCCGGGTAATGTCATCAGGTTCATCCGGATATCCAGATAGTGTTCCCCGATGATGTGCAGCCGGTTGTTATCGATCAAAGCATAGTTCGGAATGATCGAACCCGCTATTGAATTTTCCAATGCCATGATGCCTAAATTCTGGTTGTTCCCTACTACATTTTTAACCAATTCATCAAACGACATGCATTCAATCAACAATTTATTTTCGTTGAAATACTCCTTTGCCACCTGGTGGTGAAAAGAGCCTTTTATTCCCTGAATTGCTATTTTTCTTTCCATAACGCCAAAAAAAAATCCCGATGAGACCATCGGGATTGTGTGTACTATAGTTGTTTACTAAATTTTTGATTTCAATCAAATAACCATACGACAATCCCTTTCTTCTCTCCAGAAAAAATAAAAGAAATTGTTGTAATAAAAAGTGTTATTTGAATTCATTGCTTTTTTTGCTAAGCGATTTGAAGGACAAAATTAGTAAAAAATTATTTCCAGCCTACATTTTTTGAAAATTTTAAGTTTTTAAAAATAATCCGCATCATTTTCTTCTTATTTTTGCTCCAAATCAGGTATTATATGTCTATTGAGGTTCTAAATATATCTAAGAATTACGGCGAGCAAAAAGCTTTGGACAGTGTTTCTTTTTCTATTAAAAAAGGTGAAATCGTTGGTTTTCTGGGCCCTAACGGCGCGGGAAAATCGACTTTAATGAAAATATTAACGACTTTTTTAAACGCCGATGAAGGCACTGCTTCCGTAAACGGAAATGATGTTAATGCGGCTCAGAAAGCGGTACAGAAAGCCGTGGGTTATTTGCCGGAACACAATCCGTTATACCTTGATTTGTACGTTCGTGAGTATTTGTCTTTTAATGCCGACGTATATAAAGTTCCGAAATCGCGTATTGACGATGTGATCGCTTTAACCGGATTAACACCGGAAAGCCATAAAAAAATCGGGGAACTATCAAAAGGATACCGTCAGCGTGTCGGGTTGGCAACAGCCTTATTGCACGATCCTGAGGTATTGATCCTGGATGAACCGACAACGGGTCTGGATCCGAATCAGCTGGTTGAAATCCGTGAGCTGATTAAAAGCATCGGTAAGAACAAGACCGTTTTTCTTTCCACACACATTATGCAGGAAGTAGAAGCCATCTGCGACCGCGTCATCATCATCAACAACGGTAAAATCGTTACCGACAAGAAACTGAACAACCTGATGTCTGAAGAAAAAGAACAGGTTATCGAAGTGGAATTTGACTATAAGATCGAGGAGGAATTTATTGCTAAGATCTCTAACCTGAAGTCCTACAAGAACATTCACGATAATACCTGGGAGCTTACGTTTTCGACCGATAAGGATATGCGTCCTGTTGTTTTTGATTTTGCTCAGGATAACGGATTAAAAACGTTACAGCTGAATCTTAAAAACAAGAATCTGGAAGCTGTTTTCCGTGAAATGACCAAAAAGAAATAAGCTTAATTATAGATTAAATGCCCGGTATAATGCTGGGTAACTTCTACCGTTGACGGCGTACTTTTGAGTACGACATTTCCGGTGCTGTAAATATTGCCTTTTATTTCATGGAGCGGTTTTACGATAATATCGTTGGTACTTCTCTGGAAGACATAAACATTCTGAACACTTAGGTTTTGTCCTTCAAAACGTTCTTCCCCGGAGTAAAAAGCGATATTCAGGTTTTCGGTATACCCGGAAATCCGGTACAGGCTCGCGCGGTTGTCTTCTACAACAAGATTCGTACAGTTTACCTCCAGCTCAAAAATACCGGAAGCCGTGTCGGCAAACATTCCGGATTGCAGTTTAAAATCGGGAAAGTGTAACACTCCGTCTGATTTCACATTAAACTGTGAAGCCGAATAAATGTTCTTCAAATCCGGAACGGTTACATATACTCTGGTGGTGTTATATTCCCGCAGCCAGTTACAGCCATTGGAGTTTCGCAAAAACAGCTCTCCGTCAGCTACCGAAATACTGATTCCCGGAACCAGGTTGGTACCGGTTTCCAGAACCACTTTGGTTTCCGCTCCCTGTTTGACAATCAGTTCAATTCCTTCGGCTATATTGATTTTATCAAAATCTGCTACAGCAATCTCATTGGAAACGATTGTTCCAACAGACATCAGGCAATCCGGTGCATTCCCGGAATCGCAGGAAGAAAGCCCCATAAAAGCAATCAGGAGCAGGTAAATAACGGTATGTTTTTTTGTTACTTTCATCATTACAATCGGATTCCCAGACCAAATTCAAGCGCTTCCGCTTTTGCCGCATGGGTCTTTAAGCTTAAGGCGCCAAATATTTTATCAGACAAATAATATTTCAATCCTATCCGCTGGTATAGCGATCCGTTAATTTTTGCCGGATTATAAACATAGGCTCCCAACTGTGCTTCAAAAGAAAGCTTATTAACAAACAGTTCATGCCCTACAAAAACACCGGCTCTCCTATAATCAACATCGGGATCATTGTTTTTTTCATAATAGGCAATTGCCATATAGCGGATGTATTCTTCCTGAAATTTAGACCAGAATATTTCTCCTCCCAGCTGCAAAGCACTTTTCCGTCCAATGCGTTTGTCTACATAGGCAGAAAGTACATAAAACGGATATTGTCCGCTGCCAATCACATCACTTTCATTCACTCCGCTGCGAAATACCACATTGTATTTTAAAGGCTGTGTAAAACGCACGCTGTCTTTTGTGTGCTGATATTCCGGTTCCTGCTGTTCCAGGTTGTAGTTGAGTCCGAGGTTAAAGGCCAGCGTATTCGTACTGGTATTGGGCGCTTTGATATTGGCATTCGAATGATGAACCAGTAACAATCCCGCCTGCAATCCCAGCCCTTTCCAGATTTGCTGCCGGTTATAATTCAGCATAAAATAGGTGGACGGCATCAGGTGGGTACTATAGGCAAAATTCCTGAAGTTATTTTCTTTATCGTACGGATTGGTATTGTAAGCGATTCCCTGCCCTACGCGGAATTGCAGGTTTCGCTTTAAAAAGTAAAAACTGTAATGCCCGTATACCCCATACATATTTCCCAGGGCTTCATTTTTATTGTGCTGGTACTGGAAAGAAAGTCCGTAATCCGGGAAATTATATTCTGCCTGCCAGGCTTTATCGCCAAAAGTTTTACGGCTCACACTAAGCAAAATGCCTTCCGGATGTGCCGTTATCAAATGCTTGATTGCGTTATTGTGCGGGAGTATGTTTCCGTAAAAGTAATTGGCATCCACAAAATACTGCTTTTCCTTTGCAGTTTGTGAGAAGGCAATACATGAAAAAAGTAATAAAAGATTAAAATAAACGCGCATCTGATTTTTTGAAAACAAGCAAATATATAAGAATATATTTATTTCAGGCTAATTTTCGAAAATGTGTTTGGCTTGTACCGGGATTCCGCTGCCTCGTGCCGGAATGATACCTTTGTAAGGGGCATTCCACAAAAAAACACCTGCCAGATTTTAAAAATCCGCCAGGTGTTACGTCCGTAAGATGTTCCGGATCTAAAAAACCGCTTCGGCTATTTGTTTGATGTTTTCGGAACGGCCCATCGAATAGTAATGTAAGACCGGTATTCCGGCCTTTACCAATTCTTTGCTTTGTTCAATACACCATTCAATTCCGATCTGTTTAACTGCTTCGTTATCGGCTGCCTTTACGACTTCCATAATAAGGTCATCCGGTAAGTCCACTTTAAATCGATGTGGTATCTGGTTTAATTGTTTCTTTGTCGATATTGGTTTTAGCCCCGGTATAATCGGAACGGTGATCCCTTCTTTGCGGCATTTGGCTACAAATTCAAAAAACTTACGGTTGTCAAAAAACATCTGGGTGATGATATAATCGGCTCCGTTGTGTATTTTTTGTTTCAGGAAGTGAATGTCACTGTCCAGGCTGGGCGCTTCCATGTGCTTTTCCGGGTAACCGGCCACACCAATGCAAAAGTTGGTCTTGTTCGTGTTTTGCAAATGATCATCCAGGTAGATCCCTTTGTTCAGGTTACTGATCTGGGTTACCAGTTCACTGGCATAATGATTTCCTTCTTTTTCCGGTTTAAAGTAAATCTCACTTTTTACCGCATCACCACGCAATGCCACAACATTATCGATCCCTAAAAAGTCCATATCGATCAGGAAATTTTCGGTATCTTCTTTGGTAAACCCGCCGCATAAAATATGTGGAATGGCATCCACCTGGTATTTATTCTGAATTGCCGAACAAATACCAACTGTTCCGGGACGTTTCTTCACGATTCTCTTTTCGAGCAGTCCGTTTGGCAATTCTTTA
The DNA here is from genome assembly GCF_001898245.1 of Flavobacterium sp. 40-81. NCBI lineage: Bacteria > Pseudomonadati > Bacteroidota > Flavobacteriia > Flavobacteriales > Flavobacteriaceae > Flavobacterium > Flavobacterium sp. 40-81. The sequence goes on from NZ_MKTM01000008.1 coordinate 51,521, forward strand.
TATTCGTATTCTTCCCGGTGGTAAGTCACGTCTATAAACGGCGGTTTGTATTCCATTAAAGGTTCAATGTTGTCAAAAATACACTGGATGTTCTGTCCTTTTAAAGGCGGTAATATCTCGAAGGAAAATAATGATTTTCCCTGGGCGTTTTCTATATGTTGGGTAACTTTCATTTCAGTACTATATTATTTGTTCGTTTAGTCGGCGATATTCGGGTTAAGCCATTTTTCGGCATATTCATAGGAAACATTTCTTCGTTTGGCATAATCCCGGACCTGGTCTTCTTTGATTTTTCCGAGTCCGAAATACTTGCTTTCGGGGTTGCCGAAATAGTATCCGGATACAGAAGACGCCGGCCACATCGCCAGGCTTTCCGTTAGCGTTACCCCTATATTTTCTTCGACTTGCAATACTTTCCAGATGGTACTTTTTTCCAGATGATCCGGGCAGGCCGGATATCCCGGAGCCGGACGAATCCCTTTGTATTTTTCGGAAATCAGTTCGTCATTACTCAATACCTCATCGGAAGCATACCCCCAGATTTCTTTTCTGATCTTTTCATGCAGGTATTCGGCAAAAGCTTCCGCAAAACGGTCGCCTAATGCTTTTATCATAATGGAGTTGTAATCGTCATGTTCCGCTTCAAAAGCCGCCGCTTTTTCATCGACACCAAATCCTGTGGTCACGCAAAAAGCGCCCATATAGTCTTTTTTGCCAATGGTTTTCGGCGTGATAAAATCGGATAGCGCAATATTCGGTGCTCCTTTTGTTTTTTGGGATTGCTGGCGCAACGTCAAAAAGGTGTCGAGTACATTTCCGTTTTCATCATACAGTTCTATATCGTCATCGTTAACCTGGCTGGCCGGAAAGATGCCGTAAATCCCTTTGGCTTCCAGCCAGTTTTCGGCAATTAATTGCTGCAGCATTTTTTGCGCATCCTGGAATAAGATCACCGCCTGTTCGCCTACTACCTCATCTTCTAAGATATTCGGGTATTTCCCGTGTAAATCCCAGGTTCTGAAAAACGGTGTCCAGTCGATATAATCAACCAGTTCGCTTACATTCAGGCTTATTGTCCGGATTCCCGTAAAATTGGGCTGCTGTGCCGTAAAACCATCCCAATCCAATTGAAGTTTGTTTTTTCGTGCTTCTTCAATAGTCAGGAAGTTTTTATCACGGGAACGATTCAGGAATCCTTCGCGCAGTTCATCATATTCGGAACGGATGGTTTTCGCATAATCAAGCTTTACATGCTGATTAATCAGGTTTCCGGCAACGGTTACCGCTCTCGAGGCATCGTTTACATGGACTACGGTGTCGGAATATTCCGGCGCAATCTTCACTGCCGTATGTGCACGTGAAGTGGTCGCACCGCCAATCATCAACGGAATTTTGATATTCAGTTTGTCCATTTCTTTGGCCAGGTAAACCATTTCATCCAATGAAGGCGTGATCAGTCCGCTTAATCCGATAATATCGACCTGCTCTTTTACCGCCGTTTCAATGATTTTTTCGGGTGGTACCATTACTCCCAGATCGATAATTTCAAAGTTGTTGCATCCCAATACTACCGATACGATGTTTTTACCGATATCGTGTACATCGCCTTTTACTGTTGCCATCAGTATTTTTCCGGCAGAACGGGAAGCCCCGCCTTTTTCCGCTTCAATAAAAGGTAACAGATAGGCAACCGCTTTTTTCATAACCCGTGCCGATTTTACAACCTGTGGCAAGAACATTTTTCCGCTGCCGAATAAATCGCCCACGACATTCATACCGTTCATCAGGTTGATCTCAATTACTTCAATAGGTTTCGCTGCCTGTAGTCTTGCTTCTTCCACATCTGTTTCTATAAACTCATCGATTCCTTTTACCAAAGCATACGTGAGTTTATCCTGTACCGAACCGGTTCGCCATTCCTGAGCCTGTTTTTCGGTTGTTTTTACATCGCCTTTTACATTTTCGGCAAATGCCAGCAAGCGTTCGGTGGCATCGTCCCGGCGGTCTAACAATACATCTTCTACATGTTCCAGTAAGTCTTTCGGGATCTCATCATATACTTCCAGCATTTCCGGATTGACAATACCCATCGACATACCGTGCTGAATGGCATGGTATAAAAAGGCTGAGTGCATCGCTTCCCGTACCCTGTCGTTTCCTCTGAAAGAAAAGGAAACATTGCTCACCCCGCCGCTCACATTGGTATACGGCAAGTTTTCCCGGATCCATTTTGTTGCCAGAAAGAAATCGATCGCATTACGGCGGTGTTCTTCCATTCCGGTTGCGACCGGGAAAATATTGGGATCGAAAATAATATCTTCGGGCGGGAATCCTACTTTATCCACTAAAACGTCATACGAACGTTTACAGATTTCGATACGGCGTTCGTAAGTATCGGCTTGTCCGACCTCATCGAAGGCCATGACAATTACCGCCGCACCATATCGTTTTACGAGTTTGGCATGATGAATAAACAGTTCTTCCCCTTCTTTTAAGCTGATGGAGTTTACCACACATTTTCCCTGGGCTACTTTTAATCCGGCTTCAATGATTTCCCATTTGGAACTGTCAATCATTACCGGAACCCTTGAAATATCCGGTTCGGAGGCAATCAGATTCAGGAATTTTGTCATGGCATACACACCATCCAGCATTCCTTCATCCATATTAATATCAATAATCTGCGCCCCTCCTTCTACCTGCATCCGGGCAATATCTAATGCTTCTTCATATTTCTCTTCTTTTATCAAACGCAAAAATTTTCGCGAGCCGGTAACATTGGTACGTTCTCCGACATTCACGAAAATACTTTCCGGTGTGATTAACAACGGTTCGAGTCCTGATAATTTTAAATATTTTTTACAGTCTGCTTCTGCCATTATGCGTTTACTTCTAAAATTCTTGGTTTGTATTCTTTTGCCACTTCAGCAATCAGTTTGATGTGCTCCGGCGTTGTTCCGCAGCATCCTCCGATGATGTTGATCAGGTTGTCGTCTAAGTATTCTTTGATCAGCAACTGCATCTCTTCCGGCGTCTGGTCATATTGTCCAAAAGCATTCGGCAATCCGGCATTCGGATGTGCCGATACATTAAAGGACGTGTTGTGTGCCAATCGCTTTAAGTAGGGTTTTAGCTGATCGGCTCCCAAGGCGCAGTTAAAGCCTACGCTTAACAAGGGGATATGAGAGATGGAGATCAAAAAGGCTTCTACGGTTTGTCCGGATAATGTTCTTCCGGAAGCATCGGTAATTGTTCCGCTCACCATGACAGGAATATCCAGGTTGCGTTCTTCCTTTACCTCATCTATTGCAAATAAGGCCGCTTTGGCATTGAGCGTATCGAAGATGGTTTCAACCAAAAGGATATCGCTTCCGCCATCGATCAACGCTTCTACCTGCTGTTTATAGGCAATTCTCAAATCGTCGAAAGTAACCGCCCTGAATCCGGGGTCGTTTACATCCGGCGACATGCTTGCCGTACGGTTGGTCGGCCCGATGGAACCGGCAACAAATCTTGGTTTTTCAGGGTTCTTAGCCGTAAACTCATCAGCAACTTCACGGGCTATTTTAGCCGATTCGTAGTTGAGTTCGTACACCAGGTCTTCCTGATGATAATCGGCCATACCGATAGTGGTTCCGGAAAAAGTATTGGTTTCCACAATATCGGCTCCGGCTTCAAAATATTTGGCATGAATTTCACGGATTGCCTGCGGCTGAGTGAGCGACAGCAAGTCGTTATTTCCTTTTAACGGATGTGGAAAATCTTTAAAACGTTCGCCTCTGAAATCTTCTTCAGAGAAGTTATAGCGCTGCAGCATGGTTCCCATTGCTCCGTCGAGAATGAGTATCCTGTTTTGTATGGCTTCTTTAATTTTTGACATTGGTTTGTTTTTTATTTTGTTCACAAACTTTGCCAAAGCACAATACTGTTTACAACGCAGTTAACGTATGGATATACGAAAACCGGGACTGTTTTATATTGTCTTTAGCAGCTTCCGAACCGGGTCCGGAATAAAAAAATGTCATCAGAAAATTGGAGGAGAATACCAGAAAAGTATTCTTTGTTATCTATCCTTAATCCGAAACAGGTTCCGTTTATAAGGTAGAATGTAGCACCTTCTTTATAGATAAAGGGTTGCTAAGGCTTCAATGGGTCTAATCCCTCCGCCTTTCGTGATAACATTTCAGTGTGTATAAGAACAGTGCAAAGTAAAGCAATTGTTTTATACCAACCAAATCTATCTTATAAGTTATTGCTTATCAGGATAGCGCCTGTTTTAAATCGTTAATAATATCGGTTACCGTTTCCAGTCCTACCGATACGCGTACCAGTCCATCGGTAATGCTCACTGCGAGTCGTTCTTCTTCCGTCAGTTTGCTGTGTGTTGTCGATGCCGGATGTGTTACTATCGTCCGGGTATCTCCCAGGTTAGCCGACAGGGAACACAATTGTATCTTATCCAGAAACTGTCTTCCGGCGTCAATACCGCCTTTGATTTCAAAAGCGACAATGTTTCCGCCCAATCGCATTTGCTTTTTAGCGATCTCATATTGCGGGTGGGATTTTAAAAACGGGTACTTCACCGTTTTTACATTCGGGTGTTCTTCTAAAAATGCCGCTACTTTCTCTGCATTTTCACAGTGCTTCTCGACTCTTACCGCCAAAGTTTCCAGGCTTTTGGACAATACCCAGGCATTGAACGGCGATAAAGACGGACCGGTATTCCGGGAGAACAGATAGATCTCACGGATCAGATCTTCTTTTCCTACCGTGATACCGCCCAGTACCCTTCCCTGACCGTCTATTAGTTTTGTTGCCGAATGGATCACCAGATCGGCACCAAATTGTATCGGGTTCTGGATATAGGGTGTTGCAAAACAGTTGTCGATAATCAGGATCAGGTTGTGCTTTTTCGCAAGCGCTCCCAAATATTCCAGATCCAGTATATCTACAGCAGGATTCGTTGGCGATTCGGCATACAGGATTTTTGTATTCGGCTGAATATAACGTTCAATCGTTTCCGGTTCGGCAATGCTAAAATAGGACGTCGTGATGTTCCATTTCGGGAAGTATCTGGTAAACAGCGTGTGTGTAGAACCAAAGACACTGCTGGCAGAAACAATATGATCTCCGGAGTTCAGCAATGCGGCAAAGGTGGAATAGACCGCTGCCATTCCGGTTGCAAAAGCATATCCGGCTTCGGCTCCTTCCATCTGGCAGATTTTCTCTACAAACTCGGTCGTATTCGGATTGCTGAAACGGCTGTAGATATTCCGGTCTTTTTCTTCGGCAAAGGAAGCCCTCATGTCTTCGGCATCTTCGAAGACAAAACTTGACGAAAGGTATAAAGGCACGGAATGTTCCAAATATTGCGAACGTTCTAACTGCGAACGTATGGCCCGGGTTTCAAATCCGAAGGTTTCAGTACTCATTTTATTTGTGTATTAAGTTGTTGCTGGTTTTGTTTTATGCTTATTTTTTTTCCGATAGTCTTAGTATGTCGCCAAAAACGCCTCTCGCCGTTACGGAAGCGCCTGCACCGGCTCCCTGTATTACAATGGGACGATCTCCGTATGAATCGGTATAGATTTCAAAAATTGAATCGGAACCTTTTAGCTGTCCTAAGGCGGAATCACTTGGTACGGAAACCAGTTTTACTTCGAGATTGCCTTTGTCCTGCTGCAGGTCGCCGGATAATTCCCCGATATAACGCAGCACATGATTTGGTTTTTGGGCGGCTTTCAGCTCGTCATAAATGCTGTCCAGTTCTTTTGTTCGCGTCAGGAATGCTGCTGCATTACCGGCTCTCAGGTTTTCCGGAATGAGGTTCCGGATCTGAATTTCTTCAAACTCGTTCTGTAAATCGAGCTCTCTGGCCAGGATCAGTAATTTCCGACCCACGTCATTTCCGCATAAGTCTTCTCTTGGGTCCGGTTCTGTAAATCCGTTGTCGATCGCTTCCTGCAGCACTTCGCTGAAAGGCCGGTTCTCCACCGAGAAATGGTTGAATAAATAGCTCAATGTTCCGGAAAAGACACCTTTGATTCGGGTAATATTCTCCCCGGAAAGGTGTAGCAATTTGATCGTATCAATTAACGGTAATCCGGCACCAACATTAGTTTCATACAGGTAATTCTTCTGATTTTCGGCCAGTACTTTTCTGAGTTTTTTGTAGAAATCATAGCTTACCGTATTGGCCACCTTATTGGAAGAGATCAGGTCAAAACTGTTTTCTGCCAGGGCAATGTAGTTTTCAATAAAAGTACTGCTTGCCGTGTTGTCTATCGCGATCAGGTTTTCCAGGTGATGTTCGTTTGCATAGCCGATAATATCCGCTACTGTATAAGCCGCTCCGTTTTCCCGGATATCATTTTTCCAGTCTGCGGTAATTCCGGATTTGTTGAACAAGGCTTTTTTAGAATTGGCAATCGCAAAAATGTTGATTTTTATGCCTTTTATTTTTTCAATGTTTTCTGCCGAAGCCAGGATCTGGTCGATTAACGTACCGCCTACGAGTCCGTGCCCGAAAACCGCAACATTAATTTTTTTGGACACCCCGAATATTTCACCGTGGATCACATTCAGCGCTTTGTGGATTTGTCCTTTCTGCACTACCAGGCTCACATTTTTTCCGGTAACGGTATTATTGAAAAGGATTGGTACTATTTTGTTTCGGATCAGGGCTGTGTACGGTTTGTGGAAAGTACTCAGGTCCTGCCCTATTATCGAAATCACCGCAACATCATCTGTCACCGAAATTTTATTGACGTCTTTGGTATAAAAATCGTTTTCAAATTCTTTTTCCAGCCCGATAACGGCTTTGGTGGCTTTATCGGCAGCGACCACAATCCCGATTCCTCTTTCGGAAGAACCCTGTGAAATAATGCTTACACTGATATCGTTTTCTGCCATTACCCTGAAAATACGGGCATCGACTCCGGTTTTACCCAAAAGCCCTCTTCCTTCCAGATTAATCAAGGCGACATTGTCCAGTACCGAAAGGGATTTGATTCCTTCATTATCGGATACGGAAGTGATCAGGGTACCGTGATTGTTATTGTTAAACGTATTCAGAATGCGCAGCGGGATGTTTTTCTCGATTAAAGGGATAATCGTTTTGGCATGCAATATGGTGGCTCCGAAGTTGGCCAGTTCGTTGGCTTCATTAAACGACAGGCGGTCTATTTTTCTGGCATCTGTTACCAGATCGGGATTAGCGGTATAAATACCGTCAACGTGGGTATAGTTTTGCAGTTCTTCTGCTTCCAGGTAATTGGCAATCAGTGACGCGGTGTAGTTGCTTCCGTTCCGGCCCAGTGTAGTTGTTTCATTATTGGCATTGGAACCAATGAATCCGGTAATCACATTAATGGTTGTACCGTTGTTTTGTTTGAAGTGATTCAGTACGTTCTTTCGGGACAGTTGTTCCAGCGGTTGGGCACTTCCGAAACGGGTATCGGTTTTGATCAGTAAGCGGGCATCCGAAAAATTGGCATTCAGTCCTTTTTCTTTTAAAGCATCCGTTACAATTTTAGCAGCGATGACTTCTCCCTGTGCCAATACGTTATCCTTGATTTTCGGACTGTAATCTCCCAGTAATGCCACTCCTTCAAACAGTTTTTCCAAAAGGGAGAATTCGTTTGATAAATCGACTGCCCGCCTGCCTTGCTGTTGTTGTTTAAAGAGGTTTAATTGTTCCGTATAGGTCTGGTTTTTTGAGGCTGCTTCCAGTATCTGTTCCAGTTCATTTGTGGCATTCCCGATAGCGGAAACCACAACGGCTATCTTTTCCTGTTTATCCGCCTTATCCTGAATAATGCGGAGTACCTTATCAAATCCGCCATCATAGGCCAGTGATTTTCCTCCAAATTTTAAAATCTTCATTGTATTGTTTGTTTTGTTGTTATAAATATGTGTTTGAGTATGTTGTTCAATTGTTCGAATTCAATCAAAAAGGCATCGTGCCCGTGTATGGATTGGATTTCGTGATAGTAAACGTCTTCTTTAACCCTTTTTAAAATTTCATAGGTTTCTTTATTTTCCGCTGCGGTGAAAAAATAATCACTGTCTACGGCAACGATGTGTATCTGTGCTTTGGTTTCTTTTCCCAGTCTGAGAAAACTGCCGCAATTCAAATCTTCGCCTATGGTTTTTAAAAGGTGGTTCATCAGTTTGTAGGATGCCAACTGAAATCTGCCTTTCAGTTTTTCGCCGTGGTGCAGCAGCCAGCTTTCAATCTGGTAAATGCTTTGTGTTTCGTTTTTGGTTCTGTCGAATTTCTGCTTTAGCGATTGCGGTGTGCGGTACAGTAACATGGCATGCAGTCGGGCATCATGGACAGGATTATCGGAGTTGTTCAGTATTTTATCCTGAACCAGCACATTGGCAATGAGCCAGTCTGTCGCTTTCCAGTCTGCTGCTATCGGAATGAGGTGCCGAATATTTTCCGGCTGCAGTAACGTCATTTCCCATGCAATTCCTCCGCCAAGGCTTCCTCCTATTACTGCAAAAAGTTGTTTGATTCCTAAAAATTGTAAGCCTTCCCAAAATATCCTGGCAATGTCTTTTGTGGTAAAGTCCCGGTAATTATGGATCAGGCTTTCGGTATTTCCGTCATAGCCGTTTCCGGGAATATTAAACGCGATTACGGTGTAAAAACCGGTATCGATCACGGCATCCGGTCCAATCAGGCTGGTCCACCATCCGTTTTGTCCGGTTACCTGCGAATTACCCGTTAACGCGTGATTGACCAACACTACCGGAGCGGTTCCTATCGGTTGTCCGAAGACCTGATAGTACAACGACAGCCATCTTTTATTTACCCCGTTGTGTAACGTAAAATCGAAAAGATCTATTTTTTTCAGCGTATCCATTTTTACATTTTTAAAAACTGCCTCTAACTTTTTGCAGACTCGTTAGAGGCAGTATAAACAAACAAAACAACTTAATTTTCCTTTTTATGATCCCTAAGCGGGATTGCCTTATGCTACTTCCGACTGGTTGTATTCCTTAACCAGCGTTAACAAAACCGGTGTGGTGTTGAGCAGATTGTCTCTTAGCGGGCATCTGTCTTTTACCGTGTCGATCCATTCTTTTAATAAGGTCAGCGGTGCATCGGTAGTGGGTTTTACCACTACTTCTATTCTTCTGAAACCCGGTCTTGATCGGGTGGCGATTCCTTCGGCTTTATTGGTTTCCAGCTCTCCGGAAATTTCCACCTGAAGTGATTTCAGGTTCAGGTTCAGTTCTTTGGCAACCAGCTGTCCTACCGCGTTGATGCTTCCGGCAAATCCGGCTAATAAAAATTCTACCGGACTGGGTCCTTCTGCCGAGGTTCCGGCAACATTGCTGCTTATTCTTACTTTGAAATCCTGCGCTTTTACTACAAACTGCGCGTCATTCCCTACAAATCCTAATACGTTTACTATTTTAGTGCTCATGATGTTATTGTTCTTTTTGCTTTGACTATTGCAAATGCTGCTGCCAAATCTGTTTTTAAATCTTCTATATCCTCTAATCCTACCGATAAGCGGATTAAATCTTTTGTTACTCCCGTTGACAATTGTTGTTCTTCCGTTAATTGCTGATGCGTGGTGCTCGTTGGGTGAATAATTAAAGATTTAGAGTCTCCGATGTTTGCCAGTAGAGAGAAGATCTTCGTGGTATCGGCTACCTGCCGTGCCGCTTCAAATCCTCCTTTTAGTCCGAATGTTACCACTCCGTTTTGTCCTTTCGGCAGGTATTGCAGGGCTAAGTCGTAATATTTACTGGAGGGTAATCCCGGATAGTTTACCCAGGCTACTTCTTCCTGTTGTTCCAGCCATTTTGCCAGTTCCAGGGCATTTTCGCTGTGTTTTTTCACCCGGATATCCAGAGTTTCCAGGCCCTGAATGATCTGAAAGGCATTGAACGGACTTAAAGCACCTCCAAAATCCCGCAGTCCTTCGATTCTCACTTTGGCAATAAAGGCTGCATTTCCTAAGGCTTCATGGTATACCAATCCGTGGTATCCTGCTGACGGTTCTGTGAATTCCGGGAATTTCCCGTTGCTCCAGTCGAAGTTTCCGGCGTCTATGATGGCGCCGCCTAAAGAGGTTCCGTTTCCGGAAATATATTTTGTTAACGAGTGAATCACAATGTTGGCACCGTGTTCAATCGGATTCAGTAAGTATGGGGTAGCTACCGTATTGTCCACGATAAACGGAACTTTAAATGCCCTGGCTGCTTGTCCGATGGCTTTCAGGTCCAGTACATCCAGTTTCGGGTTTCCTAAACTTTCCGCAAAAAAGGCTCTGGTATTTTCTTTTGCTGCCTTAGTGAAGTTTTCCGCATCGGAAGGGTCCACAAATGTTGTTGTGATTCCCAGTCTTGGCAAGGTAACATTCAGTAGGTTATAGGTTCCGCCATACAGGCTGCTGGAAGCTACAATGTGGTCGCCGGCTTTTAGCAATACTAAAAGTGCTGTGGCAATTGCGGCCGTTCCCGAAGCAGTCACAACAGCTCCGATTCCTCCTTCGAGGGCGGCAAGACGTTGTTCCAACACATCATTTGTCGGGTTATTCAAACGGGTGTAAATATATCCTGCTTCGGTAAGACCAAATAGGTTTGCTGCATGTTCTGCATTGTTGAACACATAGGAAGTGGTCTGATAAATCGGTACCGCTCTGGTTCCTGCGTTTTTAGTTACGTCGTGTCCTGCGTGAAGTGCGTTTGTTGAAAATTTTTGAGTGCTCATGTTTTATAGATTTTGAAGTTAGATTTCGATTAAAAAAAAAGTCCTTTCGGTGCTTTTACCAAAAGGACTTTTACAGTTTGAACTATAACAAGATTAAGTCGTTCGCTTTTGGCAATAGCAGGGTGGGATATACATGGAAATGCACATCATTCGTTTCATCATCATTTTTTTTGTTGCTATTGCTTTCATTTTCTTCTGTTTAGTTTTCTGAATTTCTTTTCGTTTTCGTTTTTTCAATAATTGCAGAAAACAAAAAAGCCTCTGCTTTGGGCAGAGGCTTATGCTGTATATTTAAAATTGAAATTTCAAATTAAGCAATGGTATCCTCTGCGGAACATTTCCACATCATCATACACATATATCGCTTAATTGATTTCATTATTTTTTCTTCTGTTTTGATGGAGCAAAATTGAAAACTAATTTTGAATTGACCAAACAAAAACAGAAATTTTAACATTTATATTTTTTGGTTATATATATAAATACTACGTATTTAAATTTTTTATAAATTTCTAAAAACCAACAGGCAAACAGGATGTTTTAGTAATTCATCCGCTGTTTTTTTAGTTTTTGAGAAACTTGGAAACCGCATTTCCGTCATTTGTCTGCACCGTAATCAGGTACATTCCGGCGGTCAGATCGGACACATTGAGCTGTAATGCTTCCACTGGAGGCTGCTCTATTTTTTTTACGGTTCTGCCGTTTAAATCGGTGATCTGAATCCCTTTAATCCCGGTATTGTTCTTAGCCGAAAGATGCAGCACCTCATTTGCCGGATTCGGGAAAATTGTAAAATGCTGATTAAAAAAGTCCCGGGCTCCCAATGTGGCTGTGGTGACTTTAAAATCGTCAACCATAAAAAAATACCGGTTTACAGAAACACAGTGTATCCCGATCCGTACCGTCTGATTGGCATAGGCATCCAGGTTAAAGGTTTTTTGTTCCCAGTTTGGAAAGGGTGCCGTTAGCGATCCGCCGCCGGAAATAAGCGTAAAATCGGAAGAAGCTGCCGGTACACCGGAACCGGTATATACCCCAACCGTATAATTTTCCAGTCCATAGGAGCTTGACATTGATTTTACCCAAAAGCTGACAACATTATCCGAGGCTCCAAGCGGGATGGGAGGGCTTACCAGCCAGTCATTATTCGGACCGGTTCCGCCAACGCCGTCACCCGGTAAAACCGCCGCCCATGAACCGGCATATTTGCTTCCGGTTTTCGGATCATAATTCCGAAGTTCATTACCCGAAGCAGCGTTTGTTACTCCGGCAACCGAAGGGTTAAAAATGATAAATGCCTGTGGTAAAAATTTATTACTCCAAACTATCGTACCGTCATCAGCATACGTAGTAGAACCGTCTAAATCGAGCGTAATCCAGGAACCAATGTTCTGGATGATAAAGTCATTATACGCCTCAAAACTATCCTCAAAAAGAGTTGTCTGAGCACCCGCTGTTATTGATAATAACAAAAAAAGTGAAAGTAATTTTTTCTTCATGATTCTATTTTTAAAAGTTCATAATCCCCTAATATAACCTTTTTACCGCACTGAATCACAATGTTTTAACACCAAAAAACTACTTTTAACATTTGCAATCTCCTAATAACCAGCTTTTACAGCATAAAAAAACCTGCCCGGAACCGGACAGGTTTTAATATTCTAAAACGTTATTTTTTTAGTTCTTTAAGAACTTAGATGTTGCGTTTCCATCATTCGTTTCTACCGAAATAAAATATGCTCCGGCAGTCAGATCCGCTACATTGATCTGTACTTCTGCTTGTGTTTGCTGATTCATTTTTTTCACCACTCTTCCGTTCAAGTCCGTGATCTGAATTCCTTTGATCTCGGTATTGTTTTTAGCCGTGATATTCAATACATCGTTTGCCGGGTTAGGGAAAACGGTAAAGTTTTTAGCAAAGAAATCGCTTGTTCCTAATGGTCTGTCTACAGAGAATGTATCGATTCCGATAATATCCGAGTTAGAACCGTTAGGTCCTGCATTTGTTACAAAATAACGGAAACCTAATTTAACTGCAGTTGGTCCTGATAATCCTGTAACGGTATATGAAAACTGCGTCCACGTTGTCGGGTAGGACGTTAGGTTCAATGCCGGATTGATTTCTACCAACAGGTTTGTAAAATCACCAAGGTTTGTTGGTCCTCCTGCAGGATTCACAGTTGCAGCACCATTAGTACTCATTCGCAATTGTAAATTATCTGCAAAAGATGCTGCACCGGTAGCGGAGTATTTCCCTAATCTTGAGTAGAAGGTAATAACATCCCCGTTTTGTACAGTAACAACAGGAGAAATCAACCAGTTACTGATTGTTGCTCCCGAAGTAGCAGAACTTGATGTACTGGTAAAGTTAACCAATGCAAATGTGTTTGGCGTTCCATCCTGTCCGTTTGGTATCGGGCAGGTCTGACCGTTTGTATACGCCTGATTCTGAAACGGAGTAGCCTGTACCGGTGGTACTCCCAGGGTATTAACTACAACCGGAGTATAAGAACCAACTGTCCAAAGTGTGGTAGAAGCAGATGTACTTTGATTTGTTCTTACCCAACCTGCAGTCGTCATGTCGGCCGTTGTACCGTTGAATCCGTAATTGTAAAGATTTTGTGCCTGACCTAAAAAAGGAACACAAAATAAAAGAGAAAGTAAAGTTTTCTTCATGTTTATTATTTTTTAAGAGTTATTGTGACGGCAATGTAATAATTTAAATACATTAAAGAACAATTCGCAATTGTTAAACTTACCTTTTTCACAACTACTGCTCTTCTTGTTATTTTTTTTTGTTATTTTTTATTTAGTTTAAAAAACTCTTTCATACATTTGCAACAAATTTCAGAGGAAAAATTTGAACTGATTGCAACCTCTATTACCAGATTTCGTTTTTGGTACTAAAAAATGCTAAAGCAGTACATACTTCTTTAGGCATTACCTGCAATATTTTTTCCTCGCTTAATTATTAAAAATCTAATTTTATGGCTTATTTATTTACGTCAGAATCCGTTAGTGAGGGACATCCAGATAAGGTTGCCGATCAAATTTCTGATGCTTTAATTGATAATTTTTTAGCTTTCGATCCGGAATCGAAAGTAGCTTGTGAAACGTTAGTAACAACCGGACAGGTTATTCTTGCCGGTGAGGTAAAGTCGAAGATTTATCTTGATGTGCAGCAAATTGCCCGTGAAGTGATCAAAAAAATCGGTTATACCAAAAGCGAGTACATGTTTGAGGCCAACTCTTGTGGTGTACTTTCTGCTATTCACGAGCAATCTCAGGATATTAACCAGGGTGTTGACCGTTCCAGCAAAGAAGAGCAAGGTGCAGGCGACCAGGGAATGATGTTTGGTTATGCTACAAATGAAACGGCAGATTTTATGCCATTAGCATTAAACCTTTCTCACAAATTACTTCAGGAATTATCGGCTTTACGTCGTGAGAATAACGAAATCACCTATTTACGTCCGGATGCAAAATCGCAGGTAACGTTAGAATATGACAACAATAACAAACCGGTTCGTATCGATGCTATTGTAATTTCTACACAACATGATGATTTTGCTGATGAGGAAACAATGTTGGCAAAAATCAAAAAAGATATTATTGAGATTTTAATTCCCCGTATTATCGCGCAGAACCCTCAATATGCTCATTTATTCAACGATAAGATCCAGTATCACATCAATCCAACCGGAAAATTCGTTATTGGTGGTCCTCACGGAGATACCGGATTAACCGGAAGAAAGATTATTGTAGATACCTATGGTGGTAAAGGAGCTCACGGTGGTGGTGCTTTCTCCGGAAAAGATCCGAGTAAAGTAGACCGTAGTGCGGCTTATGCAACCCGTCATATCGCTAAAAACCTTGTGGCTGCCGGTGTAGCCGATGAGATTTTAGTTCAGGTATCCTATGCTATTGGTGTTGCTAAACCAATGGGTATTTACATCAATACTTACGGTACTTCGAAAGTAAACTTAACCGATGGTGAGATCGCTAAAAAAGTGGAAGCTATTTTTGATATGCGTCCTTATTTTATCGAGCAACGTTTAAAATTAAGAAACCCTATTTACAGTGAAACTGCTGCATACGGACACATGGGAAGAACTCCTGAAACCGTTACCAAAACTTTTATCGCTCCGGGCGGAAAAGAGAAAACAGTTACCGTTGAGTTGTTCACATGGGAAAAACTGGATTACGTAGCGACTATAAAAGAAGCTTTCGGTTTGTAACCAACGTTTTTATAAAATAAAAAAGCCTGCTCGATGCAGGCTTTTTTTATGGGTTGCTATAAGTTATATTTCAGGCTTAAAATAATATACCTCGGCTGTATGATATATTGTGAGAAACTGCTGGAACCTCCCAACTGACTGAAACTACTGTCGTTCAGGGAAGTGGTATTCAGCAAATTGGTTGCCAACAGTTTGTATTCCCATTTGCTGTCTTTCTTCTGGTAGATCAGACTGGCATTCAGGAAATCATATTCGTTGTTAATTGTATTATCCTTGTTCCTGTTGTGGTAAAAAGTATAATCGGAAGTAAATGAAAAGGCATCCAGGAAATAATATTCCAGCGTTACCGAAGGGCTGTCGACAAAGAAGGTATCACTGAAAAAATCATTTTTAGTAAAGCCGTATCCTAGTTCGATATTCGGGATTCTTTTAAAGTTTGTTGCCAGTTTCACGTTGTAATTCTGCGTATATGAATCGGTTGTCTGGGTTTCTTCCACACCGCCCTGGAACACCCTGATGTTGTTATTCTTACTCCAGTTAAAGTTTCCGCCCACCGAAGCTTTGTAATATCTCCAGAACGATCTTCCATAATTGGCACTGGCAGAAAAGCTCTCATCTGCAAAAGCAGAATTCATGTTTACCGAAGACGATACCTGGTTCACACCGTCAAAAAAGGCTTTGGATTTTACGGCATCCGTTTGACGGGTATAGGTAATGTTCGCAAAGATATTTTCGAAATTGAACATATTGTATTTGAAGTAACGCAGGGAATGCACTTGCGACAGCGAGTTTTCCAGCATTCTGTTACCGCTGAACAAGCTGTTGTAATTGGAAAAAACATACCCTTCGGCTACTTTACTAATGTCGGTAAAGTTATTCGCCAATGAGAAATTATAGGTCAGGGTTTCCGACTTTTTAATTTGATACAAGGCATAAAAATCGGGCAACACTCTAACGAAATCATTTTTAAACTCACTGTTCAGCTGTTGGTTATTCATCGTATAACTGTGCAGGCTGAATCCCGGATTAAAGGTAAATTTCCCGGTAATGAACTTATAATGCAATCCTACAAACACATCATTAAAGGTGTAATTCACCTCATTATTATTCTGCGGATCGGTTAAATTATTGGTATTCCCGTTGTCCAGGATCTGGAAAATATTCGAATTAAAGTTCTGATGCGAATAGGTATTTCCCACCGTTACATTAATATTGCTTTTCGGCGTCAGCATATAGTAGTAATCAAACTTGGCATCTGCTTTATTGGTTTTCACAAAGCGGTTCTGTGTTACATCATTCCGGTTTTGTCCCGGAAGGTAACCGGATAACTGGAACGGCTGTAGTTTCAGGTTGGCGTTATAAAACGGGTCTTCTTCCTGGTACAAATGCTGCAATTCAAAAGCAAATACGTTTTTATTGTTCAGCGTATAATAGTAATTCAGGTTCTGATTAATGGAAAACGGTTTTTGTTTTTTATTGGTATAGATATCATCCAGCAAACTCGAAAAAACGCTGTTCGATTCTTTCTGATCGGAAATTTTAAAGAAGCCGTCATAGTCAAAATGTACTTTATCGGAAGGCACATAGCTTGAGCTCAGTTTCAGCATGCCGAGGTTGGTTTTCTGCCGGGTCAGTTCCTGGCGCTCTTCGGTAACGGTAGCCGATGTTCCGTCAGGCAGTTTATCGGTTCTGACTGTTCTCGAATTGGTTTCCAGATCGGTTTTATTGACAGAAAAAATACTAAAGCCGCTAATCGTCCAGGCTTTGGAAGGGTTATAGCTAAAGTTTGCCGCACCGAATTTAACGTCTATTTCTTTGGCTCTGTTGTTGCGCAGTCCCAATATTCCCAAATCGTTCGAAGAAACGTTAAAATTGGTTCCTCCTTTTCGCATCATGTTCTTGAACCCGCCCGAGAATTTAAAATAATCCTGCATCGTGAGCGGCAGTTCCCCGATATTGTTCAGGTTCCCGATAACGTTCACGCTGTATTTCGGGTTGTAATAAAACAGTTTCGGATTCAGGATATGCCGGTCTTCCTTATGCCCTGCTCCGATACCCGCCATCATTTCCCCAAACCAGAAGTTTTTCTTCCCTTCTTTCAGCTTGATATTCAAGGCTACATTTTCTTCATTATTTTCCAATCCTTTCAGGTTGGATACTTCGTTATAGTTTCGCAGTACCTGGATTTTATCCAGCGCATCGGCAGGAATGTTTTTTGTCGCAATCTTAGTATCACCGTCAAAAAAGTCTTTACCTTCCACCATGACCTTCTGTACTTTTTTGCCTTCTACTTCAATTTCACCATCGGCATTAACCTCAACGCCGGGTAATTTTTTCAGCACATCTTCCAGTTTTCGCTCTGTTCCGTTTTTAAACGAATCGGCATTGTAAACAATCGTATCGCCTTTTATCGTTACCGGCATTTCTTTTACAATCTGCACGCCCTGTAAATCGATACCTTCCCGCAGTGCAATAGCCCGGCTGATGGCGGTTGTACCCGTTTTTACCGTTTCTTCAAAAGCATTGAATCCGATATAACTGGCTTTTATGGTATAACTGGTATTGGCTTTTAACACCAGTTGGAATCTTCCGGCATCATTGGTAATCGCATAGGAATCCATGGCTTTGGTTTCCTGATTGATCGCCATAATATTCGCCATTTCCAACGGTACGCCTGTGGTATCTTTTATCGTGCCTTCAAATTTTACGTTTTGGGCATAACCGGCAATAGACAATAAACAAACAATTAAATGTAAATATTTTCTCATTTTTATTTTCGCTTTTCTGATATCGTGCTGATAAGACTTTAAAAACCGCATAAGGTTCAATCTCTTAGACGAAAAAAAATTCCTTTTGTTACTTTAATTCGCTATTATCAGGCAATTAATATTTTTCCCGCCTTATCCTCCTACTCTGATGATCGTTTTTCCTTTACTGTTTTGGAACGATTCCAGCTGTTCTTCCATTTTTTTCTCCAATATTGCATCATATTCTTTCTGGGTTACCACCTTACCGTTTTTAGGTTCTTTCACCTCTTTTTTTTCTTTAGGGTTTAAAACAATTTTAGAGCAGAGAATAACACTTTTCTTTTCGTTTATTTCCAGTATCAAACCCGGCAATCCCCAGTAATCATCAGGTCCCTGGCTAATCGGGATTTCCGGTGCATACCAGGCTGTTATCGTTTCCGAATCGGGTGATTCAAGGTCTTTTAACAGGGAAGTTGTTTTTGCTTTTCCGGAACTTTCCTTGTCTTTAAAACCGGATTTTTCCACTTTCCGCACCAGGGTTGCCTTATAACAGGTATAATCGCCGATTTTCCGGGTTTCATTTTCCAGTTTCCAGTTCAGTTTAGGCAGGGAGTCTTTAATCAGGAATTCTTTACCCATTATTTCCGTTGCCAGTGCATATCTTTTCTCTTTTATGTTTTTATATTTTTTGCCGCTGCCGCCAACCGTGATCTGCATGCCGCTGCCGCCACTGCTGCTCAAAGGCGGTTTCAGTCTTTCTTCTTCTTCATATAGTGACGCCGACTTGTCAAAAGAGAGGGTATAGGTTTTTTCAAAATTCTTTTTAACCTTTTCTTCCAGGCTTTTTTCAATTTCCGGGGTTATTCCGCTTCCGGAAAATGTTATTTTCGGGGCAGTCATTTTGGTTTCATAAACCGCTATACCGCTAAAGTCCTGAGCAAAGATTTTCCCGAAGCTCAACAACAATAATCCTACAATGATAATACTAATTCGAATCATGATTATTTTTATTATGTTAGTTATTTCTTTTACGCTGTAAAGAGTAATCAAAACTAACAAAGCGAGTTTTAACCGGATTGTAATTAGTGTTAACGTGTGTTAACGGTAAAAAAAGTAGAAGAACAGTTCTTACATTTGATTTATGAAATCCTTTTTTCGTCATAACGGTATGCTTCTGATTGCAGTTACAGTGGTTCTGATTACTGTAATCATTCAGATATATTGGAATATCAATAATTATGATACCAATAAGCAGCGTATTATCCTTGCTGCCCAAAGTGCTTTAGACAGCAGTATCGACAATTATTACAATGACAAGGCAAAGTCCAATATTATTTATTCGACTACCGGCAAAGATGTGGCACTTCCAATGCCGATCCATTCGAAATTACAGCGCGATGCCAAAAACATTAATTTTTACCATACCGAAATTCATACGGATTCCACCGCACCAAAACGGAAAAAAGCGACCACTATTTTCATTTCCAACGAAGCCGGACTTCCCAAACCGGACAATATTAAAGATGTCCGGGTTTTAGCCGAAAAGATTGTGATCTCGGTGCGGCAGGACAGTGTTGATCTAAAAAAAATCGCCCAATACATCAATAAAGAGTTTGCCCGGAAAAACCTTGATTTTGATTATGCCTTGCTTTATAAAGTGCATTTCAATACCGTATCGCAATACCATAATCCGGAAGACAAAAAGTACCTTTTCTCCACGCGTTCCAAGTCTTCCTTCCTGCCTCAGAACAGCAATATCGAGCTGTTTTTCCCGGATATATTTTACCCGGCCTTACAGGAAGGTATGCTAGGCATTATGTTATCGCTGGTGTTATCGCTGAGTATTGTTTTCTGTCTTTTCTATTTGCTGCATATTATCCGCAAACAGAAACAGCTTGCGATCATTAAAAACGATTTTATCAGCAATATTTCCCATGAGCTTAAAACGCCTATAGCCGTTGTGAACAGTGCTCTGGAAGGTATTGAAAAATTCAATTCGGACAATGAACCCGAAAAAACAAAGAAGTACCTTGAAATTTCCAATCAGCATTTGTCCAAACTGAACCTTATTGTAGAGAAAATACTGGAAACCTCTATTTTAGAAAGCGACCAGCTAAGGCTGCAAAAAGAACCGGTTGCACTTATCGGACTGATAAACACTGCTATTGACAAGTTCCGGATCAATACCGATAAAGCAATTGTATTCCATAGTCCGGATACACCCGTGATTATTTTTGCTGATACATTTCATTTTGAAAATGTCATTTCTAACCTCATCGACAATGCCCTGAAATACGGCGGCGACTGCATTACCGTTACCCTGCAAAAAACGGATGCCGGTGTGGAGATTGCCGTTTCGGATAACGGGAAAGGCATTGACAAGATCCACCGTCAGAAAATATTTGAGAAGTTTTACAGGGTACCCAAAAACAATCAGCATGACGAAAAAGGATTTGGCATCGGTTTGTATTATTGTAAAAACATTGTCGAAAAACACGGTGGCAAAATAGACCTCATCGCAGAAACACAGACAACTTTTAAAATTTTCATTCCTCATGAGTAGCAAGGTGACTATTTTACTGGCAGAAGATGAAGCCACTCTGGGCCTGATTATCAAAGAAAGCCTGGAAACCCGGGATTTTAAAGTAACGCACTGCCTGAACGGTGTAGAGGCTTTGGCTCATTTTATACATGAAAAACCGGATGCAATCGTTCTGGATATAATGATGCCGAAAAAAGACGGTTTTACACTCGCCCAGGAAATCCGGAAAACAGACAAGACAATCCCGATTATTTTTTTAAGTGCGAAATCGCAGGTTCAGGATGTGGTGGACGGTTTTCAATATGGCGGCAACGATTATCTGAAAAAGCCTTTTAGTATGGAGGAATTAATCGTCAGAATCCATGCCCTGTTAGGCCGGACCGGTAAAAGCAATCCGGAAGAGCAGCTGAATATTGGTCGTTACCGTTTTAATTACAACAAGCAGACTTTAGAGCATCAGGCGCTGGTTTTTTATTTAACCCACCGGGAAGCTTTGGTTTTAAGACTGTTGCTGGAAAACAAAAATGAAATTGTAGACAAGTCGTTTGCCTTAAATAAAATATGGGGTAAAGATGATTTTTTTAACGGCAGAAGTATGGATGTGTTTATTTCAAAATTGCGAAAAAAACTGGCACTGGACAGCAGTATCCAGATCATTAACATTCGCGGAAGAGGTTATAAACTGATCTGTTAAGCGTTCTTTTCTGCATCCGTATTATTATAATTAAAAAAACCGGTTTCCCGTATGATTATTACAATCAGGAGAAACCGGTCTGGTTGTATATCGCGCCGAAAACTATCGGCCCATTCGCATCTGCATTCTGTTTCCGCCCTGTTGTCCTTTGGACATTTCCCGCATCTCTTCCATTTTTTTCACTACAATATCATCGTATTCTTTTTGTTTTACGACTTTACCGTTTTTAGAGGCTTTTATTTCCACTTTATCTTTTGCATTCAACACAACCTTAGAGCAAACAATTACCGTTTTACCGTCATTCACTTCCAAAATCAGTCCCGGTAATCCCCAGTAACTTTCCGGTCCCTGATTAACCGGAACATCCGGAGTGTACCAGGCCGTTATGGTTACTTCTTTCGGCATTTCGAAATCTTCCATAAAGTTTGTTGTTTTCTCTTTTTTAGCCTCATCGCTTTTCGTGTCCTCTTTCTTTCTTCTGAAGTTTCGGAAATCGGACTGGCTAACCGGCTTTACAGCTGTTGCCTTAAAACAGTTATAGTCCCCGATTTTTTTGGTTTCACTTTCCAGTTTCCAGTTCAGTTTGGGTAAGCTGTCCACAATTAAGAATTCTTTTCCCATAAATTCTTTGTCAACAGTATAGCTTTTCTCTTTTACATTTTTAAAGAAAGTACCGCCGCTTCCCATCATCGAGTTCATCATTCGGGAGCCTGGTCCCTGTTGTCCGGGTGCATCCAGTTTTTCTTCTTCTTTATAGATTGAAGTGGAACGGTCAAAATTCAGGACAAATGTTTTTTCCAGCATTTTTTTCATTCGCTCCTGGATCATTTTCTGCATTTCGGGCGTGATGTCCCTTCCCTCCATTTTGAAATCGGATATTGTTGTTTTGGATTCATAAACCGCCATTCCCTGAAAATTCTGGGCAAACGACGTGATGGCAAAGCCGAATACTGCAATCGCGGTTACTATTTTCTTTTTCATAATGTTATTGTCTGGTTTGTTTATCTCATAAGACTTCTCAGCCTTGATTTTGTTACAATCAAAAATTATTTTTGTATTGGACTTTTTATATCATAAAAGGTTTATTCGTAATTTGCAGCATTATGCAGCAAATACTCCTCTATCTTTTTTTATCCTGTTGTTCCCTTGCTTTTGCCCAGCAAAAAAGCATTGACGCAGTTTTTATTGCCAGTGACAATACCGAAGGAGCTGTTTTCGTAGGGAAAGATCCTTTTGGCTTTTCCTATACCATCAAAGATAACGAATTCCGGAAGAGCAATGCGACGCAAAAGTTTCAGTACCGCAACCTGACTTTCGGACGAATCAAACAGGTGGATTTACAAAGTCCCTTGCAGATCGTTTTGTATTATAAATCTTTTAATGCTGCCGTATTGCTGGACAACCAGTTAAATGAAACCACAAAAATAAATTTTTCAGAAAGCAACCCGGAGCTTTTTCCGACAGCCGTGAGCCTGGCATCGCAAAACCGGTTGTGGCTGTTTGATCAGAATTCCCAGAAACTGGGTTTGTACGATATTTACAAAAATACCTTTAGCGCTGTTTCATCGCCCATAAAAGACACTCCGGTACAATACCAGTCGGATTACAATTATTTTTACTGGATAGACGGGAATCAGAACTGTTATGTTTCCAATATTTTCGGAAAGATCAGCTTCCTGGGAAAAGCGCCGGAAGCCGATGCGATACAATTTATCAGCACTTCTCAGGTTTTATTAAAAAAAGGCAATCTGTTGTCCCTTTATAATTTAGAAAATCAAACGGCTCAAATTGTTCCGATACTGGAAAAAAGCATTGAAAGTTTTTATTATAAAGAGCAAATTTTATCTATTTTTACCGATAACGAAATCAAGAATTATAAAATCATATTACCATAATGCATATAGCTGTAGCAGGAAACATTGGCGCCGGAAAAACAACATTAACCCGACTTTTAGCAAAACATTTCAAATGGGAACCCCATTTTGAAGATGTGGTTGACAATCCTTATCTGGACGATTTTTACCACCAAATGGATCGTTGGTCTTTTAACCTTCAGATTTATTTCTTAAACAGTCGTTTCCGCCAGGTTTTACAAATTCGCGAAAGCGGTAAAAAAATCATACAGGACAGAACCATATATGAAGATGCACATATTTTCGCACCCAATCTTCATGCTATGGGATTAATGACAAATCGTGATTTCAGCAATTATACGTCTCTTTTCGAATTAATGGAAGGTTTGGTCGCTCCGCCGGATCTATTGATCTATCTGCGCAGTTCCATTCCGAACCTGGTTAACCAGATCCATAAAAGAGGACGTGAATATGAAAACACCATTTCTATTGATTATTTAAGCCGGTTAAACGAGCGCTATGAAGCCTGGATCCAAACGTATACCAAAGGAAAATTGCTGATCATCGATGTAGACAATATCAATTTTGTAGACAATCCGGAAGATCTTGGAAACATCATCAACCGAATTGATGCCGAAATCAACGGTTTATTTTAGAATAAAAGTTTACACAAATACATCAAAACAACCAAAAACGATTGTAAATAAATGATTTACAATCGTTTTTCTTTTTAGGATGATATAATACTCCTACATACTTATACATTTGGTGCATCATTTTATACCCGTTCTGTCGCGGGTGAAAAGAAACTTTTACTGCCATACCTCAACCCCCTACCGGAACACTTGACCGAAAAGGGGTGACACCATCAATAGCACGGTGTTTTTCTGTATTACAAACCATTATCCCCATCGTGATACGGTTTGACTCCGAAGCCGCTAACCTGTTAGTCTATACTATTTTAAGTATTCGTGATACCTGTTGTAAGAAAAGTAAAAGGTTTTACTACGCATTTATACTCATTTTGGGTACAAAATACCTTAATTACGGGTTTTCCGTAATTGTTTTGTTTTTCAGGGAGTAATATTTGCAAACACATTTTTATAACAATTTATGAAAACTGTTTTTAAAATATGGCTTTTTATGACCCTGGTGCTGCTGGCAGGCTGCGAGCTGAACGAGGAAGTAGTCCGCAGGGAAAATTATACAGCAAAGATTAAAATCAGGGAAGCCTCTCTGGATGAACTACTTGGTGAGCGTAAGTTTATGGCTGCCTACAATAAAGTTTACACCACTAAGGAAAAATCCCGCACAATGATGGAAGCCCAGTATGGTTTTACTATTGTGCCACATGGTGCAAAGGTAATAGAGGCTGACAACAGGACTTCCTACACCTTTAAAATAACAAGGGAGCATAATAGTCCAGCCTATTTCGAGAACCTGGTTATAAACGTTGATAGTCTGGAGCAGACAAGTGCCTATATCGTGAAGTATACAAAATCTACACCTTTAAGCTTAAGTAATGTGCACGGATCATTTTACTTTAAAGGAGATATCCACATCAGTCCTATCAAATATAACATAGAGCCGGCAGAGAGAACATTGCATTGTGTCACGGCTACTATCATGATGTGTAAAGAACATTCGTCAGGAAATGCCATAGGACCCGTACATGTTGCCGGACCTAATTGCAACAATAACGAATATCTATATGGTGTTACAACAACAACTTGTGATATGACGGCAGGAGGAGGAAGTTTCGGAGGAGGTGCAGGTGGTTACTCTGGTGGTGATGGAATGGGTGGATCTGGAGGCGGAGGAGACGGAGAGGTACCAACCGATGGGGATATTTTAACTCCACCTAATAATTGTCTGCGTTGCCCTGATTTTACAACTGCACCAGTTGAAGAAATGGATCCCAATGATACATCAGTATCACCAAACCCCTGTGTACAACTGGGAAATCTTCTGAAACAAAAAATTGTTAAGAACGGATTAAATTATTTGAAAAATAATTTGCAGAACAACTTAGAAACGGTATACTCTTTGGAATATAACAAAACGGATAAGAATGTTTCATTGCGCCCTGGAATTTCGGGAACCAGAAGTGGTATTATAAGAGTATATCCTACTACTTTTGGTGTTGTACATAATCATCCTGTAAAAATAGAAGATGAAGATTCCAGTTATCCAATGTTTTCAGCAGACGATTTGTTTATTCCTTATCAGATAGCGATGAGTAATAGTATTAACATCCAGTCGATTGATTATCCTGTGACCAATATTATGGTTGCTCCCGACAACACCTATGCATTGATCCCGAACAATCTTCAGGCACTATCTGCACTCTCTGTTAAATTTCAGAATGCTACAGCCAAAAGAAAGTTCATTGATGAATTACAGGAAATATATGAAAAAAAATGGAAAGCCATGGGATGTGGATCAAAACACACTCCTAAGGGAATTTATAAAATTTGTAAACGATAAATACAATCTGGATATCGCTATTTATCAAGCCGGCAATAATGATCTTTACGGCGCAAATCCTAACTGGTCTAAGGTAATAATAGACCCGAATACTCCAAACGAGGTAACAAGTATACCATGTAACCAATAAAATTCTAAAACATGAAAAAAACACTTGTAATAATAGTACTTCTCATCAATACAATTGTAAGTTATTCTCAAAATCAATATCCGCTATATCTTTCTTCCGATGCGATCACCGGGGGATATTATAAAGACATTGATAATGATCTGAATAAATTTCAGGGGACATGGAAATATAGCGATGGAACCACCTCATTAACCATAGTACTAAAGAAGAAAAATCAAGTGACTGTTCCTTACGGGGATTATATGACCGATATACTGGTAGGTGAATATTCATTTGTCTACAATGGAACACAGCAGACCAATACGCTTAACAGTCTTGAACAAAATGCAACAACCTACGGGGCAAATAATATTTATGCTACAATTATCAGGAGATGTGACGAATGCTTACCGGGACAGCGTAAAGTAGTAATAGGAATATTTAAGGACCCTGTAGTTGAGTATTTGGGAGCACGAATGAGTTTATCATATTATACAGAAAATGGCACAGAAAAGCTGAAACTGGGGTTAAAGCCGGAAACATACGTATATACCGACGAACTTCCGCCAATACCCGCAGGATACGAAAGTGTACCTATTGGAAAATACATTTTGACGAAACAGCCGTAATTTTCAGGCAGTTTGCTCCGTTCCTGCACACCTCCAGAAAGCAAACCGTTCTTTCAACACTTAAAATCAGGAACTCACAGACTTAGCTTTATCCAAGATTATATCTCTTGGTTTATCCTAAAAGTTAGCAGCTATTTTTTATGTCTAACTAATTGATCTGAATAAAAACTCATTAGAAAAAGCACTTAAAGCATATTTATAATGAATACAACGAAACAACATTGATATTCAACAAAAAGTATTTACTATTATTTTTTAGACTGTACTTCATAAAGGTTTTTGCAGTCTGGCAGCTTTCCTTCACCTGTCATCTTTATAAGTCGTTTTTCTTGGGGTAACAGGTCAAAGTAGTTATCACTAAAATGGGTTCCCTCTGCCGACAGCTGAATATTTTTCGCCAAAACATCGGTAGTAATTTCGAGTGTTCCGGCATCCTTTTTCTGAATGGTAATAGTAGGTTTCGGCAACAGCAAATCCTTGTTTTTCTCAAAATAGTACAAGGCATTTTTCATACTGCCCTCCTGAAGCTGCAACCGGACGGACAAGACTATTTCTTTAGTATTGTAACGCGCCAGGGTCTTGGCATTCAGCACAGCCTGTTTTGCACTGCTGTTTCCGACAAATGTTACTACCTGTTTTTCCTGAAACAGCACCCTGCCTTTAAAATCCAGCAGTTCCATTTCCAGCGTTCCCTGTTGCGGAGTCAGCAAATCGCTGACAATAAAAACCGCATAATCATCTGCTTCTTTGTTTACCGACAGGATTATGTTCTCAAAACTCTTTTGTACCTGGTAGTGCAGTGCTTTCCAGTTCCCGTTAAAGTCAACGGAACTCCACGAGGTCACCGGCCAGCAGTCGTTGAACTGCCAGTACAGAGTTCCCATGCAATACGGCTTTGCCCTGCGATGTGCTTCTATAGCTGTTTTCATGCCTTCTGCCTGCAGCAATTGCGAAACGTATATATAATCCTCAAATGCATCCGGAACGACAAAATCACGCGCCATATAGGTTTTTATCGTTTGATAACCTGTTGGATGTTTCTGATGGTTTTTCACAGCTTCCGATTCCAGGTTCCGGTCGTCTGGATTCGCTATTGCTTTAAAAGTACTCCGATCGGGCATGGATTGGAATCCGTATTCCGACATGAACCGGCCGACTTTGTCTTTGTATATTTCAAACGGTTCCATTCCCCACCAAACACCCCAATAATGGGAATCGCCTTCGCGCAGGCTTTGTTCTTTCCCCCACCCAATGGAAGGCGAAGACGGCCAGTAAATATTTTTCTCTTTACCCAACAGGCTGTCCAGCGTTTGCGGTATGACTTCGTGAAACAGTTTTTTATAGTCGTTCCGGATTTTCGTGGAATCCGCAGCGGTATATTGATATTGTTTTTGCCAGCCCCAGTTTTGCCAGCCTTCATCATTTTCGTTGTTCCCGCACCATAGTGCAATCGAAGCATGATGCTGCAACCGGTTCACGTTGTCGATTGTTTCTTTTTTTACATTATCCAAAAACGAAGCATCACCGGGATACATCGCACAGGCAAACATAAAATCCTGCCAGACCAGTATCCCGTTTTGATCACAGGCATCATAAAAAGCGTCATCGGCATACACCCCGCCGCCCCAAACGCGGAGCATGTTCATGTTTGCTTCTTTTGCATCTTTTACAATGTTGTCATAACTTTTTTTGCCGGCTTGCGGCAGGAAGCTGTTTACCGGGATATAATTGGCACCCTTCATAAAAACAGGAACACCGTTTAGTTTAAAGTAAAAACTTTTCCCTTTATCATCTTTTTCCTGAACCAGCTCAACCGTTCGCAAACCGATCTGTAAGGATTTTGTTGCAAGGGTTTTCTTTTTATGATCTGCCAGGCTTACCGAAAAAGGATACAGATGTGCTTCACCCAAACCGTTTGTCCACCATCTTTTAGGGTTTTCTATAGGATATTCCATTTCTATAGTATTACTGCCTTTCTTCAAACGGACTTTTGTCTGCCGCTCGTTGATTGTCAAATAAAAGGTTCCGGTTTTCCGGCTGTCAACCGTTACGGTAAACGCTAACAGCGCCTTATCCTCCTGCAATATTTTTTGGGCATACCGGATGGTATTGATCTTTCCGGTATTCCAGAACCGGAGGGTTACAGGCTTCCAGATTCCGGCGGTAACCAGGCGCGGTCCCCAATCCCATCCATACTGGTATTGGGCTTTCCGGGTGAACACTTTTTCATCTCCGGGTAAGATATAGGGTAATTTTGAGGCTTCCGATTTTCCTTTTTTAACAGCCGATTCAAACAGGATATACAGCGTATTCGTTCCGGCTTTCAGTTCCTTACTGACTGCGACTTTCCATGTCCGGAACATATTATTCGCTTCCAGTATGAGCTTGTCGTTTAAATAAACTTTGGCATAGGTGTCCAGTCCGTCAAATTGCAATTCAACATTTTCCTGTGCTATTTCTTCTTTTGTGAGTGTAAAAGTGGTTTGATACTCCCAGTCTTCGTTTTCAATCCACTGTAACTTTTTTTCATTATCTGCAAAAAAGGGTTCCGGTATCACGCCGTTCTGCCGTAAATCCGTGTGGACCGTTCCCGGTACTTTAGCTGTTAACCAGCTGGTTGTTCCCTTTTTTTTAAAAACCCATTTCTCGTGACTTAAGTCTTTTTCCAAAACCTGGGCCTGCAGCAGGAATGGCAGTAAAACGATCAGGCATCGAAACACGATCTTTCCCATTATTGCAGGTTTTTTTTGAGCGCCACAACCTCATCAATACTGGCAACAGCCGTTGCATCGGTAATTGCCGAAGAGTGGTAATAAGCCGCTTTGGTCGTTTCCATAAGCGACCGGATATTCGTGGAACGCAGTCCACCGCCGGGCATGATCACAATACGGTTCGCTGCCCGGGTAACCAATCCGGATAAGGTATTGCTGCCTTCCGTTACATTTTTGGCACCGCCAGAAGTTAAAACCGTCTGGAATCCGCATTCGATCACTTCTTCCAAAGCGCGGAATACATCCGGAACTTCATCAAAAGCGCGGTGAAACGTGCAAGGTAACGGACTTGCCAAAGTTACCAGTTCGGTATTGATCGCGATATCGATGGCATTGTTATCCGTTAAGACACCAAATACAAATCCGTTAACACCCATTTTTTTAAATTGGCGGATATCCGACCACATCTGTTCCAGTTCCGCTTCGGAATAGACAAAGTTTCCGCCCCGCGGACGAATCATCACAAAAAGATCGATTGCCAGTGCTGTTCTTGTTTGTTCCGTTATGGCATAGGCCGGCGTGGTTCCGCCTTCCTGTATCGTATCGCAAAGTTCTACTCTGTCTGCTCCGCCTTGTTGTGCAATCACGGCCGATTCCGGATTAAAACAGGCTATTTCTAATTTTCTCATTTACTTTAAAAAATAATCCGCATCAATTAAGCGGTTTCCGGAATTATCATATTTCGCATAGTTAAATCCGCCCTGAACACAATAAGCTCCGTGTTCTCCTTTTTTGTTCAGCGCAATAAACCCGACCTGGATATCTTTCAGGTCCTTATTTCTGTTTTTGGTTAGTTTTACAATTCTGGACACTGCTTCTTCGCAGGCCTGCTGCGGCGATCTTCCCTGCCGCATCAGTTCGACAACCAGATGACAGCCGGCAATCCGGATCACTTCTTCACCGTGACCGGTGGCTGTGGCGGCACCTATTTCATTGTCTACATACAATCCGGCTCCAATGATAGGTGAATCACCCACTCTGCCATGCATTTTAAATGCCATACCGCTTGTTGTACAGGCACCGGACAGGTTACCGGCCGCGTCAAGGGCAATCATTCCAATAGTATCGTGATTTTCGATATTGGCAACGGGTTTATAGTTACTGGTTTTCAGCCATTCCTTCCATTCTTTTTCGGATGCCTCCACCAGCAGGTTTTCTTTTTTATATCCCTGTAAAAGGGCAAATTGTAAAGCACCTTCACCTACCAGCATGACGTGTGGTGTTTTCTCCATAACGGCTCTGGCTACCGATATGGGATGTTTAATATGTTCCAGGCAGGCAACAGAACCGATATTGGAAAATTCATCCATGATACAGGCATCCAGGGTTACGCGTCCGTCCCTGTCCGGTCGTCCGCCATAGCCTACACTTCGTTCGTTTGGGTCGCCTTCGGGTACTTTCACCCCGGCTTCTACCGCATCCAGAGCCCTGCCGTTATTCTTAAGCACTTCCCAGGCAGCTTCATTGGCAGCAATACCAAATCGCCAGGTGGAAAGCACGATCGGTTTTTTAACTTTTCCGGCTGCCGGAATACTGTCTGCCGTTTCCTGTGCTTTAAAGGATTGTAACGCAACAGCTACCGATGCCATTGCCGTGGTTTTTATAAAGTTTCTTCTGTTTCCCATTATTCTATCATTATTTCGTCAACAAACAACCATGAATCGGCTCCGGCTCCGGCTTTCCCATCGGGTATTTTTCCGGCATTCCTGGCAATGACTTTGACAAATCTTGCCTGCTGTTTGCCGATATTCATGGCAATTATTCCTTTTAAACTGCTAATTTCCGCAGCCGAAAGTACTTTTACCTGCTTAAAGTCTTTTCCGTTTTCGGAAAGCAGTACCGTTACTTTTTCAGGATAATAAATCCAGCTTCCTTCGTTTGCCAAAACATCCAGCGTGACTTTGGTCAGTTTCGTTTTTTTGCCCAGATCAACAGTCGCTTCGAGGTCTTTCCCCCAGAAACCAATCCAGTCCCTGCCGTACTTTTCCATGTTTCCCCTCATTCCGTCTACTAATGTAAAGGCGCCGCCTATGCCGTAATTTTCATGAGGCTGGCTGACCAATGTTATTTTTTTACCGGTCGATTTTGTCCTGTAAAAAGCCTGTTCGATAACGGCGCTTTTTTGCGTTCCGTTTTCAAAATAGGCCGCTTTTACGACCGTGTTTCGGGTAATGGGAACCGGTTTTGAATACGCCGGCGCTTTTGCTGTTGGCGGTGTACCGTTTGTCGTATAATGGATGCCTTTATTATCCTGTGCCGATCTGAGCCAGAACAATACGCCTTTTTTATTGTCGGACGGACTTACTTTTGACGTGATTTCAAACAGGGCTTTACTGTAACGGATTCCTTTTTTGTCCAATACCGCAAAATGCTGCAGCAGGCGTTTTTGGAAGTTATTGTATTTGCCGGGCTGCGACGTTCCCCATACCACTTCGGCAAGTGCCTGCATTCTGGGCATAATCATATATTCCGCATGTTCCGGAGTTTTGATATATTCCGTCCAGAGATTTCCCTGTGCTCCTAAAATATATTTTGCTTCTTCCGGAGTGAGCACTTCCGGAGTGGGATTGAACGAATATACTTTTTCTACTGTGGTATAACCGCCAATAGCCACCGGTTCGTTTTTGGGTTCTCCCTGGTAATGGTCGAAATAGCAGTAGGCTCCGGGAGTCATTACCGCAAAGTGTTTCTGCCGGGCGGCGGCGATTCCGCCTTCGGTTCCTCTCCAGCTCATTACGGCAGCATTCGGCGCCAGTCCGCCTTCCAGAATTTCATCCCAGCCGATAATCTTTTTTCCTTTGGTATTCAGAAACTGTTCTATCCGCCGGATAAAATAGCTTTGCAGTTCGTGTTCGTCTTTGAGGTTTTCTTTTTGGATCAGTGCCTGACAATGCGGACAGTTTTTCCATCTTATTTTAGGACACTCATCGCCACCGATATGGATATATTCGGAAGGAAATAAAGTCACGACTTCCGAAAGTACATTTTCGAGAAATTCGAAGGTTGTTTCTTTCGGACAGTACACCTCATCCAAAACGCCCCACTGTGTGGCGACTTCAAAAGGTCCTCCGGTACAGGAAAGTTCCGAATAGGCCGCCAGAGCTGCCTGCGAATGTCCCGGCATTTCTATTTCGGGAACAATGGTGATATGCCGTTTTTGGGCATAGACCACGATTTCTTTAATATCTTCCTGGGTATAGAATCCGCCGTACCGTTCGTTATCAAACCGCTGGTCGTTATAATGTCCTACCATGGAGCCTTTCCGCCAGGCTCCGATTTCCGTTAACTTAGGGTATTTTTTAATTTCAATACGCCATCCCTGGTCTTCCGTTAAGTGCCAGTGAAAGGTATTCATCTTGTACATGGCCAGATAGTCGATGTATTTTTTAATGAAGTCTTTTGTAAAGAAATGGCGCCCGGTATCCAGGTGCATTCCTCTCCAGGAGTATTTCGGTTCGTCTTTTATTGTCACACACGGAATACCAATCGTGTCTTTTGCGGCTACCGGTAATAATTGCAATATGGTTTGCAGCGCATAAAAAACGCCTTTATTTTCTTTTGCTTTAATCCGGATCTGTGCGCTTGTGATTTCCAGCGAATAGCTTTCCGGAGCCGAAGCGGCATCGGTGTCTTTGACGATCGTTAGGGTGTTTAACGGACTTTTACTGTTGCTAACAACCGGAAGTTCCCAGCCGTAACCGGATTGTAATGCCTGATTGAACAAATCGGCTTCATTTTGAAAAGCGCTATCCGTGAGCAGTAATAAGGTTCCGGCACTCAGTTCAAAATTTCCGGTTCCCTTTTTGATTTCTTTGGGCTGCGGAATCAGCGGCAGCAGTTCCTGAGCGAACATACTATTGGCCAGCAGTAAAAACAGAAATGTTAATTGCTTAAACATTTTGAGTTGTATTTGTAGTTTTTGTTAAGAATATTTAAAACTACAAAAAAAGCCTCATAAAATTATGAGGCTTTCTGAAATTATAATTTGATAGAGTAGCTATCTTTTTTGGCCTGGTCTAATGCCTGAAAACGTTTTGAGCATTCGTCAATCATGGCTACTGCCTCGTTAACGTCTCCCCAGCCCTGTACATCAACTTTTTTGTTTTCAAGGTCTTTGTATACTGCGAAGAAATGTTCTATTTCCTGGATTGTATGAACATTGATATCTGAAATATCTTTTAATTTATTCATGATCGGATCAGAAACCGGTACACAAACGATCTTTTCGTCCGGTCCTTTGTCATCGGCCATTTTGAAAACAGCGATTGGTTTCACTTCCACCAAACATCCCGGGATAGATGGCTCTGTAAACAATACTAAAACATCCAAAGGATCTCCGTCTAAAGCTAAAGTTTCCGGAATAAATCCGTAATCTGCCGGGTA
Organism: Flavobacterium sp. 40-81; assembly: GCF_001898245.1. Taxonomy (NCBI): domain Bacteria; kingdom Pseudomonadati; phylum Bacteroidota; class Flavobacteriia; order Flavobacteriales; family Flavobacteriaceae; genus Flavobacterium; species Flavobacterium sp. 40-81. The sequence goes on from NZ_MKTM01000008.1 coordinate 84,709, forward strand.
GAACATTGCAGAATATAACATTCTGTCAAAACGGATTCTTTTTTGTTCAAAATCGTATTCGTATTTATTTCTGCTTCCTCTTGGGATTTCGATAAGTGCATCGAATGATTCAATATTTGCTGTACTCATTTTTACTTTTAGTTCTAAATTTAGCGACTGCAAAGGTAAAATAAAATTGATTTTTTACAAGTTTAATTACACATAATAGTCTGCTTTTGAAAAGCTTTACCGGATGTTTTTGTTAAAATTCAGGGAAAAATCCGAATCTTACGCCAAAACCTGGTGATTCTTTCCCGTTTACATTGGTAAAATCTGTTCTCCAGATAAAATCGACTCTAAAAGGTCTGAAATTACCATATCCGATATTTTCAATCCCGAAACCATATTCGCTGTACACTTTATTGGACGGTGCCGCATATTGAATAAAAGAACGGTTCATGTCGATATTTTTCTGGGAAATACTTCCGTATGCAAACCGGTACAATAGTAAACTTCTCCATTTTAGTTTCTTTATCAACGGAATCCTGTTCAGGATAAATCCGTTGAAGTGGTGTTCAAAATGAGCTGTGAAATAGGTATCGGTTACAAAATCATAATAGTTCAGCAACGAGAAAGAGTTCGGTACTACCGAAAAGGTCTGATCGGCCGAAATAGGATTAAGCAACGGTAGTGGAACCGGGTCAAATACTTTTCCGAATTCGAAATTGGTTCTCAGGATTCCGAAATTACTCAGGAATATAGGTTTGTTCAGCGATAGCTGGATTTTATTATAATCGAAGTCGCCTCCAAAAACACCTTTATTACCGCGGATGTATTTTAAAACAATGGTCGGATATAAGGTTGTTCCTATTTTCTGGTCTACTCCAAAACCGTACACATAACGGGTTGGCGTGTAAATCAGGGAAATATTACTGGTCACATCGGTCAGTTCGTTTCGGATCAGTCCGGTATCCGGTGCCAGGTAATCAATAGAAAAATGTTCCGGATCGGCTGCTTTTATTCTTTGGCGAACGGTAGATACGTTAATGTGCAGGTTATTGCTAAAAGCAAAGTCAAAATTCACCGACGTTCGCATTACTCTCGACAGGAAATAGTTTTCTCCGCGCCCGATAATCACATTGGTGTTCAGGTTTTTCGGCAGCAATTCATCGGTTTCGATCAGTCTTCCGCCCAATTGCAGGTTATCGTCCAGATGGGATGCTCCTACTACAATTCTCGGTTTAAAGCTCAGCAGGTATTTTGCTTCCGCACCATATTTGAATTTTTCATCTTTTGTTCCGTATGCGCCGTAAACCATTGCGCGGAACCGGTCGTTATCTGTTTTATAGGTTCTGAAACCGGCGCGAAGGCGCAGTCCTTCCACGTTGTTGTTGGAAATCAGCTGCCATAAAAATCCGGCCTGGATACCATCAAAAACGCCCACATAGCCTGTTGACAGAACGGTAATAATATCGGTTACGCCTTTTACCTTTTTATTGGATTTCAGGTCTTCAATAACTTTCCGGGTTTCATCGGTTTTGAGTTCCGTTGCTTTCAGTGATTTCCAGTAGGCATCACTTTGCTCAAACTGGTCTCCTCTCACCTGGATGATTTTTTCATCGTAAAACGAAGGTTGCTTGGGTTCGTTAAGAATATAATCGTTGTACACTAAATTCTTCTTCACATAAAATCCTTTTTCATCGTCGTTTTTGGTAAACAACGTGAAGTCCCCTTCATAATAATCCCGCGTTGGCAGGTACATGGTATCGTTTAATGTTTCAAAATATTTTTCGAAATAAAGATTACGCACCAAACTCAGGTTGATATTTTTATTGGTACGCATGGAGATTTCAGTCAGCGCAAACGTTTTATCGGTCACTTTAAAGTTTCCTTCAAAAACCAGGTCTTCCGATTGTCTCGGGAAGAAGTAAATCGTATAGATCTTTTTCTCTCCTTCCATGATACTGTCTTTCAACAGGTATTCATATACGCCGTATCCCCGGGTGGAAATCGGGCTGATAAATGCTTTATTCAGGATCTGGATATCGTCTGCATAAACATCAATAGTGGTAAAGGTATTGCTGACCCTGTCAAAGATAAATCCCCGCTGGTTCAGTCCGGTACTGCGTTCCCCTTCCATGTCAATTCTTTCTTTGTCTAATGCTGTATCTCCGTATATATGTTCGTTTGTTTCTTTCATATAGATCGGAATGACAAATTTATCCTGACGTTTGTCTTCTTTTACAATTTCGGCTACCGAGTCGTATCCGCTGCCTACAATTTTGCGCAGGAACACGCTGTCCAGATTACTCAGTCCCAGACTAACAGACGAATAGCGTTTATAGTCGTAGGATTTGGCAAGCTTCAATCCGTTTTTCTTTTTATTGGCCCAGATGCCCTGTAAAATTCTATAAGCAGGATTTTCTTTTTTAGACAAGTGTTTTTTAGGCTTACTAACGATCAACACTTCCTGAAGTTCTTCTCCGGTGGTTAGTTTGACTTTTAAATTTTCCGTAACCGGGTTTTTCAGCACTACTTCCTGATTGGTATAGCCTACGAAGGAGACTACCAGAATTTTTTGATTGTTATCTGATGCCAGCGTAAATTTACCGTTCTCGTTTGTTGTAACTCCTATAGTGGTTCCCTTGAAATAAACACTTGCAAAAGGCATGGGTTCATTTAATTCGTCGTATACCGTTCCACTAACTTTTGTCTGTGCCTTAATTCCTATGGAAAACAAAAAGAGCAAAAGTGTTGCGTAATAAATTTTCTTCATAAGCTAAAAAAAAAGCTTCATCTGCATGACACAGATGAAGCTCCAAATATAAATGATATTTTCTTATTTATAAGTAACTTTCTTCACAGCTTTTACAACATCACCTGCATTTGGCAACCATTCTTTTAAAAGAACCGGCGAATACGGTGCCGGTGTATCGGCAGTAGTGATTCTCTGGATAGGTGCATCTAAATAATCAAAAGCTCTTTCCTGAACCATGTATGTAATTTCTGAAGCCACACTTCCAAAAGGCCATGCTTCTTCCAATACTACCAGACGGTTTGTTTTTTTAACCGATTTCAGGATAGCTTCCTGGTCCATCGGACGAACTGTTCTTAAATCGATTATCTCGCAGGAAATACCTTCTTTTGCCAGTTCATCGGCAGCGATATAGGCTTCTTTGATAATTTTTCCGAAAGAAACGATGGTTACATCTGTTCCTTCTCTTTTGATTTCGGCAACACCTAACGGAATGGTATATTCTCCGTCCGGAACTTCTCCTTTATCACCATACATCTGTTCGGATTCCATGAAGATTACCGGATCGTTATCACGGATAGCCGATTTTAATAATCCTTTTGCATCATAAGGATTTGACGGAACCACTACTTTTAATCCCGGTGTGTTAGCAAACCAGTTCTCAAAAGCCTGAGAGTGTGTTGCTGCTAATTGTCCGGCAGAAGCTGTTGGTCCTCTAAATACAATTGGCATTGAGAATTGTCCGGCAGACATCTGACGCATTTTTGCCGCATTGTTAATGATCTGATCAATACCAACCAATGAAAAGTTAAAAGTCATAAACTCCACAATCGGTCTGTTTCCGTTCATTGCAGATCCTACTGCAATACCGGCAAAACCAAGTTCTGCAATCGGTGTATCAATAACTCTTTTCGGACCGAATTCATCCAGCATACCTTTGGAAGCTTTGTAAGCTCCGTTATATTCTGCTACTTCTTCACCCATTAAATATATCGATTCATCGCGACGCATTTCTTCGCTCATAGCTTCGCAAACCGCTTCTCTAAACTGTATCGTTCTCATGTATTTTCGTTTATCCTTATTTATTTGATTCGCAAAAATAAAAATTTTAAATCACTTAACCTCAACATTCTTTTAATTATAACATTCTCTTTGGTTAGCATAAAAAAGTCCCGATTTCGCAAAAAAGCATTTATTTTCAATTATTTTTTAAAATTATTAAGAATTTATTCTCATTTTCATTACAAAAAAGACATTTATTATGCGTGCATAGTTTTTTATTGAAATAAAATCATTACTTTCGTTGCTCGAAAAATAATCAACTTTAACTTTAATAAAATGAAAATATTAGTTTGCATCAGTCATGTGCCTGATACTACTTCAAAAATTAACTTTGTTAATGGCGATTCAGAATTTGACACTAACGGTGTTCAATTCGTAATAAATCCGAATGACGAATTTGGTTTAACCAGAGCGATTTGGTTTAAAGAACAACAAGGAGCAAATGTAACGGTGGTAAACGTAGGCGGACCGGATGCAGAGGCAACTTTAAGAAAAGCTTTAGCAATTGGTGCTGACGAAGCAATTCGTGTGAATGCAGTACCAACCGATGGTTTTTTCGTAGCAAAACAATTGGCCGAAGTGGTTAAAAACGGAGGATATGATTTGGTAATTGCCGGAAAAGAATCATTAGATTATAACGGCGGAATGGTTCCGGGAATGTTAGCTGCTTTAATTGGTTCAGACTTCATCAATTCCTGTATTGGTATTGAAGTAAACGGAACCAGCGTAAAAGCAGTCAGAGAAATTGACGGTGGAAAAGAAACCCTTAGCGCTAACTTACCGTTAGTAGTAGGCGGACAAAAAGGTATCGTTGAAGAGAAAGATTTAAGAATTCCGAACATGAGAGGAATTATGACTGCAAGAACCAAAGCGCTTACAATTCTTGAGCCGGTTGGAGCAGAAAATACTACAAAAGCTGTTAAGTTTGAAAAACCTGCTGCTAAATCGGCAGTAAAATTAGTAAGTCCGGACAACATCGACGAACTAATCAACCTTTTACATAACGAAGCAAAAGTTATCTAATTTTTCATTCATTAAACATTAAACAAAGAAGATCATGTCAATTTTAATATATGCTGAATCAGCAGAAGGAAAATTTAAAAAAGTAGCTTTCGAGTTAGCTTCTTATGCTAAGAAAGTTGCAGAAAAAATGGGAACAACAGTAACAGCTGTTACAGTAAATGCTGCTGATGTTTCTGCTTTATCAAAATATGGAGTAGACAAAGTTTTAAAAGTAGCAAACGACAAACTGGCTTCTTTCAACGCAAAAGCTTATGCTGATGTTATCAAACAGGCTGCTCAGAAAGAAGGTACTAAAGTAGTGGTGTTATCCTCAACTACAGACAGTTTATACTTAGCACCTCTTGTTGCTGTTGGCTTGAATGCAGGGTATGCTTCCAATGTGGTGGCTTTACCGGAAAGCACAGCTCCGTTTACCGTAAAAAGAAATGCTTTCTCTAACAAAGCTTTTAACATTACTGAAATCACTACCGATGTAAAAGTGGTTGGTCTGGCTAAAAACTCATTCGGTTTGATCGAATCGGCTTCTTCATTAACGGAAGAGGATTTCACACCAAGCTTAAACGATGCTGATTTCTCTGTAAAAATGGAAAGCGTTGAAAAAGTAACCGGAAAAGTAACGATTGCAGACGCTGAGATCGTTGTTTCTGCAGGTCGTGGATTAAAAGGTCCAGAAAACTGGGGAATGATAGAAGATCTTGCAACGGTTTTAGGAGCCGCTACGGCTTGTTCAAAACCAGTTTCCGATTTAGGATGGAGACCTCACAGTGAGCACGTTGGACAAACCGGAAAACCGGTTGCTGCCAACCTTTATATTGCTATTGGTATTTCGGGAGCGATCCAGCACATTGCGGGGATCAACTCTTCTAAAGTAAAAGTAGTCATCAACCCGGATGCAGACGCACCTTTCTTTAAAGTGGCCGACTACGGTATCGTAGGAGATGCATTCGAAGTAGTACCGAAATTAGTTGAAAAATTAAAAGAGTTCAAAGCACACAACTCATAATTTTTAACACAAATATATTAAACGGGCTTTCTAATTTAAAGATTTAGTATCTTTGTTAGTAAGCCCGTTTTTTTTATTTTTAAAAGCGAAAATTTTAGGCTTTCTTTGCAAACCTTTTTCCGGTAATAACCGCACCGTTTTCGGTTGCAAATGATATGCCCGCAGAAAGATAAAACAAAAAAGGACTTTAAACAGTTCGTTAAAGCAATAATGTAGCAACCCTCAAATGAGTTTAGTAAAATTAACGATAAAAGGAATTTCTTACAGTCAAACGCAAAATGGCGCTTACGCCCTGATTTTGAACGAAGTTGATGGCGAACGAAAATTACCAATAGTAATAGGCGCTTTTGAAGCACAATCCATAGCCATTGCTTTAGAGAAAGAGATCAAACCACCCAGACCGCTTACCCATGATTTGTTTAAAAATTTTGCCGACCGGTTTGACATCGTGGTAAAACAGGTCATTATTCACAAGCTGGTTGACGGTGTTTTCTTTTCAAGCATTATCTGCGAAAGAGATCGTATTGAGGAAATTATCGACGCCCGTACTTCCGATGCTATTGCTTTGGCATTGCGTTTTAACGCTCCTATATTCACCTATAAAAACATACTGGACAAAGCCGGTATTTATTTAAAAGTGAATCCTATTGAAGAAGGAAAAAAAGAGGAAAACGATGATCCGCTGAGCAGTCCGGAAACTTTCGGATTAACCGAGGATGAAGCTGTAACCGGAGAAGCCTACGCTCAGTACAGTCTTTCGGAATTATACGATTTATTGGAAAGTGCCGTTCAGAATGAAGACTATGAAAAGGCGGCAAAAATCAGAGATGAGATTTCTAAAAAAGAATCCTAAATAACCCATTACCGACACACCCAATCAGCACCCATGAAACAGTATTTAGATTTAGTAAAGCACGTTTTAGAAAACGGAAATCAAAAAGGAGACCGAACCGGAACCGGAACCAAAAGTGTTTTCGGCTACCAGATGCGCTTCGATTTAAGCGAGGGCTTCCCTATGGTAACGACTAAAAAACTGCATCTGAAATCGATCATTCATGAGCTGCTATGGTTTTTAAACGGGGATACCAATATTGGTTACCTTAAAGAAAACGGGGTTAAGATATGGGATGAATGGGCAGACGAAAACGGCAATCTGGGTCCTATATACGGGCATCAGTGGCGCAACTGGAACAGCGAGGAAATCGACCAGATCACGGAACTGATCGACACCCTGAAAAACAATCCGAACAGCAGAAGAATGCTGGTTTCGGCCTGGAATCCGAGTGTATTGCCCGATACGTCAAAATCGTTTGCAGAGAATGTTGCCAACAATAAGGCGGCACTACCACCCTGCCATGCCTTTTTCCAGTTTTATGTTGCCGACGGAAAGTTATCCTGCCAGTTATACCAGAGAAGTGCCGATGTATTTTTAGGAGTACCGTTTAATATTGCTTCCTATGCGCTGTTCACCATGATGGTTGCACAGGTTTGTAATTTGGAAGCCGGTGAATTTATCCATACTTTCGGTGACGTCCATATTTACAACAACCATTTCGAACAATTGGAATTACAGCTCACCCGCGAGCCGCGAAAACTTCCGAGAATGATCCTGAATCCGGAAATAAAAAACATCTTCGATTTTAAATTTGAGGATTTCACGCTGGAAGATTATGACCCGCATCCGCATATTAAAGGCGCTGTTGCTATATAATTTTTAAAAGAAATTACTTATCTTTATTTCCGTAAAACTTTAAGTATGGAAATAAATCAACACGAACTGTATGAATATGCCAGACAGCGTTTGAAACAAAAAAAACGCTTGTACTTTCATTTTATCCTGTTTTTTCTGGGAAGCATCTTCTGTATTGTAGCCAATAAATTACTAAATGTTAAACCGGAAATAGACTGGTACCTTTGGGTTATTACCATTTGGGCTTTCTTATTTGTATTGCACTTCATTCGTGTTTTTATAACAGACAGTTTTATGAATAAAAAATGGGAACGTGCTCAAATTGACAAACTGATGCTCAAACAGGAACGCAAAATAGAGCAACTGGAAAAAGACCTCAACAAAAACAACGAGTCCCCTGCAAAATGATCACTTTAATCGCTGCTGTAGCAGAAAACAATGCTTTAGGAAAAGACAATCAGATGATCTGGCACCTGCCGGACGATTTTAAACGTTTCCGCCAACTTACCACCGGACATTATATCATTATGGGACGCAAAACGTTTGAAAGCCTGCCAAAGCTGCTTCCCAACCGCACCCATGTAATCATATCCCGCCAGAGCGATTACCAAACCCCGGAAGGCTGCATTGTTGTTAACGCTCTTAATGCCGCGATAGAAGCCTGCCTGGAACAGGAAGATGTATTTATAATTGGCGGCGGCGAAATTTACAAACAGGCCATTGCCATAGCCGACAAAATTGAACTGACCAAAGTGTTCACCTCACCCGAAGCCGATGCTTTTTTTCCGGAAATAGACCCGAACGAGTGGCAATTGGTATTCGAAGAATTTCATTCGAAAGATGAAAAGCACGCTTTTGATTTTAGCTTCCTGACGTATTTAAAAAATAACCGCATAAAAAATCCCGATAACATCTTACCGGGATAGTTTATTACAAATAAGCTAATAAGCATATCAAATTTCATTTTGAATTTATTCAAGTGAAAGTACCTGATAACATAAAATAAAAATTGCCACTGTTAACAATACTCCGGAAATGAAGATAATAACATTGGCAAATCGCTGAGAATACATCTCAAAAAAGCCTTTAATACCAAATACCACAAAAGTACTAAAGACAAAAAAAACTAAAATTTCCAAAAACAAATTTAACCCAAAGAACGTTTGCGGTACCCCATATTCAGCAGGATTAAAAACCCCACTGTTGATACTTTCTACCAGAACCAATGTAACAACCAGTACCAATAGCATCCATTTTAATTCAGATAAAAATAATTTTGATAACATAGCTCATTAATTTGTATGATGTAAAATTCCACATTAATACAACACCAAACAATCGCCAAATCCTTGTATTTTTCATCTCACTAAATTTAGTGAGGCCCAACTAACTAATTATTCAGGAATAACAAAATGAGTTCTTTTTATATCCTTTACTTTCTATTATCTTTGTCTCAAATTTTCTTTTAGAATGTCAAAAAACATAACGCCTTATAAAGATTCCGAATTAGGAAAAAAAGAACAAGTAACCCAAATGTTTGATACCATTTCCGGTAAGTATGACGATTTGAATCGTGTCATCTCTTTTGGAATTGATATCAAATGGCGTAACAAAGTTTTAAAAATTGTTTCCGATAAAAAACCACAGGCGGTTTTGGATATTGCTACCGGAACCGGCGATCTGGCAATACTGATGACAAAAACTTCAGCATCAAAAATTATCGGTTTGGATATTTCTTCGGGAATGCTTGAAATCGGGAAGAAAAAAATTGCCGAAAGAAACCTGTCAGACAGAATCGAAATGGTTTTGGGCGATTCGGAAAACATTCCTTATGAGGACAATTATTTTGATGCGATAACCGTGGCTTTCGGGGTTCGTAATTTTGAAAACCTGGAAAAAGGATTATCCGAGATACTGAGAGTACTGAAACCAAACGGTGTTTTCGTGATACTGGAAACTTCCGTTCCAACAAAATTCCCTTTTAAACAAGGCTATTATTTCTATACCAAAAACATACTTCCCCTAATCGGAAAGCTCTTTTCTAAAGACAAAGTTGCCTATTCTTATCTTTCAGAATCGGCTTCTGTTTTCCCTCATGGTGAAGCGTTAAACAATATTTTGAGAAAAGTTGGGTTTATAGATGTGAAACATGCGCCGCAAACTTTCGGAGCAGCAACCATTTACTCAGCGTCAAAAAAATAATATGAAGAGACTACTCCTAATTTCCATGCTAACCCTTTCACTAAACGGCTTTGCGCAGTCAATGTTTAGTAAAAACCCTGTTATCAACCTGGAAAACTTTGACAAACAAAGGGTTCACTGGGGCTATTTCTTAGGATTCAGCAGTTATGACTTTAAGTTTGACTATATCAAACCGGGCACCGATATTGAAGTAAAAAGCACTACCGGTTTTAACGTTGGATTGGTTGGAAACCTACGTCTTATGGAATATCTGGATCTTCGATTCGAACCGGGATTATATTATACGCAACGTGATTTAACCTTCCACGATCCCAGCCTTACCCGTCCGGTTGAGCAGCTGCGTGAAGTAAAATCAACCTATATCCATTTCCCGTTATTACTAAAATTCTCTTCACAGCGTTTTGGAAACGTTCGTCCTTATGTCGTGGGCGGTCTTTCCAAATCACTGAATTTGGGCAGTAACCACGACGCAACCGACGACAACTATGCTTATCGTTTTAGAATGACCCGCTGGTCCACTAACTATGAGCTGGGTTTGGGTGTTGATTTCTACCTGGAATATTTTAAATTTTCACCGTCCATCCGCGGTGTATTCGGAATCAATGACGAGATAATCCGCGACAACAATCCGGACAGTCCATGGACCGGAAATGTAGCATCCATGAAAACACGTGGTATCTTCATCAACTTTACATTCCATTAAAATTAAAGTCCTCTTTTAAATTCGCTTAAAATAATAGCGGTGGCAGTGGCAACATTTAAACTTTCCGTTTGCTGCAGGTCGCCAAAACGCGGAATAGAAAGCCTGTTTGCCGCCAATTTTTCAATGGCAGCCGAAATACCATTGGCCTCATTCCCCATTACCACGATTCCTTTTTCGGGAAGGCTTTGTTTGTAGATATTGGCACCGTCCATAAAGGTTCCGAAAACAGGAAGGTTTGTTTTTTCCAGAAAAGCTTCCAGATCAGTATACACCACATTTACCCGGGTAATAGACCCCATAGTAGCCTGAACTACTTTGGGATTATAAATATCAACGGTTTCGTTCGAACACACCACATGCTGAACGCCAAACCAATCGCTCAGCCTTAAAATCGTACCCAGGTTTCCCGGATCGCGAATGGCATCCAAAGCAATGATCAGTCCGTCTTCCGCTACCGGTTTTTCATCCGGAATCAGGAATAATGCCAGGCAGCTATTGGGCGTTGTTAAAGCGCTTATTTTTTTTAATTCGGCTTCCGAAATAAACGTGATTTTACGCTCCGGAACATCCGGAAAAAGATCTTCAACCGTAAACAAATGATACAATTCAAAATTGGAATTCAGCAATTCTTGAATTACCTTTATACCTTCGGCAAAGAACATTTTATGCTGTTTCCTATATTTTTTTTGCTGTAAACTCGTTATTAGTTTGATTTGGTTTTTACTAACCATAAAAAAATGTATTTTTGACTTACTATTGTAAACGATTTGAAAAATAATTTATCAAAAATAGCACTATTTCTTGTATTAGGTGCAATTTTATACTCTTGTTCTCTTGTAAAAAGAGTACCCGAGGGTCAGTATCTTTTAATTGAGAATACTGTAAATGTAGACGGGAAAAAGGAAAAAAGCGAGGCAATCCTCAATCAGCTTTACCAGAAACCCAACAGTTCGATCCTGGGCTACCGTCTTAGACTTCAAATGTACAATTTAGCCCGAAAAAGCCCCGAAGCCGACTATCAGTTATGGCTGCAAAAAAAACCGAAACGCCACCAGTTTTTAAAAGATCTATTATCTGAAAAACAAGTGCAGCGACTAGGACAGTCTTTTTTTGTTTCCGGTGCCAGCACCTTCCTTAAAAAAACAGGAGAACCGCCGGTGATTATTGACGAAACAAAATCGCAAAAATCCCGAAACCGCCTTTTATCCTACTATTTCAACAGCGGTTATTTTAACAGTAAAGTGAGCTATAAGATCGATTCGCTGGAAAACAAACGCGGAAAAATAGCCTACAACATTAAGCTGGGTGCTCCCTACATTATTGACAGTATCACCACATCTATTAAAACACCGGCTTTGGATTCGTTGTTTCACAAAATCAAGGATCAGTCCCTGATTGTTAAAGGAAAACAATACAATTCCCAGAATTTTATTGACGAGCGAAAACGTATTGCCACCAATTTCAGAAATAACGGCGCTTACTATTTCCAGGAAACCAACATCGAATATGATGTGGATACCGTGGCGACCGGACATAAGGCAAATGTGGATTTTCTTATTGACAACCAGACGATAAAAAAAGGAGATTCATTAATTAAAGTTCCTTTTAAACTGTACACCATCAGCCAGGTAAACATCTTTACCGGGAACAGCAACAATAAAAGCAAAGAAAAAGTTGCCGACAGTATTACATACAACAACTTTAACATATACAGTTCTGACAAGCTGAATTACCGCCCGAAAGCAATTACCGATGCTATTTTCATCACCAAAGGAAGTAAATTCAGCGATTTCAGAAGACAGTTAACGTCCCGTTCCCTGAGTAATCTGCGCGTTTTCAACTATCCGAACATTGAGTATGAAGAAGACAAAACCGATACTACCGGAACGTCGCTGATTGCCAATATCGTTTTGTCGCCAAGAAAGAAATTCAACTTTAATGCTACTGCTGATTTCATGCATTCCAACATTCAGGATTTTGGTATACTGGGTAGTACTTCCCTATCGATACGTAACATTTTCCGTGGTGCCGAAATTCTGGAAATCGCCCTTAGAGGGAATATTGGTTCCTCCCGTGACCTTGCGAATCCGAACAATGTATTTTTCAATATTTCCGAATACGGAGCCGATGTAAAACTATCCTTTCCAAGGATCTTTTTCCCTTTAAATACCGAAAAGATCATCCCGAAAAATACGCTTCCGACCACACAGATCAGTTTTGGTATGTCGCGTCAGCAAAACATCGGACTGGACAAAGAGAACTTTACCGGAATATTCAACTATACCTGGAATCCGAAAAGAAACACCAATATCCGTTTTGACCTGGTAAACCTGCAATATGTGAGAAACGTAAACCCGGGGAATTATTTCAGCGTTTACCGTTCATCCTATAACCGACTGAACGATCTGGCACACGTTTACAACAACGATGGCAGCTATCTGGACAACGAAGGTAACCTGACCATAGCCGGAGGCGGAACTGCCGGTTTTATCAATGATGTCCTAAACGGGCAAACGGTATTGACCCAAAACGACAATGATTATTTTGTGGTGCGCAGTATTGAAGAACGCCGTTTGCGTCTGACCGAAAACAACCTGATACTTGCGTCCAACATTACCTATACCAAATCGAGCAGAACAAACATTACGGACAATGACTTCTTTACGTTTAAAACGAAATTAGAATCTGCCGGAAATGTTTTAAGCCTGTTTTCCAAAATACAAAACCAGGAACCGGACATTAACGGCCGAAAGAAATTTTTTAACGTAGAATATTCACAATACATCAAAGGGGAATTAGACTTTATCAAAAACTGGGATTTTGGCAGCAAGCAGGTTCTTGCCGCAAGAAGTTTTGTGGGATTAGCCATTCCCTATGGCAACTCCAACTCCATTCCGTTCTCCCGAAGTTATTTTGCCGGAGGTTCGAACGACAACAGAGCGTGGCAGTCCTACAGCTTAGGCCCGGGGCGCAGCGGCGGATTAAACGATTTCAATGAGGCTAACTTTAAAATCGCGTTAAGTGCCGAATACCGTTTTAATATTTTCGGAAAATTAAACGGTGCCTTTTTTGCCGATGCCGGTAATATCTGGAACGTTTTTGACAACGTGACCGATGAAGAAAGTGTATTTGAAGGCTTCAAATCGTTAAAAGATATGGCATTAGGAACCGGAATTGGTTTCCGTTACGACCTGAACTTCTTTGTAATCCGTCTGGATGTGGGCTTTAAAACCTACAATCCGGCCAAAGCAATGAGTGAAAGATGGTTTAAAGATATCGTTCCAAACCGTGCCGTCTTAAATATTGGAATTAATTATCCGTTCTAATTTTAGAAATTATTATTTTTGTCGAAATAAACTAAAACAACAACACAATGGCTCATAATATAAAACCAGGAGTAGCGACAGGCGATCAGGTTCAGGAGATTTTTAATTATGCAAAAGAAAAAGGCTTTGCCTTACCAGCTGTAAACGTAACAGGATCAAGCACTATCAACGGTGTTATGGAAACTGCTGCTAAATTAAACGCACCTGTTATCATTCAGTTTTCAAATGGAGGCGCTTCCTTTAATGCCGGAAAAGGACTTTCTAACGAAGGGCAGAAATCGGCTATATTAGGAGCAATTGCAGGAGCAAAACACATTCACACGCTGGCAGAAGCTTATGGTGCTACGGTAATTTTACATACAGACCATTGTGCTAAAAATTTATTGCCATGGATTGACGGCCTGCTTGATGCCAGTGAAACGCATTTCAAACAAACCGGAAAACCGTTGTTCAGCTCTCACATGATCGATCTTTCCGAAGAGCCGATTGCAGAGAACATTGAGATCTCTAAGCGTTATTTAGAACGTATGAGCAAAATGGGAATGACACTGGAAATCGAATTGGGTATTACCGGCGGTGAAGAAGACGGTGTGGACAATTCTGATGTGGACAGTTCAAAATTATACACCCAGCCGGATGAAGTAGCTTTTGCTTATGAAGAACTGATGAAAATCAGCCCTCGTTTCACAATCGCTGCAGCATTTGGAAACGTTCACGGTGTTTACAAACCCGGAAATGTAAAACTAACCCCGAAAATCCTGAGAAATTCACAGGAGTATGTTCAGCAAAAATTCAACACTGGCCATAATCCGGTTGATTTTGTTTTCCACGGCGGTTCCGGTTCTACATTAGAAGAAATCAGAGAAGCGATTACCTATGGAGTAATCAAAATGAATATCGACACCGATTTGCAGTTTGCATTTACAGAAGGTGTTCGTGATTATGTTATTGAAAAAATAGATTATTTAAGAACTCAAATCGGGAATCCGGAAGGAGAAGAAGTTCCTAACAAAAAACATTATGACCCTAGAAAATGGGTTCGTGAAGGAGAAATTACGTTTAACACACGCTTGGAGCAAGCGTTTAAAGACCTGAATAACGTTAACACTTTATAATTTAAAGTAAACACCATTCGGGATTAATTCAAATTTAAGACTATGGCTTGGTTTAAAAGAACAGCAAAAGGAATTCAAACCGCAACAGAAGATAAAAAAGACGTTCCTAAAGGACTTTGGTACAAATCTCCAACCGGAAAAATCATTGATTCAGAAGAATTAGCTAAAAATCTTTGGGTAAGTCCGGAAGACGGATACCATGTTCGTATTGGCAGTAAAGAATATTTTGAAATCTTATTTGACAATAATGAATTCAAAGAATTGGATGCCAACATGACTTCTAAAGATCCATTAAAATTCGTGGATACTAAAAAATACAGTGATCGTTTAAAAGACGCTATCGAAAAAACCAAGTTAAAAGACGCGGTAAGAACGGCTGTTGGAAAATCGAAAGGGAAAGACCTGGTTGTTGCCAGTATGGATTTCGCCTTTATTGGTGGTTCTATGGGAGCTGTAGTAGGAGAAAAAATTGCCCGTGCGATCGATTACTCTATCAAACACAAAGTTCCTTTTGTAATGATTTCCAAGTCCGGTGGTGCCCGTATGATGGAAGCGGCTTACTCACTAATGCAGTTAGCCAAAACATCGGCTAAATTAGCGCAATTGGCAGAAGCAAAAATCCCGTACATTTCCTTATGTACCGATCCGACTACCGGAGGAACAACCGCTTCTTATGCGATGTTAGGTGATGTTAATATTGCCGAGCCGGGCGCTTTGATCGGTTTCGCAGGACCTCGTGTTGTTAAAGATACTACCGGGAAAGATTTACCGGAAGGATTCCAGACATCTGAATTCCTTTTAGAGCATGGTTTCCTTGATTTCATCACACCGAGAAAAGAATTGAAAGACAAGATTAATCTATACCTGGATCTGATTTTAGATCAGCCAGTACGATAATAAAAAAAGCCCGGTTAAACCGGGCTTTTTTTATGACTTATTTCTTATTTTCTGTTCCCACTTCCAGGCAGAACCCAGAGCTTCTTCCAGCGTTGCTTCGGCTTTCCAGCCTAAAACCGCATTGGCTCTGTCTGTATTGGCATAGGCTTCTACAATATCTCCTTCTCTCCTGCCTACAATTTTATAGGGCAGTGGTTTTCCGCTTACTTTTTCAAAAGCCTGGATCACTTCCAGAACAGAGCTTCCCGTTCCGGTTCCCACATTGAAGGTTTCCACTTTTTCCAGGTTTTTATTTTCCAGCAGGCGCTTCATCGCCACAACATGTGCTTTTGCCAGATCCACTACATGGATATAATCGCGAACACAGGTACCGTCGGCTGTTGGATAATCATCGCCGTAAACTGACAATTCATTTCGCAAACCTATTGCCGTCTGGGTAATGAATGGCACCAGGTTTTGAGGAACACCAACCGGCAATTCGCCTATTTCTGCCGTGGCATGTGCCCCGATAGGATTAAAATATCGCAGCAAAACAGCCTTTATCCCGGACACTTTTGCCACATCGCGGATGATCTCCTCACCTATTCGTTTAGTGTTGCCATAAGGCGACATGGCCGGCTGTACTGAAGCACTTTCGGTAATCGGCATTTTTTCCGCCTGTCCGTAAACCGTACAGGAAGAACTGAAAATAAAACACGACTGCTCTTTTTGCTGCAATTCCTGCAGCAAATAAACCAGCGCGCCAATATTGTTTTCATAATAGAGTAACGGATTTTCGACACTTTCGCCCACTGCTTTTGAAGCGGCAAAATGAATCACTCCGGCAACATCGGCATACTGTTTGAAAAAACCGGCTACACTTGTTTTATCGCGCAAATCAAGCTGTACGAATACCGGTTTTTCCCCGGTGATCTTTTCAATACCTTCCAAAACATCAATTGACGAATTGGACAGGTTATCGATGATAACCACTTCAAAACCCTGATTGTATAATTCTACTACGGTATGTGAACCTATAAAACCTAAACCTCCTGTTACAACTATTCTCATTTATTTTTTAGTATTAAACCAGATTTTAACGAATACTATCCTAAGAATTCCAGGATGCTGTCGGTTATGAATTTAATTTGCTCATCGTCTAATTCTGTATGCATCGGCAAGGAAATTACTTCATTAACCAATTCATTGGTTACCGGGAATGCTTCTTCTTTGTAACGGGAATCGGTATAAGCTTTCTGGCTGTGTAACGGAATCGGGTAGTAAATGGCACAAGGAATACCTTTATCCAGTAAATGCTGCATTAAAGCATTTCTGTCGGCATTAAGGATGCGCAGAGTATATTGATGAAACACATGACTTCCGTCTTCACCTTTTACAAAAGGAGTAATAATATCCGGATGATTGGCTAAAGCCGCATCATATTTTTTAGCCGCCAGCTGGCGCGCCTCGTTATAAGCATCCAGTTTGGGCAGTTTTGCATTTAAAACCGCTGCCTGAACACTGTCCAGGCGGGAGTTAACCCCCACTACATCATGATGGTAACGCACGTACATTCCGTGGTTTACAATACCGCGCAATTTATAAGCCAGTTCATCATCATTGGTAAAAATAGCACCGCCATCGCCATAGCAGCCTAAATTTTTTGACGGGAAGAAAGAAGTAGAGGCTACATGGCCGATTGTTCCCACTTTCTTTTTTGTTCCGTCTGCATATTTATAATCGGCTCCGATTGCCTGTGCATTATCTTCAATTACATACAGGTTGTGTTCTTCTGCCAAAGTCATAATTGCTTCCATATTGGCCGCCTGTCCGAACATGTGAACCGGAACAATCGCTTTTGTTTTTGGCGTAATCGCTTTTTTAATTGCGTCTACCGAAATATTAAAAGTATCCACCTCCACATCTACCAAAACCGGTGTTAACTGCAATAATGCAATCACTTCCACGGTTGCAGCAAAAGTAAAATCGGCGGTAATTACCTCATCACCCGGTTTCAGGTCCAGCCCCATCATGGCAATCTGCAAGGCATCGGTTCCGTTAGCACATGGAATAACGTGCTTTACTTCTAAATAATCTTCTAATGCTTTCTGGAATTGGTGTACCTGCGGACCGTTTATAAAAGCTGTGGTATCCAGAACTTCCTGGATGGATTGATTTACAGTTTCTTTTATCGCTTCATATTGACCTTTCAGGTCAACCATTTGTATTTTTTTCATCTGTTTACGTATTGTTTTTATTGTCACATGCTTTCAGACTGTAATGAAAAAACGTCATTACAAGACCTGTTTCATCTGAAAAAAAGTTTTTAAAACAAGCAAAAATAGTCATTTAATGAGTTTACACCAATCAAATTAACGTAAAGAACCGTAATTTAGCGACACAAATTTTCGCTTATGTTTTTTCTCTACGATTTATTAGTTCAATTCGTTGGTTTCCTCCTGAAATTCATTGCTTTACTGAGTCCGAAAATCAAACTTTTTGTGGAAGGCCGAAAAATTGTTTTCCCGGCATTAGCAACGGCAATACAGCCATCTGACAAAACGATCTGGTTTCATGCCGCTTCACTGGGAGAATACGAACAGGGACTTCCGGTAATGGAAAAAATAAAAGAAAAGTTCCCCGGTCATAAAATTGTCGTTACTTTCTTTTCGCCATCCGGCTACGAAGTACGAAAGAACAATACTACTGCCGATGCCACGGTTTACCTGCCTCTGGACACCAAAAGCAATGCTATAGCTTTCCTGAAAGCCGTTCATCCCGATATGGCTTTTTTCATTAAATACGAATACTGGCCGAATTACCTGAACGAGCTGAAAAAGCAGAATATCCCGACCTATCTGATATCGGGGATTTTCAGGGAAAAACAATCGTTCTTTAAATGGTACGGCTCTTTTTACAGAAATGCGCTGAAAAGCTTTAACTACTTTTTTGTACAGAATGAAAAATCCAAACAACTATTGCAAAGCATTGGTTTTTCGAACGTAAAAGTTTCCGGCGATACCCGTTTTGACCGCGTAGCTGCAATACTGGAACGCGACAATACCCTGGATTTCATCGAAAGCTTTAAAAACGACAGTCCGGCAATTGTGATTGGCAGTTCCTGGCCAAAAGACGAAACCCTGCTGGTTAATTATATCAACAACACGAGCGATGCGGTAAAATTCATCATCGCACCACACAATATCAAACCGGAACAAATATTATCCTTACAAAACAGCATTACCAAAAAAACGGTACTGTTTTCTAAAAAAGAAGGAAAAGACCTTTCCGGTTATGACGTTTTTATTATCGACACCATAGGCATACTGACCAGGATTTACAGTTATGCCGACATTGCCTACGTTGGCGGCGGCTTTGGAAATCCCGGAGTACACAACATCCTGGAACCGGCCACTTTTGGCGTACCCATTGTAATTGGTCCCAACTATTCCCATTTTGCCGAAGCCACCGCTTTGGTGAACATGGAAGGCTGTATTTCCATTTCCGGTCAGCAGGAACTGAACGAAGCGTTCACCGACCTGATCCGCAATGTGGACATTCGTTATGAAAAAGGGCATATTTGCAGCACTTTCGTACAGATGAATAAAAACGCAACCAATAGTATTTTAAACCACATTATACATGAGCACCATCTTTAAACCGTTAACCAAAGCAGACATTCCTGAAGCAGTAACCCTGATGCGTGATTTTTATGCCATCGATAATTACCATATCGACCCGGCAACTTCGGAAGCGCTGTTTACAGAGTTTATCAGTAATGACAACCTGGGAAGAGCCTGGCTGATCTATTCCGATAACGAACTGATCGGCTATACCATTATCACTTTTATATTCAGTTTTGAATACAAAGGCCGGTATGCTTTTCTGGATGAACTATACCTATCCGAAAAGGCAAGAGGAAAAGGAATCGGGAAACAGGCAATCGAATTTATAAAAGCAGAAGCTCTTAAATTAAAGTTAAAAGTAATCTACCTTGAAGTGGAAAACCATAACGAAAATGCTCAAAAATTGTATCTTGCCCAGAATTTTACAGTACATCATCGTAAAATGATGAAATATATTGTAGCATAAACACCAAAAATCAATTAATACCGGTAACCCTATGATGTGCTTTTAACCAAAGCTCATTACAGCGTTCCGGCTGATTCATTACAAACAAATAAATAACAAACAGATGAAATTTTTAAGACTACTTGTCGTATTGTTCGTTTTACCCGTTTACGCCCAGCAAGGCGGAATGTGGATTCCCTCCTTACTAAAAGGAATGAACGAAAAGGAGATGAAAAACTTAGGGATGAAAATATCGGCAGCCGATATTTACGATGTGAACAAATCCAGTTTAAAAGATGCGGTTCCGCATTTTAACGGAGGCTGTACTTCCGAAGTGATTTCCTCAAAAGGTTTACTTTTAACCAACCACCATTGCGGTTATGGCGAGATCCAGTCGCACTCTACAATCGACCATGATTATCTTACAAATGGCTTTTGGGCTATGAAAATGGAAGATGAATTACCAAACAAAGACCTGGTGGTAACCTTCATTGTAAAAATAGAAGATATAACCAATAAGGTGTTAGAAGGTGTTGCCGCACTTCCTAACGAATTGGACAAACAAAAGAAAATTCAGGAAAACATCGGTATACTGAGCAGAACATTGCCAAAAGAATCCTGGCAGGAAAACAAGATCAGAACTTTCTATGACGGAAACCAATACATCCTTTTTGTAACGGAAACCTATAAAGACGTTCGGTTGGTTGGTGCACCGCCTTCATCTATCGGAAAATTCGGTTCGGATACAGACAACTGGGTTTGGCCGCGCCACACCGGAGATTTCTCTTTATTCCGGATCTATGCCGACAAAAACAACCGTCCGGCGGAATATTCCAAAGACAACGTTCCGTATACACCAAAACATTTCTTCCCGGTTTCTATAAAAGGGGTTAAGGAAAACGACTTTACTATGGTAATGGGATATCCGGGCAGAACCCAGGAATATTTGCCATCGTATGCTGTGGAGCAGATTGTAAACGACTTGAATCCTGCAAAAATTGAAGTTCGTGATGCGGCTTTAAAAGTACAGGACGGATTTATGCGTAAAGACAATGCTATCAAAATCCAGTATGCTTCCAAATATGCCAGTATTGCCAACTACTGGAAAAAATGGATCGGAGAAACCAAAGGTTTAAAAAAATCCAATGCGGTTGCCATCAAACAGAAATTTGAAAAAGACTTCCAGAACAAAGTGAACAAATCCGGCAAACAAGCCGAATACGGAAACTTACTGGCTGACTTTAAAAAGAATTATGCCGACATTGCTCCGTATGCCCTGAGCAGGGATTATTTCACAGAAGTAGTGCTAAGAAATACTGAATTACTGAGCTTCGGACACCGTCTGTACCAATTAGAGCAGGTGTATACCGCTAAAGGAGAACAAGCTTTTAACGACAGAAAAAACAATCTTATCGCCGGTTTTGAAGATTTGTATAAAGACTTCAATGCTAATGTTGATGAAAAAGTTTTCGAACAGTTAATTACCTTATACTCCACAAAGTCGCCAAAACAATTTTTACCGGCAGCTTTCAACACGGTTGATGCTAAAAACCTGACGGCAGAAGTGTACGGAAAATCAAAACTGACCAGCTATAACGGTTTAAAAGAATTATTAAGCGGTGATGCTAAAACGGTTATTGAAAAAATCAATCAGGACAAAGGCTATCAAACGGTAAAAGCAATGGCAGACAGCTACAACAAAAATGTAGCACCAAAATATGACGAGTTAAATCTGAAAAATATTGCTTTACAACGCACCTATATGAAAGCGATACTGGAGTTATTCCCTAACGATCGTCTTTTCCCGGATGCAAACAGCACATTGCGTGTAACCTATGGTAAAGTAAAAGGATACAACCCAAGCGATGCGGTAGTGTATGAACCGATGACTTTCCTGGACGGTGTCATGGAAAAATATGTACCGGGTGATTATGAGTTTGACGTACCGGAAAAACTAATCACTTTATACAACAATAAAGATTACGGACAATATGGCGAAAAAGGCAAAATGCCGGTTTGCTTTATCGGAACCAACCACACTACCGGAGGGAATTCCGGAAGCCCTGCTCTGGATGCGGAAGGTAACTTAATCGGACTGAATTTCGACCGTGTTTGGGAAGGAACGATGAGTGATATTTACTACGATCCGGCGATTTGCCGCAACATTATGGTGGACATCCGCTATGTTTTGTTCATTATTGACAAATATGCAGGCGCAAAACACCTTGTTGACGAGATGAAACTGGTACAAAACAAGAAAAAATAGTCGTTTTTTAACACTTTAACAAAACATTAAAAATCAGATAGTTACACACTTAAACCCTTTGAAATCGGGCGTTTTTGACCATAATTATCTGATTTTTCAAAAAAAAAGTAAACCGGAGCGAAAAAATATTTTACGAAATATTATTACGTATTAAAAATTTTATATCTTTGCTCCGAATTAATAATTAACCTTTATAATTTAGTAAGATGAAAAAAGTTGTTTTAAGCTTAGCATTAGTAGCTATGATGAGTGTTTCTTTCGTTTCTTGTAAAGAAACTAAAACTGAAGAGCCTGTAACTGAAGAAGTTGCTGCTCCTGCTGAAGAGGCTGTAGAAGCTGCTGCTACTACTGTTGATTCTGCTGCTGCTACTACTGAAGCTGCTCCAGCTACTGACGCTGCTGCTGCTCCAGCTACTGAAGCTGCTGCTCCTGCTGCTGACGCTGCAAAAAAATAATTAGAACTTTCTAAGAATTTTAAAACCTCGCAATAGCGAGGTTTTTTTATGCCCTTTCGGTAGCTTTCTGTATTACTTTATCCGATGGATGCCCGATTGTTTTTACCTCACATCTTCTTGGTCCGCACCCCATCCGTTTGGGACCGCAGGAGGCAAGAACTGCCCCCAGCACAAGGAAACCTATCACTTTTTTCATATCATCATTCTATTTGGATATATTGCAATGCTTTCAGTCTGTCTAAATATTCCCGGCTATTGGACAACCTTGGTATTTTGTGCTGTCCTCCCAGTTTATCCTGCTCTTTCAACCAATCATAAAAAAGATTCGTTCGCGCCACATTCAACACTAACGGATTCAGTGTCATATTATTATACCGTTTTGCTTCATAATCGGAATTCAGGCTTTGCAGGGCTTCATCCAGGTTTTTACGGAATAGCTCTATGTTTTCCGGTTTTTTACGGAACTCGATCATCCATTCATGCGCTCCTTTTTCGCGTCCTTTCATAAAAATAGGCGCTACCGTATAATCAATCACTTCCGAGCCGGTTTCATGACACGCCCTGGCGATTGCCCTGTCTGTGTTTTCCACCATCAATTCCTCTCCAAACACATTGATATGATGCTTGGTTCTTCCGGTAACTTTAATACGATAAGGATTCAGCGAAGTAAAACGAACTGTATCCCCTATTAAATAGCGCCACAAACCGGAATTGGTCGTAATCACTACCGCATAGTTTTTATTCAGCTGCACTTCCGATAACCGGATGGTTCGCTGCTGTAAGGTTCCAAAAGTATCCATCGGGATAAATTCATAGAAAATCCCGTAATCAAGCATCAGCAGTAAATCATCGGAATTATTCAGATCCTGGATGGCAAAAAATCCTTCGGAAGCATTATAGATCTCATAATATTTAAAATCCGCTTTCGGCAGGATCCGCTTGTACTGTTCCCGGTACGGTTCAAAGCTCACTCCTCCGTGAAAGTAAACCTCAACATTAGGCCACAGTTCAAACAGATCGGTTTTTCCGGTTTCTTCCAGTACGCGGTTCAACAGCACCAGCATCCATGACGGAACACCGGCAAAACTGGTTACATTTTCCAGAACCGTTTCGTGAATGATCGCCTGTATTTTGGACTCCCATTCACTCATCAGGGAAACCTTATTACTTGGCGTACTGCTGAATTCTGCCCAAAAAGGCATATTATCAATCAGAATCGCCGAAAGATCGCCGAAAAAAGTATTGTTATCTTCATACAACTGCTTACTGCCGCCCAATCGCAGGCTTTTACCCGTAAACAGCTGTGAGCTTTCATTGTTATTCAGATACAGGCACAGCAAGTCCTTACTGGCTTTATAATGGCAGTCTTCCAACGCTTCGTTACTCACCGGAATAAATTTGCTTTTAGCATTGGTGGTACCGCTGGATTTTGCGAACCATTTGATAGGCGTGTTCCAGAAAACGTTCTGCTCCCCTTTCCGGGTTCTTTCGATCAGCGGTTCGAGCTCTTCATAGGTCGATACCGGAATACGCTCCGAAAAGGTCTTGTAGCTCTTAATTGTTCCAAACTCATATTTCTGGCCAATAATTGTGTTTTCTGCTGTTCTCAGCAAACTAAAAAGCAATTCCTCCTGTACTTCATTCGGGTATTTAAGAAACAATTCCATCTGGTGAATTCTCTTTTTTAATATCCAAGAAGCAATTGAGTTAATTATTGTTAATGCCATAATACTAGATTCCGGTTAAGAAGATTTGTTTTTGGGATAATTCAAATCAAAGTTTGTACTTTTACAACATTACCAAAAATAATAAAAAAACCGCAGTAACGACGCTGTTAACCTGCAAATCCTAACTCTTAAATCTGAATTTACAAAATGCAATACGAAGGCGTACTTACAAAAATGCAAACGGAAATAGGAAACCCGATCCAATATTATCTTGTTTTCGAAAATAGCTTTTTGAATGTCAACCAATTACTCAATAAAGAAATGGAGATTTCCTTCCAGGGATACCAATGTTTGAATTGCGGTAAGAAAAAAAAGATTTTCAGACAGGGTTTTTGCTACGACTGCTTTATGTCGAGTGCCTCAGCCGGAGACTGGATCATGAAACCGGAGCTAAGCACCGCACATCTGGACATTGAAGACCGCGACCTGGAATATGAAAAAAGAGTACAGTTACAGCCGCACATCGTTTACCTGGCACTTTCGAGTGAAGTAAAAGTGGGCGTAACCCGAAAAACACAGGTTCCGACCCGCTGGATCGATCAGGGCGCCATTGAGGCTGTTCCGATAGTAGAAGTACCGAACCGTTACCTGGCCGGAATTACCGAAGTTGCTTTAAAGGATCATTATTCGGACAAAACAAACTGGCGGAAAATGCTTCAGAATGAAATTCCAGCCATGGATATTATTTCCGAACGCAACAAACTGGAACCGCTTTTACCCGATGAAGTAAAAGAGTATTTCCATACAACACCCGAAAAAATGTACCATCTGGAATATCCCGTTTTACAATACCCTAAAAAAGTAAACAGTTTAAGCCTTGACAAAACACCTGTTTTTAACGGAAAATTAGCCGGTATTAAAGGACAATACCTGCTTTTTGAAGACGGCACCGTTTTTAACATCCGTACTTTTGAAGGTTATGTTGTAAAAATCACGCTATAAAAAAAGCCCCGCAATTGCGGGGCTTTTTCTTTATTCTTGTTTTTTCTTCTTACCGAACAAATCTTTAATGGCATTTGTTGCGGCATTTTTAATATCGTCTTTCGGTTTTGTTTTGGTCGTATCGGCCGTAGTTCCGGTTCCGGTATTCTTCTTCCCTCCTCCTAAAAGGTTTCCCAAAGCTCCGGTTCCCTGGTTAATCAGCTTGTCTTTCTGCTGCTTGATTAACTGGTTCGAAATATTGGTAACCGCCTGGTTTAAGTCGGTAGATACTTTAGGACTTTTAAAGTTCCCGGTTAAGATAGCATTTACCGGTACGCTTTCTATTTTATTTGCATCTGAAGGCGATAATTTTGCCAGAAGCTTGTTCACATCCGATCCCAGGTATTTGGCCGGAACATCAAACTTCAGGTTATAATTCATGCTCTGGTCAAAACCGTGCTGTCCGCCAACCGTTACTTTGATATCCTGGTATTTAATATCGAACGGTTTTACGTTTACTTTTCCGTTATCGAACGACAAATGGGCTTTCAGGTTGTTCAGGTTCAGCTTGTCCAGGTCTACGAATTTTAAATTGCTGTCCAGCGCATTCAGTAAATTGGAATTTTTCGCATTAACAGAAGTCGAAAGCAATTGCCCTACTAAATCTCCGGAAATTGTTTTTAAATCCGGCGTCATTTCCTTAGCATCCAGGTTACCCGACAGTTTAATGGTCGAATTCAGTTTACCGCTAATAACTCCGGCGATAGGCGCAATGGATTTCAACATATCCAGCTGCGTAAACGATTTGGCAATATCCACGGTATTCAGTCCTAAATCCATATTAAAGGACGGCACAGCTCCTTTAGTCGAAACAGTACCGTTTACCCCGATCTGACCGTCAAAAATATTGGTTTTCACATTTTCCAGTTTTACCGCTTCATCCTTAATGATCATTTTTCCGGAAACAGCTTTCAGGGTCAGGTTATCGTACACCACCGTATTGGCATTTGCCGTAATGGCACAATCCAGGAAGGCCGGAATTTTCACAGCTTCTTTCGGCTTCGCATTACCTTTTGTCGCTTCAGGCGTTGTTGGCGTCATAAAATCGGACACTAACAACTGGTTGGAGTTCATGGTAAAGTTTCCTTTCAGCACTTGTTTTTTAAATACAAAACCATAGAAATTATCCAGTGTTCCGGTTACTTTAATATCTGATTTTCCGGTTACCGCATCCAGTTGGTTCAAACGGATCTGATTCGGATTAAAGGCAACGGTTGCCTGTTTGATCTGAATTGGTTTTGCCATTTCCGGACCGGCATAGTTGAATCCGGTAAGGCTGATATTTCCGGAATTCTGGATATTCTGATACTGGCTGGTTTCCACCGATTTCATATCGAATTTGGTCACTACATCGGCTTTTAGAATCCCCGACAACGGTTTTTCCAGTTTCACCGGATAGGCTTTTGTCACATTAGCCAGGTTGATAACGCCTTTTAATTCGGCATTTACCAAAGCGTTTTGTGAAATATTTTTAATGTTTGCTTTCGCATTGAAAACATCCTGATCGATCCGGAACGACAATTTATCCAGATTTACATACGTATCGTTCATCAATCCGGTTTCGTTTATGATCCGGGTATCAATTACAATATTCTGAACCGATTTCGGCAAATCCGGATATTGGAAGGAAGCATTATTGGAGGCTATTTCAATATTGAATTTCGGGATTGTTGTATCGGTAAGCGCTCCTTTAACCGTTCCGTCTACTTTAAAATCACCGGTTGTTTTAACCGTATTCAGGTTGCCGGCATAGGCTTCCGGAACCAGTCCCAGGAAGTTTTTAAAGGATGATGTAGGCGTTTTGAATTTCAAGTCATATTCCTGCCCGTTTTTCAGCATTTGAATAAATCCGTCAAATTCCAACGGCAGCTGATTGATCAACGCCTTATTTTCTTTAAAGGTATATTTTTGTTTGTCCAGATCAATACCCAAAACAGCATCCAGATTCAGCGATACGTTTTTCATGTATTGCATCTTATCCATCACCAATGATAATTTTGCCGATGATTTTGTTACCAGATCCAGCTTTTGCGCGGCAAAATTACCGGTTCCTTCATGATCCAGGCTATCGACCACCATTTTGATTTTTGACTTTTCATCAAGATATGTGAATCGCAGGTTTTTTATTTCATATTTCTTAAGGTTCAACGCAAACGGTTTACTCTCTGAAGGGTCATTTTCTTTTTCATCTTTTAAGGCAATGTCAAAATTTCCCACACCGTCTTTATTGAAGATGATGTTCACGACTCCGTTTTCGGAATAGAATCCGTCTACTTTCATCGTTTCCCCGTCTTTTTTAAAGAGTTCCTTAATGGACATTTTCAGATTTACCTCTCCGGCATAAAACAAGGTATCGCCGGCAAAAGGCGCCTTATTAATGATGCTGATCTTATCAATGGTGACATTTGCGTTCGGAAAGCTCTTAAACAGGCTTAAATCCACATCATCAAAAGCCACTTTGGCATCCACTTTATCATTAATGGCTTTTACCACCAATTCTTTTATTTTGTCTTTAAACAAAAACGGAACAGCGGCTAAGGTGATTATTGACAGCAATAAAAACACACCGAAACCTTTTAGAATTTTCTTTAACATAACTCGAAATATTTATCTTACGAATTTACTACAAAAATTAAACCAACTTATTTAATGCGAACAGAAAATAAGTTGGTTTAGTATAAAAATCGTTGAATAGTACGTTATTACGTCCGTTTCCGGAACCCGTTTTCTTTCAACACGATTACCGATGTTTGTGCTGTAGCATTTTTCTACAGTACGTTGGGGATTAGCGGATCACTAACTGGAACGGCATTAACGCCTGTACGCCTCTTTGCTGATTGGCTTTTCTGATCTGCTCCAGAATCTGGTAGCTTTCTTCACCTATCTGCTCTTTGATCAAAGCTTCTCTTCCCTGGAACATGGATATTCCGGTAAAATTGTGAAGCATGTCCTGCAGCGTTTTATCATATTCCGGGAAACTTTCCGTTTTGTATTCTTTAATTTTGGCTAAAGAAGCTGCATGTTTGATGGCTTCATCCATACCGCCCATTTTGTCGACCAATCCTACTTTGATTGCATCTCTTCCTGCCCAGACACGTCCCTGCGCAATGCTGTCTACCTGTGCGAAAGTCATTTTTCTTCCGGTTGCCACACGGCTTACAAATGTTTTATAGATGTTTTCCACACCTTCTAAAACCACATTTTTGTAGTTCTCGTCAATCGGTTCAAAAACGCTGTATCCGGATGCATTCTGATGGGTTCTTACCTGTTCGGCATTGATCCCTATTTTTTTAGCCAGCGGACTAAAGTTCGGCAAGGTTCCGAATACCCCGATAGAACCGGTGATTGTATTGGGTTCTGCAAAAATAGTATTGGCATTGCAGGCAATATAATATCCGCCGGAAGCTGCCAGGTTACCCATGGAAACCACTATCGGTTTTTTCTTTTTGGTCAGTTCAATTTCTCTCCAGATCAGTTCCGATGTTAAGGCACTTCCACCCGGGCTGTCGATTCTCAAAACAATCGCTTTTACATTATCGTCATTACGGGCCGCTTCCAAAGAACGTCGCATTGAACCTTCACCAATGTAGGTTACATCCCCTTCACCTGATAAAATTTCACCCTGTGCATAAATAATGGCAATTCTGTCTTTCGTTGAATACTCCTCATTGGTCGTCGCTACATTACGGGCATAATCCAGTATGTTCACTTTATTGTATTCTTCTCCTTTTTCAACTTTTAAGGCTTTACGGATACCGTCATGGAATTCGTCTTCATAACCGATTTTATCGATCAGTTTTTTGTTTTTTGCCATTTCCGGAGTTCTTGCTCCAAGATTTGTTGCAATAACATTCAGGCTGTCCACCGGTATTTTTCTGCTTTTCGAAATATCGTCAACTACCGTTGTCCAGACAGAGTTTAATAAAACGGTCATTTGTTCCCGGTTTGCCGGACTCATTTCGTTTTCCAGAAACGGTTCTACAGCACTTTTATATTTTCCGTGACGGATAACTTCCATCTTGATCCCTGATTTTTCCTGAAAATCTTTGAAGAATAAGATTTCTGTAGACAGTCCTTTAAAGTCCAGTTCTCCCACCGGATTCACATAAAGTGTATCGGCAACAGAGTCTAAATAATATTCTCCCTGCGTATAGGCATTGGCGTAAGCCACAACAAATTTTCCTGATTTTTTAAATTCTTCCAGTTTGTTACGAACGGCTTTTCTTTGTGCCATTCCCAGCATGGAAGCATTGTTTACAATAGAAATCCCTTTGATCCGATCGTCTTTTTTAGCCGCATCGATTGCATTTAAAACATCGACTACACCATCGTGTTTTGCTTCAAAATAATTAAAATCGGTGAAGTTAAATTTTCCGCCATAATCATGCGTCACTTCAGACAAATCCAGTTCTATAACGGAATTATCTTTTACTTTTATTTTATCATTATCGCCTCCAAAGATTGCTCCGATCAGCACAATCCCAAAAAACAACATCATAAAAAAAACGAATAGTCCGACTACAGTTGCGATTACATTTCCTATAAATTTCATTTTATTTCTTTTTACTATAAGTAGTTTTTTTTCGATAAATGTTACAAAAGAAGTCAAAGAAAGCTGTTTGGCCCGGCTTTATCAAGAACTTATCAACACTTCCCACAAATATACTCCAATTCTAAAATTCTTTTAGTTATTTTGCCGTATGCGCAGTCAGAATCAAGTTGTATTATCATTAGGAAGCAATCAGGGAAATCGTTTGGAGAACATCCAGCAGTGTATCAATCTGATCCACAAAAGTATAGGAACCGTAATTCGCGTATCCCGCCTGTACGAAACACCCGCATGGGGTTTTGAAAGTGATGCTTTTTACAATTGCGCCATTGTACTTCACACTTATTTTTCTGCCGAAACCATCCTTAAAAAGATTCTTTCTGCTGAAAAAAAGCTGGGAAGAACCCGGAACGAACAGCAAGGTTACCAGGCACGAATGATCGATGTAGACATTATTGCTTTTAACGAAACGGTAATAACTACTGACGAACTGACGATTCCGCATCCGCAAATGCAAAACCGTCTTTTTGTATTACTGCCTTTTAAAGATTTAAATCTGGAATGGGAACATCCGGTTTTAAAGAAAAGTATTTCAGAGCTAATCGCCACTACAGCAGACACCAGCCACTGCACAATTGCCGGCAAGCTTGTTTCTCCGGTGGAGAAGTTTGAAATGCATCATTTTAATTATATTGCAATTGAAGGCAACATCGGCGCCGGAAAAACGACTCTGGCTACCAAAATTTCCGAAGATTTTAACGGCAAACTAATTCTGGAGGGTTTTGCCGACAATCCGTTTTTACCCAAATTCTATAAAGATCAGGCCCGTTATGCGTTTCCGCTGGAAATGTCATTTTTAGCCGATCGTTATTTGCAGTTGTCGGATGACCTGGCACAGTTTGATTTGTTTAAAGATTTTATCGTTGCCGACTATCACATTTTTAAATCGCTGATTTTTGCAAAAGTGACGTTAGGGTCGGACGAGTTCCGCCTGTATAAAACCATGTTTGACATTATCTATAAAGAAATGCCCAAACCGGGACTGTATGTATACCTCTACCAAAACACGGAACGCTTACTGCAAAACATCAAGAAAAGAGGCCGTTCTTATGAACAGGAAATTCCCGCAGAATACCTGGACAAAATTAACCGCGGCTATCTGGATTATATCAAATCGCAGACCAGCCTTAATGTGTTGGTTATTGATGTTTCCGACTATGATTTTGTGGAAAACCAGGAAGATTACCTGAGCATTCTGGAACAGATCCAGGAAAAAATGCAGTCTTAACCGGGAAACTGCAGTTTTTTAAACAAATCCCAAACCACAATTCCGGCACTAACCGAAATATTCAACGAGTGTTTCGTACCCAATTGCGGAATTTCAATTGTTCCGTCACATTCATGGATTGCCTGCTGCGAAACGCCTTTTACTTCGTTTCCAAAAACCAACGCATATTTCTTACCGGTTTCCGGTGTGAAATCCTGCAATAAAACGGAGTGTTCCACCTGTTCAATCGCAAAAACAGCAACCTCTTCTTTTTTCAGGTTTTCAATTACTTCCAGCACGTCTTTGGCATATTCCCAGCTTACCGTATCGGTTGCGCCCAATGCGGTTTTGTGGATCTCTTTATTGGGAGGCGTTGCCGTGATACCGCACAAATAGATTTTTTCAATTAAAAAAGCATCGGCTGTTCTAAAAACCGAACCGATATTGTGCAGGCTGCGGATATCGTCCAGTATAATGATAATTGGTGTTTTTTCCGCTTCTTTAAATTCCGCTACATTCTTTCTTTCTAATTCGCTATTGGCAAGTTTTCTCATCTTGTTGTAAATAATTGAGGGCAAAATTAATTATAAAATTTGACAGAATCCCCGAATGTTTTTCTTTTTGCTTTTAAAACATTATGTTCAAAACATCTTATTTTTCTATTATAAAAAATCCTTAATTTCGCTCTTTACGAATATTTAAATCTTTAAGCCTTGTCAACAAAAGAAAAAACTCCGAAAGAAACGCCCCTAATGAAGCAATATAATGAAATCAAAAGGAAATATCCCGATGCCTGTTTGCTGTTCCGTGTGGGTGATTTTTACGAAACTTTTGGTGATGATGCTGTTCGTGCTTCCCAGATTTTAGGAATCACCCTGACCAAACGCGGTGCCGGTTCGGATTCTGAAACCGCTTTAGCCGGATTCCCGCACCATTCGTTAAATACGTATTTACCCAAACTGGTAAAAGCCGGACTTCGTGTTGCGATTTGCGATCAGCTGGAAGATCCCAAGATGACCAAAACCATCGTGAAACGCGGGGTTACAGAACTGGTTACTCCGGGTGTAGCGCTAAACGATGAAGTGCTTAGCTCTAAATCCAATAACTTCCTGGCTTCCGTTCATTTTGGCAAAAAACTTTTAGGTGTATCTTTTCTTGATGTTTCTACCGGAGAGTTTTTAACCTCACAGGGTAATGAAGAATATATCGACAAGCTGTTGCAGAATTTCAGTCCGAGTGAAATCCTAGTTCAGAAAAACCATAAAAATCAGTTTAAGGCGGCTTTTGGCGAAAACTTCCATGCTTTCTTCCTGGAAGACTGGATCTTTAAAGAAGACTATGCTTTTGAAACGCTGACGAATCATTTCCAGACCAATTCATTAAAAGGGTTTGGTATTGAAGAACTTCCGGAGGGCTTAATCGCTTCGGGAGCTATTTTATATTATTTATCGGAAACACAGCATAACAAAATACAACATATCACTTCCATTCACCGTATCGCCGAAGATGCCTATGTGTGGATGGACCGTTTTACAATCCGGAACCTGGAATTATACCACAGTACGAATCCGAATGCCGTAACGCTTTTAGACGTTATCGACAGAACGCTTTCGCCTATGGGAAGCCGTTTGCTGAAACGCTGGCTGGCACTTCCGCTGAAAGATGCGCAGCGCATTAAAGACCGCCATGAAGTAGTGGCTTATTTCAAGGAAAACGGAGACGAGTTACAGAAAGTACAGTACCAGATCAAACAGATATCCGACCTGGAGCGTCTGATCTCAAAAGTAGCTACCGGAAAAGTAAGTCCACGTGAAATTGTATACATGTGCAACTCGCTGGATGCTATTGTCCCGATCAAAACGCTGGCAATGGAAAGCACCAATGCTTCGTTGCGAAATATCGGAGACAAATTAAACGCCTGCGAAGTACTGCGTGAAAAAATCAAAGCAACTTTAAATCCGGAAGCACCGGTTTCGATCAATAAAGGAAATGCTATTGCAACCGGAATCCACGAAGAACTGGACGAGCTGCGCAGTATCGCTTTTTCCGGAAAAGAATACCTGGAAGCACTGGAAGCACGCGAAAGTTCGAAAACCGGAATTCCTTCTTTAAAAATATCCTTTAACAACGTTTTCGGGTATTATATTGAGGTTCGTAACACACATAAAGACAAAGTTCCTGCCGAATGGATCCGCAAGCAGACCCTGGTGAATGCCGAGCGTTATATTACAGAAGAATTAAAAGAATACGAAAGCAAAATCCTGGGCGCTGAAGAGAAGATCTACAAACTGGAAGTAGAATTATTCGAACAGCTGGTACTCTGGATTTCGACTTATATCAAAGTAGTTCAGCTAAACGCTAATTTAGTGGCGCAGCTGGATTGCCTTACCTCTTTTACGCAGCTGGCAATCGAAAACAATTATATACAGCCGGTACTGGACGAGAGTTTTGAACTGGATATTAAAAACGGACGCCATCCGGTAATTGAAAAGCAGTTACCAGTGGGTACACCTTATATTGCCAATGATGTTTTCTTAGACAACAAAACGCAGCAAATTATCATGATTACCGGACCGAACATGTCGGGTAAATCGGCGATATTGCGCCAGACGGCCCTTATTGTATTACTGGCACAGATGGGCAGCTTTGTTCCGGCTGAAAGTGTGCGAATGGGCATAGTTGATAAAATCTTTACCCGTGTGGGCGCTTCCGACAATATTTCGATGGGAGAATCGACGTTTATGGTGGAAATGAATGAAACGGCTTCTATTTTGAATAATATTTCCAACAGAAGTCTTGTTCTTCTGGACGAAATCGGCCGCGGAACGAGTACTTATGACGGTATTTCCATTGCCTGGGCCATTGCCGAATATCTACATGAGCATCCGGCAAAACCAAAAACATTGTTTGCCACACATTACCACGAACTAAATGAGATGGAAGTGATCTTTGAAGGGGTTCAGAATTTCAACGTTTCCGTAAAGGAATTAAAGGATACGGTATTATTTATCCGTAAACTGGTAAAAGGCGGCAGTGCGCACAGTTTTGGTATCCATGTGGCTAAAATGGCAGGTATGCCGCAAACGGTAATCCAGAAAGCCCAGAAGTTATTAAAGAAACTGGAAAAAGATCATTCGAGCGAAGCTTTAGCCGGTGTTAAGTCGGATAAAGAGGAAATGCAGCTGAGTATTTTCAATCTGGACGATCCGCTACTGGAAGAAATCAAAGAAGAGATTCTCAATATTGACATCAATACGCTGACTCCTGTGGAGGCTTTAATGAAGCTAAACGAGATTAAACGGATGTTAACCAAAAAATAATTTATTTTTAAACCAAAGGTTATCAATAAATTAAAAAAAAGTTTTGTTTTTTTTCTGAATATTTCTTGTGTAATTAGATTTATGTACTAAATTTGCATCCGCAATACAGAACAAGTATAGCGAAGTTCAAAAAGAGAATGAAAATGCGAAAATAGCTCAGTTGGTAGAGCGCAACCTTGCCAAGGTTGAGGTCGCGGGTTCGAATCCCGTTTTTCGCTCAACTACCTTACAATGCTCGAGTGGTGGAATTGGTAGACACGCTGGACTTAAAATCCAGTGAACAGTAATGTTCGTGCGGGTTCAAGTCCCGCCTTGAGTACAAAAGCTTCAAACTAACGTTTGGAGCTTTTTTTATTTATATAAATATCACATTTTCACGCACTTTTGTTATTTCTTAAAGTTTTACGAAATTCTCAAATTGTAGTCTTTATTTTACACCGTTGCACTTTATCGATTATTTACATCCGTTTAAAGATTTATTAACGTAATCATAATAATCGGGTATATATTCGTCACATCCATAAAGATTATACCAGAAACGTTGATAACATAGCAAAATGAAACCCTTCAAAATTATTGTTTGTTCTTTATTATTTTCATCACAATTATTCGCCCAGGGGCAGAGTAATTCCAATAAAACATATAAATTACCGCAAAGTAACGGTTTAAGCTTTACTACATTCGATTCAGGCGTAAATACTGAGTTATCCGAAGTAGGAACAGCTTTCTTTATGAACAAGTACCTTATTTTGTCTAACAAAAAAAGAGGGTTTGCCAAAGTTTCCGTTGATCCGGTAACAAACACGCCTTACAACAATCTTTTCTGTACCGATCTTGACAAAAACGGAAATCTTTTACGTCCGGTTATTTTCTCGAAATTACTGGATGCCGATACCGATGAAGGCGGAGTGACTTTTTCACCGGATGAGAAAACAATTTACCTAACAAAAGCGAAAGAAAACAATCCTAATCAATATTCGCTTCAAAAGGCGACGCTTGACCTGGAAACAAAAGGATACTGGAAAGATATCCAGGAACTATCAATAAACGGTGATTATTCAATCGAAACGCCTTATATGAATGCTAACGGCAAGAAGATTTATTTCGCGTCGGATATGAAAGGTGGTTTTGGAGGATTTGATATTTACAGTGCCGATGTACTTGCTGACGGAACATTGAAAAATGTAACCAATTTGGGTCCGACGGTAAACTCCGATAAAGACGAGAAATATCCTTATGCTACTGCAGACCAGAAATACATTTATTTTTCTTCCAAAGGACACGAGACTTTTGGCGGATATGACGTTTTCAGAGTTTCTTTAACAAACAAGGCTATCACCAATCGTTCCAACCTGGGAGAAACCATCAACACTCATAATGATGAGATTGCGTTTACCTTCAGCAATAACGCTAAGGGATATATTTCTTCGAACAGGAAGGCCGACAAGTCCGATTTTGACATTTACAAATTCGAATTAGTAGAATTAGAACAAAATTTCAATGCCGTAGTAGAAGAAAGCATCACTAAAACTGCTTTACCCAATGCCAGCATCGTTATTAAAAATGAGTTTGGCGAAATCATCAAGAAAACAACATCTGATGCTCATGGTAACATTGCCCTGAAAATGAATCCGCTATCGGCTTACAGCATCGAAACAAATAAAGAAGGTTACCTGCCAAATACTATATTTTTCAAACCGGACGGTAACGCTACACATTACAACAAACACATTGCCCTGGTTCAGACAAAAGCCAACATAACAGACAGCGCTATTGAAATTGAGAATATCTATTTCGATTTTAACAAAGCATCGCTACAAAAAGAATCAGAGCTTTCGTTAAACAAAATTATCGATGCCCTGGAAGCGAATCCGGACATGAAGATCAACATCAATGCGCATACGGATTCCAAAGGAAAAGCAGATTACAACATGACCTTATCCGAAAAACGTGCTGCAGCAGCTTACGCTTATCTTATACAGCACGGTGTTAGTGAGAACCGCCTGGCTTACAAAGGATACGGTAAAACACAATTAAAGTTTAAATGCAAAGGGAATTGTTCCGAAGAGCAGGAAAGCAAAAACAGAAGAGTAGAATTTATAATACAAAAATAGAATCATGAAAAAATTAATTTTAGCGGGAATTATTTCTGTTTCCGTTTTATCAGCATCATGCTCAGGAGGTTGGAACTGCAAATCAAGTTATGTTAAAAACGACGTAGCGAAAAAGAAAGAAATGCAGAAAGAAGCATAAAGAAAAGTCCCGTAAATCGGGACTTTTTTGTTAGTTTTGCCGTCCGAATTTTACAAGAAAGCAGCACTAAATGGGAGCATTTGTTATTACAAAAAGAGAAAACGGACAATATCGTTTTAATTACACTTCCAGAAAAGGTAAGATAATTTTAACCGGAGCCAGCTACAATCAGAAAGTAGAATGCGTGAGAGACATCCAGATCATGAAGATCTATTTTGAGAAGATGTTATTTCTCCGATTTAAGACTTCCAGCGGCAAGTATTTTTTCAGAGTGGTGGTTCAGGATCAGATTTGCGCTACCAGCAGAAAATTCACCACCGAATTGCGTATTGCAAAAGGTATTGAAGAGATACAACGCAATGTTGAAGCGGCAGAAGTGCTGGATTTTACCGAAGAGATATTCTTTTAAGTCATTGCTTAAAAAATAACCTCACATTTATCGGGCCGATAATCCTCCTTACCTCAGCAATATACCGTATTCCCTGTATTTTTTTCATCCGTATTCCTTAAGAAAGCTTGTGAAATTAAAATTTAATACTACCTTTGCAACGCAATACAGAAACGTATCGCATTATTCTCAAAATCGATTTTATATTTTCAAAGAATATAAGCTTGAGTGGTGGAATTGGTAGACACGCTGGACTTAAAATCCAGTGAACAGTAATGTTCGTGCGGGTTCAAGTCCCGCCTTGAGTACAAAAGCTCCAAACGTTGTTTGGAGCTTTTTTTGTTTTATAGCTGTTTGAAAATTGTGGGTTCTTGTCTTAATAGGTCTTTACTTATGGCTTGCTGTTATTTACTAAGGCCAGATCATTTATTCAAGCTTTAATTTTATGTTCATTTTTGACGAGGGGATAAATTATTCCAATAAATATAGAAAGCACAGCAAAATGTATTCTATAAGCCATCATAGCCACAAGATCTTAATGAGCAATAGAAACCATAAATTCACTTGATCCCAATGTAGATTACAAAGTCATATAATACATAAAAAAGTGAAGCCTCTTCAAAAGAAGAGAAGCCTCACTTTTATCATTTATAGCCTACACAGATTAAATATCAGACAAATAGTGCTCCATACCATCTTTATCATGCGTTGGAGCCATATAACGTTCTATTGCTACCGGATTTTTTAAGCTTTCGAAAGAAATATCCCCTAAACCTATACCAGTTTCAAATTTCTTTTTTATACGCATTTGATCTCCAAAAGTATAATCTTTTACAATCTTTAATTCATCATTAATTTTGGCAACAAATATACTTTCTCCATAACGAAAAATCATATTAATTGGGCTCCTACCAGAAACATACACTACATAAACATCTCCGTAAATTTCATCTTGATATTGGCTTATTTTATATATATTCCTTGGAGCCGACGGAATTGCATCTTGCCATTCTTCATAAAAATCATCATCCCATAATTCAGTTCGTGGAACCATCCCAAATTTATTCTGCAGTTGTTCAATACAAAAACTGTTCATATAAACCAATTTGTTATTATAGTCATCTAAATTTGGTTTTACTAAAGCATCTGCAGCTAATGCTTCGGCTTTTAAAAATTCATTTACAAAGGTTTTTATTTCTTCCATACTTAAAAAAATATATTATTTCAACACGTTTTGTAATGTTTCATCAGCTCCAATCTCTATTGGTATAATTCCATGAACTATTGGTTGATTTCCATTAAGTTTTACTTTTAAAACTTTATAGACCACTCCTTGAATTAACTTTGGATCTGTATCTTTTGCTAGCTCTTCACCTAAACTTTTCAGTATCTCTTTATCTGTATCTGGATTCAAGTCTACAAGTCTCATATATACAGTATTATCAGTCAATTGTTTCCACTTAGCTGTTACCTGTAAATCAAAGGTAATATAATTTTGCTTATTTATTTCTTTCTGATCATCTTCAACTGATTCCAATGCTTCTAGAAGTCTGTTTTCAGCCCCCTTCATAGTTTCTTTATTATATGGTCCAGAAGCCGTTACCAAATTTAATGTCTGCTTATAACCCGAACCTAAAAATAAATCGGCAATCATATGTGAAGCATTAAACTCAATTTGTTGATTTGGATCTTTCTTTAAATTTTCTATAGCCTTATTTGCCTCAACCTGATTTTTAGAATGTGTTTTACCTCTTGAACCAGTTTCTTTTGTCACCAGGTTATCTCCTTTCGCAGACTGCTCAAACAATTTTCCGTCAATATCAATAACTTTAAGGGAGTTTTCAAATTTTCTTATTGCTTTTTTACCATCAACTTCTACTTCATAAAAGTATGCAAATTTAATTTGTTTATTTGCCCCTATATACTCAATCTTTATCGGCTTATATTTTGTATGTTCAGCCTCTTTGGCAGAAAGATCATTCAATTCATATTTATCTCCAAAAGCATGGATATCTGCACTTAATTTATCAAATCGTTCTTGAGCTTTGTCCATACTCTCTGCTTTTTTAGGACTATCCTCCTTAAGCTTTTTAGAATTAACCAATGCTTTTTTAACGGACGAATTTTCGTTTTCTAATTGCGCCAGATCATTTATAATATTAGCATCTTTCCCGTTGTATTGATCTTTATTTTTCTCTACATGATTTCTAAATTTAGTAAGCTTTCTGGTTAACATTCCTTTTTCACTTGACATATAAATCTCGTCATTTTCAAAAGTTAAGGTATGTTTAGCACCATTCATCATAAGCGGTTCAGGTGCAATTTCAGAATCCATATTCTTGAAGTGCTTATCTTCCACTTGCTTTTTATCTTTCTTACTTCCAATACCAACCTTACCTAACAACGCTTTCCCCTTCTCCTTCACAAAATTCCAAAACCTGGTAATTCCGGCCACAATACGCTGACGTATCTTTCGGATCACAGCAAGCACCTTATCGGCCAATCCGCTGATACCTAATATCGAGGCTAACAATCCAATCAATACCGGTATGGCTTTTGCTAATGCATTTTCAATCGCTACGGCCACTGCGCCCACTTTACCGCTGGCAATTGCTGCCACACTATCCATAAAGGCTTTAATTAATTCGGCAATCTGTGCGGCACGCTGTACAAAGAATTTCACTACATCTATAATAGCCATAATAGCTTTTACAAAGGCTCCCACAGGTGATAACAATCCTAAAATCCATTTAATACCGGCCTGAATAACCTGGTTTTGAATGATATCCATAATGGCATCCATAACGGTTTCCTTCAAATCCTGGAATTGATCTTTCAGGTATTCCCAAAGTCCTGCAATACCATCTTTTCGTACTACCTGTACTATTTCAACACCTGTTTCCAGTACTTTCATTAACGGTTCCCCTACTACAGTGGCCCCGATAGAACGTATACCTTCCCAACCCAGGCTAAGTACCTGCATGGTTATCGAGAAAATTCCTTTTAATGAGAAGATATCTTCCGGCATGGTAATCGTAATCCCTTTTGACGCTCCTGTTAACCAACTAAAGAATCCGGTTTTAAGGTGTGTCCAGATATTTGTCGTAAAGTTTGAAAATCCTTGTCCAACACCCGCGATAAGATTACCGAAGAATCCTATAGGGTCCATAATAATAGCTCCTACTACCTCAACCACTTTCGCCAACAGGCTCATCAATGTGTTTTTCACTTCAATGATGAAGGCAAAAACACCGCTCAGGGCTTTTAACGCCATACCCACTAAACCGCCGTTCAGTTCTTTTAACGCTTTAATTCTGGCATCGACAGCTTCAATATTTTCAACATATTTCTTAGCCAATACATCAATAAGTGCATCTTTTTTACTGTCTACGTCTTTTTCAAGCGCATTGAATTTACCCTGGATTTCGCTGATCGCAGCTGCTCCCAGTTTCTTTAAACTTGGCGATAACGTGTCTACATAATTTTGCACCTCTTTTTTACCGGTAGCAATTCTTCTTTTTGCTGCGTTAAGTTGTGATGCTACAACATTAGCGATATTGTCAATGTAAACATCCATCGTTTTGATATAAACTTCTTTTCCGCTTGTAAAGAATTCATTAACTTCCGGTGGAAGACCTACAACGGCATCTTTTACACGTTTTAGATTTCTCCAATCCAACCAGGAATCGCCGTAACGTTTCTTTTTATAGGCTGTCATCTCCTTGTCCACATGGTTTTCAAAAGCAATTTTTGCAGCTTTACTACCTGCTGCAAATTTACCCGCAACGGTATCATCAAGACCATTTAGAATATCATCAACATCTTTTTTGGTATCCCCATAAATTTTATTGATCTTATCCGCAATCTCTTTACGCTTCTCGGTATCTTTCGACGCCGTTTGCTGCTGGTTTCCAAGCACTTTATCCAATCCGCCCTTACGTGTGCCATGCATACCCGAAATTTGCTGTGCCGCTTGTGCCTGAGCTTCATTCTGAGTTTTGTTTATTTGCTGACCTTCCTCGGTTCTAAACTGGTTTGTAGCCGCCTTACTTTGCTCTTTTGCTTTATTTTTCTCATCTAAAGCCCCTTTAAATGAAGGTTCATTAGAGTTGGCAAGCATGCTATCCGTAACACCATGCTCTTTCATCTGGTTATCAATGCTGTCTGTTTCTGACTGAATCGGTTTTTCAATGTTAGCCGCATCTCTTTTTGACGGCATTGCCTTAGACGCATTAATAGCTGACGGAGCTTTACCATGATCCGGCGTTGGCATTTTGGCAACATTTCGAACAGGTTGTGCTCCTGTATCCGGTTTTTGAGATGTCGTATTCGCGATACTTCCCGAAGCGGCATTTTTCTCTTTTTTCACCGAGCCCATTGCCTGCTCGTTTACCTGTTTGATGTTGTTATTTTTTTCAAAATTGTCGGCCTGCTCTTCATTTTTAGGAAGCTGCATCCCGGCAATTTTCTTTTTC
Organism: Flavobacterium sp. 40-81; assembly: GCF_001898245.1. Classification (NCBI taxonomy): domain Bacteria; kingdom Pseudomonadati; phylum Bacteroidota; class Flavobacteriia; order Flavobacteriales; family Flavobacteriaceae; genus Flavobacterium; species Flavobacterium sp. 40-81. Next base: position 126,195 of record NZ_MKTM01000008.1, read on the forward strand.
AGTTCGGCTTTAAAAGCAGCTGCACTAAACGTACCCGGTTCCTGTTCACTCATTTTTTTCACCTGCCCGGCTTGTGCCTTACTTTGGCGCTCGTTTGCCGGCGAAGGTGCTGCAGCCTGTGCATCCTGTGATGCTTTACCGGCTGGTCCATGTTTTCGTTGTGCTTTTGCTGTTGTCGTTATCTGATCCTGCATTTCCAGGAAAACAGGATTGGCCGTAGCCGTCTTCGGTGTTGCATCTTCAGCTTCCGGTACTTCCTCTTTGTCGGCAACTGGTTCCAACGATTCTGCATTCACCACTTCTCCTTTATCAACAATTGCTGGCGATTTAAGCGGAGCATCCGTACTGGATGTACCCGCGGCAGTAGCCACCGGAACCAGTTCCTCTTTTTTATCTGCCTGAGCCGCTGTTGCTGGTTTCGCTTCCGCCGGCTTAGCATCGTGGTATTCCCTCAATTCACTAATGCCCAGCGTACTCTTATACTCCATCTCTTTCTGTTTGGTATCAGGATGATCCAATTCCCCTGTTTTCTCAAGACTGGTCTGAAGTTGTTGGTACTTTTGTTCAGCACCATCGGAATACGCCGGACTGGAGCCATGAACCGCCGGAATGCTTTCATTACCGGACGTCGGGCTGCTATTCTCAACGGAAGCTGGTCTTTCCTGTATATTAGGGTCCTGCGTTTGAGAATTGGCATTCTCAGTTTCGCGCAGAGAAAGAGGCAAAATCACTGCCTGTTTCTGTTCTTTCTTATGCGCTGCTTTCTTCGGATTACTCTCTTTCTCTGCGTTCATTTACCTTACTATTATATTATTTTCTTGGTTTTGTGATACAGTTTTGCACTATACAAGGCGTAACGGTATGCGTTACATCTCTTATAGCACATTACTGTCTGAAAAAAAATCAAAAAATCAGACGATTGTAATTTGATTTTGGAAGGCTTAATCGATTGTTAAGCAGTTTATGCGAATATTCGATCTTCTTTTAAATATTCTTTTTGAATACTTTCCTTCAATACGTCCAGGCTTACTTTGTAATCGGCCGATTTTGAGGCTATTGTTTTCAAACTTATATCCTGAATGACATTCATGATATTTGAACCTGTCAGTTCATAGCGTCTGGCGATATCATTTAAGTCAATATTTTCTAAGTTCAATTGTTTGGGCAAATTATGTTGCCAGATACGCAGACGCTCCTCATGCTTGGGACTATTGAATCTGATGCAGCTATGAAAGCGTCGCGTAAAGGCTTTGTCCATATTGTTTTTATAGTTTGATGCGAGTATGATCAATCCCGAAAAGGTTTCGATTCGCTGTAACAGATAGGAAACTTCCTGATTGGCATATTTATCGTGTGCATCGCGAACGTTGGTACGTTTACCAAAAATGGAATCGGCTTCGTCAAAAAACAGTATCCAGTCTTTGTTTTCTGCTTTATCAAAAAGCTTGGCCAAATGTTTTTCCGTTTCACCAATGTATTTCGAAACCAGCATGGAAACATCCACTCTAAAAACAGGTCGGTTTATATATTTCCCCAAAAGGCTTGCAGCCAATGTTTTACCCGTACCCGGATCGCCGTAAAACAACACCCGGAAGCCTGGTTTTAAGGTTTTTTGCATACCCCATTCCTCCATGAGTATATTACTGCTACTGTACCAGGCTTCTATGCTTTGAAGTTCGTTTAACGTGGATTGGGGAAGTATGAGGTCGCTCCACGATCTGCGGGTGTGTAATTGTTCTGCCGGAAAATCTTTACTCATTTTTGGCAATAATTCTACGCCCTGCAGGATGCGGTTAAAAGCTTCCTGCGTGACATTTATCTTACTGCCAATTGCGTCTTCATCCTGATTTGCCAGCTTTATAATGTTTTCTTTTATTAAGATATTCGAGTCATCAAAATATTGCAATACCTGTAATCGTCCTGCAATACAGCTTCCTCCTAAAATATACTGTACCGCTTCGACTGTTGGATAAAAAAGCCTGCCGCTATCATTGGTTGAACATACGTCAAACAATACACTATTGGGTACCTCTAAATAGATACGTCGTAACAACGCCGGGTCCAATCTTGGCATCAATGCCATTAAGAGAATGACAACTTCCTGATGGGCAAGCTCTTTTTCCGAGATATAGTCTCCTAGTGGAAAGCCTTCATGGTCACTAGTGCTATATCCAGGTGCTTCTATATTGAAATCTTTTGAAGGATTGTTAATTCGCCAGATAATTACTTGTTCTAGATAACTGAATATTTGCTGTAATTTTTTTGACTCCATTGTATTTTTGGTGTTTGTTTTTTAAACTTCTGAAGTTCAAAATTCACTATTTTTTTTCTCAAAAAGTATTTTTTCGGGCGCTGTATTCAGTAGTTGCAGTAAGTCGTAAAATTTACCATTTTTAAAAACCAAACAACTAAAGATCAACCATATACCAATAACCGCGTACAAGCCGGGAAAACCCGGATTGTAATACTTTATGTGTCTGTTTTTGATTGTTCTTCCGGCTAAGGCAGTATGCCTTAAAAAACCTCACAGGCAGATTGAAATACCTGTGAGGTTTTGTGTTTAGTAGTTCCTTTTTATATAGTTGACTACGATATAGCTCTTGTCTGCCATATTGAAAGAGAGCATACCTTCTTTATCAAAGAATTCGTAATTGTGCGGTTCAACAATGTATGGTGAATAATACTTTCCGTCATCTGTCCTGAAACATACTATGTATTTTATTTGTGCATTTACCAGATCCTTGTCTTCATATTTTTCGGACGGATTATGATAAAACGTAAGGATTTTCAAATAGCCTTTCTCATTTTTATCTCCGGGCTCCATAGCTAATTGTGCTAAATTAACAGCACCATTTGGCGATGTAGCAGGAGCAATGGTCAGCTCACCCGAAAAGTTACCAGTTCCTTCAACATCTAATCTTGCTACAGGTGCCGATGTCCCTATCCCGACATTACCTCCCTGTCTTTGCAGACTTATATCCTTACTGTATTTCTGGCCGTAATTGCCTCCCTGTATATTCGGTATCTGCAGTTTATTAGTCTCCAGTCTTAGTGAGCTATCCTCGGATTTATCCAGAGAAGCAAAAGCACCTTCAATTCCTAAATTTCCTGTTTTTGTTTCATTTCCTGTTTTGCGCAGATAATCGCCGCCACTATTGGTCATACCATTCCAGGGAGACCACTCCCCGTTATAAAATGCACGATGGTATATCATATTGTTCGTTCCATAGGTATGGTAGGTCTGATAGCACATCACCTCATCTTTATAATTTCTGACAACGGTTAACATCCCTGCCATAAATGAAGGATAATTCTTGCCTGATCTCGCTGCTTCATCAGAGTTTTGAGAGAAAATACCGGTTCCCCTGTATTCGTTTAAGTCCTCATCATACCCCAACTGTCCTCTAACATTTAAAGTGCCTTGTACGTCTGCTTTATGGGCCAATCCTTCATACATAACAGTTATACTTTCAGCAAATTTCGCATCCACATCGGCGGCATTCGCTTTTGACGCTAATCCCTGATACATTTCGGCGGCACTTACTTTTTCGGCTAATCTGGCATTCACTTCAGCAGTGTTTGCCTTTAAAGCCAAGCCAGCATTCAGGTCGACCATACCTACTTTTTCAGCTAATTTGGTATTCACGTCAATCGTATTTGCTTTTTCGGCAAGTCCTGAACTTAAATCGGCTTTATTGGCTTTTAATGCCAAGCCTTCATGCATAATGATGTTTGTTTCCGTAAATTTCGTATCCACATCACTTGCATTGGCTTTTCCGGCTAATCCGGAATTCAGATCGGTTATATTCGCTTTTGCAGATAATTTCCCATCAACATCAATAGTGTTGGCTTTTAAAGCCAGACCGGCATTCAAATCGACCATGCCTACTTTCTCTGCTAAACCTGAACTCAAATCGATTTTGCTTGCCTTTAAAGCTAAACCTTCTTGTATAACAGTACTCGTTTCCGCAAATTTCGCATCCACATCACTTGTGTTGGCCTTTCCGGCTAATCCTGAATTCAGATCGGTTATATTCGCTTTTGCAGATAATTTCCCATCAACATCAATAGTGTTTGCCTTTAAAGCCAGACCGGCATTCAAATCGACCATGCCTACTTTCTCTGCTAAACCTGAACTCAAATCGATTTTGCTTGCTTTTAAAGCTAAACCTTCTTGTATAACAGTGCTCGTTTCCGCAAATTTCGTATCCACATCACTTGCATTGGCCTTTCCGGCTAATCCTGAATTCAGATCGGTTATATTCGCTTTTATAGCAAACTTTGCATTAACATCGGCTGTATCAGCTTTTAATGCCAATCCTTCATGAAGTTCTGTCGCACTTACTTTCTCCGCTAATTTTGTATCAACATCCAGTATATTGGCTTTTGAAGCAAGTCCTGCGTTCACATCAGTTATATTCGCTTTTACAGCAAATTTTGCATTGACGTCAGTTGTATCGGCTTTTAATGCCAAACCAGCATTGATAACGGTAGCACTTTCCGATATTTTTGCATTAACATCGGCTGTATCGGCTTTTAAAACCAGTTCCTCATGAAGTTCTGCTGCACTTACTTTTTCTGCTAATTTTGTATCGACATCAAGTATATTGGCTTTTGAAGCAAGTCCTGCGTTCACATCAGTTATATTCGCTTTTACAGCAAATTTTGCATTGACGTCAGTTGTATCGGCTTTTAATGCCAAGCCCTCTTGTAATTCTGTCGCGCTTACTTTTTCGGCTAAACCTGTACTCAAATCAATTTTGCTTGCTTTTAACGCTAACCCGGAATTCAAATCTGTGATATCCGCTTTTAAGACTAATCCCTCATGAAGTTCTGTTACGCTTACTTTCTCCGCTAATTTTGTATCAACATCCAGTATATTGGCTTTTGAAGCAAGCCCTGCGTTCACATCAGTTATATTCGCTTTTACAGCAAACTTTGCATTCATATCGGTGGTATCGGCTTTTAATGCCAATCCTTCATGCAATTCTGTCGCGCTTACTTTCTCTGCTAAACCTGAACTCAAATCGATTTTGCTTGCTTTTAAGGCTAAACCAGCATTCACATCGGTTATATCCGCTTTTAATACCAGGCCAGCATTGATAACGGTAGCACTTTCCGTGATTTTGGCATTTACATCAGTGATATCTGCTTTTAAGACTAATCCCTCATGAAGTTCTGCTGCGCTTACTTTCTCTGCTAATTTTGTATCGACATCGAGTATATTGGCTTTTGAAGCAAGTCCTACGTTTACATCAGTTATATTCGCTTTTACAGCAAACTTTGCATTCACATCGGTGGTATCGGCTTTTAAAGCTAATCCCTCTTGCAGTTCTGTCGCACTTACTTTCTCTGCTAATTTTGTATCGACATCGAGTATATTGGCTTTTGAAGCAAGTCCTGCGTTCACATCAGTTATATTCGCTTTTACAGCAAATTTTGCATTGACATCGGTTGTATCGGCTTTTAATGCCAAGCCCTCTTGTAATTCTGTCGCGCTTACTTTCTCTGCTAAACCTGTACTTAAATCGATTTTGCTTGCTTTTAACGCTAAGCCGGAATTCAGATCCGTGATATCGGCTTTTAATGCCAGGCCAGCATTGATAATGGTAGCACTTTCCGTGATTTTTGCATTCACATCGGTGGTATCGGCTTTTAAAGCTAATCCCTCTTGCAGTTCTGTCGCACTTACTTTCTCTGCTAATTTTGTATCGACATCGAGTATATTGGCTTTTGAAGCAAGCCCTGCGTTCACATCAGTTATATTCGCTTTTACAGCAAATTTTGCATTCACATCGGTGGTATCGGCTTTTAACGCCAAACCTTCATGCAATTCTGTTGTGCTTACTTTTTCGGCTAAACCTGTACTTAAATCGATTTTACTTGCTTTTAGAGCCAAGCCGGAATTCAAATCCGTTATATCCGCTTTTAATGCCAGACCGGCATTGATAACGGTAGCACTTTCCGTGATCTTTGCATTTACATCAGTGATATCTGCTTTTAAGACTAATCCTTCCTGAAGTTCTGTTGCGCTTACTTTTTCGGCTAAACCTGTACTCAAATCTACTTTGCTTGCTTTTAAGGCTAAACCAGCATTCACATCGGTTATATCCGCTTTTACAGCAAATTTTGCATTCACATCGGTGGTATCGGCTTTTAATGCCAATCCTTCATGCAATTCTATCGCACCTATTTTCTCTGCTAATTTCAAATTGACATCAATGGTGTCTGCCTTTAAGGCTAAGCCGGCATTCAGATCGACCATGCCTACTTTCTCCGCTAAACCTGAGCTCAACTCGATTTTACTTGCCTTTAAATTCAGATCCGTTACATCGGCTTTTAAAGCCAGACCGGCATTGATAATGGTCGTACTTTCTGTGAATTTTGCATTCACATCAGTTAGGTCGGCTTTTAAAACTAATCCATTATGCAGTTCTGTCGCGCTTACTTTTTCGGCTAATTTCAAATTGACATCGCTGGTGTCGGCCTTTAAGGCTAAACCGGCATTCAGGTCGGTTATATTCGCTTTTACTGCGAATTTTGTATTCACTTCAGCCAGGTCGGCTTTCAAAATTAAGCCATCATGCAATTCAATAGCACTTACTTTATCGGCTAATTTTGTATTGACATCGGTTAGGTCTGCCTTTAAAGCTAGACCGGCATTAACATCAGCGATATTCGCTTTTACAGCAAACTTTGTATTCACTTCAGCCAGGTCTGCTTTTAAAATCAAGCCATCATGCAGTTCGATAGCACTTACTTTATCGGCTAATTTGGAATTCACTTCAATAGTGTTTGCTTTTAAAGCCAGTGCATCAGCAACGCCACCACTTGAAACAGCATTATTACTTCCTGCTGTTGGTGTGCTATCCACATCGGTTGCTTTTGGAACACGTCCCCAGGCAGTACCATTAGAAATAACCCAATCACCAATTTTGAAATTGTTACCCTGCTGGGCTCCTTCAACATTTACTACCCAATATTTTCCTTTATTAGCCGATGCGACCGGTAAAGCAGGATTATTTGTTGCCGCATCATACGTTCCCTGATAATTAACCGCACCAACAAGGGCATCATTAATTTGTGAAAGGGGTATTTTTCCGTCAACAAGGTCCGCTTTATTCAAGAACCCGGCATTTAAGAAGTCAATTGCGTCCTTTAGCTGCTGATCAAAACCCAGCGCTGTCCATTCCGTTCCATTATGTCCCTCAAACTTTTCAGTCATTGGATTAAAACGAATACGTCTCTTAAGTGCAACATTCGGCAATACATGCGCCTCAGAATCCTCAGGAACCTGCATAACAGTTGTAGCACTTACACCACCAAGATATTCCGAAATTATAACTTCGTCTCCTGTTGTAATTGTTTTACCTTGTGCATTGATTTTCATATTATCGTTTTGTATAAAGTATTATATATTGTGTGTTTGCTCTAAAATCCCAATTCGATAAAGTCCCGGTTATCGGGTCCAGTTGTATTACATCCATATCTATCTGCCCCATATACATCACTGCATTCAGCGTGGTATTTTTAAGCGCATCAACCTGCAGTTCAGAAGTGTCAACGGTTGGAAAAACGGGTAAAAACTGATACGGTGTCGAAACCCTTGCAAATAGTTCAGCATGGGCATTCATGTCTGTTGCATGAATACCGAGCGATGCTTTTTCTGCTTTATTATCAAGATCGGCTTTAAGATTCTGAATTTTAGCCTGTGGAATAATATCGTCTTTATGCCAATAGCTTTCCATCCATTCCCAAAACTGGGATTGTGTTGGAAACAAGCCCGTTTTAAACCAATTTTTTAAAATATTCTTACTTGCCATAATTATCCTTTAAATTCAATAAACATTACTATTTTTTATAAGGGCTCCTTATTTCAAAGGTTTGACCACCATTTGTTATCGTTGCTGGATTCCCCTTATCCGAACCCAATGCCTGAAGGCAGCCTGATTGCTTTATTCTTAAATTCTGTTGCCGAATTAAAATTCCGGCAGGCTTTTTCCTCCTGCCGTTATTACTTTTACCTATACCGTTGGTTCGGCGTCTTTATTCGCCTGTTTTGCAGGTGGTTCCTGCAATCTTAATTTAAGCGCTCCACATACTGCCACAAATATTCTCAAAGCAGCTCCCACCCATTCCGGTGCATTAATTTGTTTTAAGAACAAAGGCATAATGTCTGTTGTCTGATCGATCACTGCTAAAATGATTACTACTGCGAACAAAGTCCAATTTTTAAATTTTTCCATAGTCTATTTGGTTTTATTTGGTTACTGCTTTATGTCCATCTTGACGTATCGATTGGCAGCCTCACCCAGTTATTGGTGTCTACGCAAAAGTATACGTATGAAGATCCTACTCTTATTTCGCCTTTTCTGCCGGTGTCTGTCTGCGATGTCGGAGCGGTATAGCCTATATTCGCATCAAAGTATTTTTTGACCCCTCCGGCCGTCACATAATTCAGATCATTATTGAACTCGCTACCGGAGTGATCCGTTACGTTTCTAAGACCGTAGTTATAGGCATTTACTAATATTCCGTGTCCGGATGCATCGGAAGCTCCCAGTTTCAGAAATGTTTCAAATCCGAAATAGTCTCTAACATACAGTTCTGCATTAGTGCCGGTTCCGGTATCGAATAAATCCAGTTTGGCGCTACCATAGGCAAGCCCAGGTCCTATCTGATCATTACTTTTAGATTCAATTCTTACCAGGCCTCTTTTTTCAGCAATTGAATTGACTGCTAAAACTTCCTGCAATCCGGAAGCCGGAGGAATAACCGGTATCTGATCCGTAGTTGCCAGAGTACCGTTTCGTTCAGGTACGTTCAGGTTGTAGGTAGCGGCTGTTACACCGGAAGTCGGAAAGTTCAGGTTAACGCTGCCGGTAGCAGCATTTTGAATACTTATCCCGTTTTTTTTATAAAATGTTTCCGACAGATTCCCGGTTGTGGCTTTAATCATCATCCCGCCGGGATCTGAAGTATATGGAACCGGATTTAATATTGTGAACTCATTGGTATTGTTTAACGTGATGCTATTGAATGCAGCACTCGACCTGGTATTAAGAACCGTATCTAATCCGGGCGATAATGAACTTCCTTTAAAAAGATTACCGGATTCATCTGTTACAATGGGTTTATAATAGCTGTCATTGCCCGTTGCTTCCATTAGCTTCATGTTAACAACTGCCGGTTTAACCGTTGGCTGAAAATAGGATATCGGAGTTACCACCGTTCCGATTGTTCCATCATAAACAAAATATCGGTATTCTCCTATCATTATTGACGAGAAGCCATACACACCAACAGCTCCGTCTACATCTAACATAACCGCTACTTCATTCCCAAGCTGGTCAGACAGGTTATAATGTATGTTAAGTCTTAAAAAGGTGTAGTTGTCATAATCCGGATACCCTGTATCATTGCCCACTATTTCGATATTAGCATATTCTCCAAAATGCTGATACGGTATATTTTCCACTACGGCTTTACCCGTTAATTCCACATAGGACAATTCTTTTAAAACAAGCGCTTCCGATGCATGACTAACGGAACCATTGTCATTCATCAGCATGACTCTTTTTATGCCTGTTTCCGGTTCTCCGGAATCGGGAGGAACCTGCATTCTGACATCGGCATAGTTTAATTTCCGGTACTGGTAGTTTCCGGTCATCTCTATCGAAATGGTATTCTCATCATCCCAAAGCTGGTAGTTGGAACAATACATTATTCCGCCTCTATCGCCAAAATCTTGTTTTGTAAAGGTGTAGTAATCTGTATAAGTATCTTCGTTTTCGGTTATGGTTAACTCAAAGTTTATTTCATTACTATTTGTTATCGCACTACGGTCCTCGTTGAATATAAAAGTTCTGTTCAAAAGGTTCCCGTCCGGGATGTCTGCCCTTACCGGTACTAATATAAGTGCCGGATCGGTTTCACTGGCATCCGTATCATCACCTAACAAAGCAAAGGTTCCGACTTTGTTATAAGTAAAAGAATTATAATCCATGTCTACCGACCTGTCATCGTCCATCTCGTTATCTCCTGTTCCGAATTTGTTACCGTTAACCATCTGAACCAGGTCCTGCTGCGCTACTATTTCGCCGCTAATTGTTCCCCAGGTAGCCGTTCCGGAACTACCACCATCTATAGTAATATTTCCTTCTTTATCGGCAGGCTTGCCATTTACGGTAATGGGTATGATATACGGATTTGAACCGGGGTCATTTCTTCTCGGGCTGGCCGGCCACACATAGAAATGCCTGCCTTTATAGGCAGAACCCATTTCATGCTGCAGTCCGATATAAACATCATATTTAGGTTCTCTGCTATAGCCGCCATAAAGCCTGTAACCGGAATCATAATATTCGGCATAGTTGTCGTCTGTATCGGCTGTTCCGGATCTGGATATTATTACATTTTTTCTGCTGACGTTTCCCTTATTGGTTACTTCATTTAATGTTGTCGCCGGCAGCACATTGTAAATTGGGGTCTTTTTTAGTTTGTCACCTTCAACAACGACCACTTCCTGGCCCATTCCTTTATCCATAACAGGTGGTAGTCCTGCAATTATATCGGAATACTTTTCTCCTACGAATCCCTGATATTTATATGATCCTCCAGATAAAAACTCAGACCTATAGATCCATTTCCGGTTGTTTGCATCATAATTAACATAGAAGCCTTTCGGGAAATAAGGAGCTCCGTCTTTTGAAACCAACAGCTGTAAATATCCGCCGGGAGGCGTGTAGCTTATATTGCTTCCATCGGCTCTGTAAATTGTACAAACCCCTTCCGTTTCGTCATTTTCTAAAATGACTGCTCCCTCATCCTGAGCCGTCAGCTCTTCTATGTTTCCATAAGGGGTATAGTTGTTGATTATGAAATCGCCAGCATGGTCAAACTTCATATTCTTTCCGTTCATATCCACAAACCGGTGGTTAATCCCATCCGGCATTTTATTGTCCTCTATACCGAATCTGCTTCCGGCACCTTTTTCGGCTTTATTCTCAAGGTCGGTTATAAGGTTTTGAATTCTGGATTGCGGAATAACCTCGTCTTTATGCCAAAACGAGTCCCATGTTGCCCAAAATTGTATTTGTGTTGGCTTCAAACCGGTTTTGAACCAGTTTTTTATTTCTGCTAAACTTGCCATATAATGTTTTTTATTATTTACGTTCCTGTTTATTGTGTCTTCCGGTAATTATCGCTGCAAAATCCGGTTGTATTTATGATCCTCTTTTTATTTTATCCGACAATTGTCCATCCTTTATTGGTCGCAATAGCCCTTTCTTCTGCAGTGAGTAATGAAGAACCCCAGTTATTGGTAATGGTTACGGTTTTTGACACCACACCTGATGCCAGGTTGTTGAATATATCAACCAAGGCACTTTGTGACAGTTTAGAATTAGCATACGTAATTGTATTTTTCGTTCCTGAGAGCGCCGCTTTACTCAAGGAGCCGCAATTGATGAATATGTCGGTGAGATTTGTTCCATTGGACGTATTCAATGCCGGAACAATATCCAGTTTACCGCATGAATGAAACATGATACTGAAATCTGTTCCATTTACCGTATCCAACAGCGGAACGGTTCGCAAGGCTGTACATTCAAAAAACATACTGTTGAATTCGGTTCCGCTTACAGTATTCAATAAGGGAACGGTTCGTAAGGATGTACATCCTAAAAACGTGGCAATAAAGCCCGTCACTTTTGACGTATCAAATAAAGGAATGGTTCGTAAAGCAGTACATCCCAGGAACATGGCATTAAAGCTCACGCCATTGGATGTATTGAATAGCGGAACGGTTTTTAATGCCGCACATGAGGCAAACATATTCGTAAAAAAAAGTCCTTTTCCCGTATCAAATAAGGGTACTTTTTGCAATGAAGTACAGGATCTGAACATATAACTGAAATCTGTTCCGTTTGAAGTATCAAACAGGGGCACTATTTCCAGTGCTGTACAGGAGGCGAACATATTGGTAAAATTCGTTCCGTTTGAGGTATCCAATAATGAAACGGATTGCAGCAGACTGCATCCCTGAAACAATTTACGGAAGTCGGTCATTGCATTATTGCCTAAAAAACAAAACGCTTCTAAATATCCGTGATACATTACAGATCCGCCAATAGCGAGACTCGTCATGTTTTTTCCGCTTAGCCTGATATCCATCCATCCGGAACTGTAAAAATTCAGGAAAGCCTGTTTGTGCTTTCGCTGCAAATTGATACCGGTCAGATTCTGGCCCGCCTGAGGCGTAATCGTAACGATAGCCTGCCGGCAACCGCCTGTCGTTTCCGTTCCTTCAAAAGAGCCATACGAATAAGTATGATAGGCCGTAACTCCGGAGGCGAAGTTTTCAACAACACCATCACCCCAATCTACCGTATAATCTGCTGTAGCAGCAAGCGAAATAAAGTTACTATCTTCCAATACCGCATATAAGCCCACGAATTTCTGATCGCCGGCCACTACCTTGTTTTCTATGGGTAACCAATCTGCAGGGCGCACCCATTCCAGCGGATCTTTTTCGTTATCCGCTGTCGTTATTTCAAGAATCTTACCGGCATATTCCCTAAAGGTGGTTTCCGCAGGAACCGTAACGCCTTTTAAAATGATAGCCTCCCTTATTTCGGCTTTCGTCTGGCCCAAATAGGTTAGTTTATCTGCAATTGTTCCCATCCCGTTAAACTATTTGTCCGTTAATGATATCCATAGCATTCCCTATAGTTCCTATGGCTCCATTTACCGCATCCACTGTGGGAAACTTTGTTCCCGTCCCATCCGGCGTCAGACTATTTTGTTTGTATCCACTATTTTCTTTAGATGCAAACAGAACAGTATGAGCCTGCTCGTCTGTGAGGTGTGCTGTAAATTGTACCTGTCCGGCCTTTTGGTTAAGCATCGGTTCCAAACCATCGATTTTATTCGCTGGAATTACCTCATCCTTATGCCAAAAAGACCGGAATGTTGCGTCAAAATGTAACTGCGTCGGTTTCTTACCCTGTAAGAACCATTGTAGCAGGTCATTAAATGGTGTTATCATATTATATGCTCTGTATTTGATGAAATTATTACGCCATAGGAATCCACTACCTCAAGAGGTAGCCTGCTTCCTTTTATAGTTTTCGGTTTTGTCCTGGTCAGGTTCCGATGCCTGAAGATGGCTTTTTAAATACCGGTTATTCCGATAGTCTATCCGGTTTTATCCCACGATAGTCCATCCTTTATCGGTAGCGACAGCCCTGTCTTCTGCTGTTAGTAATGCTGCGCCCCAGTTATTCGTGATGGTAATGGTTTTAGCGACCACACCTGAGGCCAGGTTGCTGAAAACAGCGACCAAAGCTGTCCGGGAAAGCTTGCAGCCTGTATAGGAAATATTTTCTTTGGTTCCTGAAAATGACGCTTTGCTCAATGTCCCGCAATTGGTAAACATGCTGTCAAAACGAGCAACGTTTGAAGTGTTCAATAGCGGAAGCGTTTCCAATGCATAACATCCCGAAAACAGGACACTAAAATCTGTTCCCTTTGAAGTATCCAATAACGGAATGGTCTGTAATAGTGTACAGCCACTAAACATGGTGTTAAAATTAGTACCGTTTGCTGTATTCAATAAGGGTATTGCCTGTAAGGACGCATTTGAGGTAAACATGCTACTAAAATTAGTCCCTTTTGCCGTATCCAATAAGGGAACGGTTTGTAAGTTGTAACACATAGAAAACATGCCGCTAAAATCCGTTCCATTTGCTGTGTTTAATAACGGAACCGTTTGCAGGGACGTATTTGAGGAAAACATGTTATTAAAGTTAGTTCCTTTTACCGTATTCAATAAGGGTATTTCTTGCAATGCGGTACAGCTCTGGAACATACTACTAAAATTAATTCCCATAGAAGTATCAAATAGAGGAACCGTTCGCAATGACTTACAGTTTTGAAACATATAACGAAAGTCCGTTCCTTTTGCCGTATCAAAAAACGGGACGGTTTTTAAGGAAATGCAATCCTGGAACATATTACCAAAAACAGTTCCTTTAGCAGTGTTAAACAATGGAAGCGTTTGCAGCGCAATACAACTCTGGAACATACTACTAAAGTTAATGCCTTTGGAAGTATCGAGCAAAGGAACGGATTGCAGTAAAGTACAAACCTGAAACATATATTTAAAATCCGTCCCGTTAGAAGTATCCAACATGGGGATGGATTGCAACACATAACATCCCGAAAAAAAACGGTTAAAATCCGTTATTGCATTATTGCCTACAAAACAAAAAGACTCTAAACATCTATGGTAGATGGTTTGTCCGCCAATAATAAGGCTTGCTATGTTTTGCCCGCTTATCCTGATATCCAGCCACCCGCTGTTATAAAGATTATTCAATCCGGCCTGGTTGTGCTTTTTTTGTAAATTGATACCCGTCAGATTCTGTCCGGCCTGCGGTGTAACTGTAACTATAGCCTGGCGGTAACCGCCTGCCGTTTCTGTTCCCGGAAAAGCATCATAGGAATATAGATGATACGCCTGAGCTCCCGATGTAAAATTTTCGACCAGGCCATCACCCCAATCCACCGTATAATTCCCGGTAGCAGACAGGGAGACAAAGTTACTGTCTTCATAGATCGCGTGTAAACCCACAAACTTCTGATCGCCGGCAACCACTTTGTGTGCTATCGGCAGCCAATCGGCCGGACGTGTCCATTCCGCAGGATTTGTGTTTCCCTCTTCTGAGGTTATTTCACGGATCTTACCGGCATACTCCCGAAAAGCAGTTGCTGCAGGAACCGTGATGCCTTTTGAAATGATCGCATCCCGTATTTCGGCTTTTGTTTGTCCTAAATATGCTAATTTATCTGCAATTGTTCCCATTCCCTACTGTTTATCCGTTAGTATTCTCCGATTGTTATCCCGGTCCTGTTTCGATCATTAAAGCTGATTTTATCATTCTTTTTAAAAAATTCTGAAATAGAACCGGTTTTCTTTTTCGCTGCCAATAATTTCCGCCCAACCATTTGCCGGTATCGTTACCGAAGTATTCGATACTCCTGCTACCCAAAAGGTCGTTATTCCAACCCTGTTAATGGTTATGGAGTGTCCGGTATTGTTGATAATCGTGTATCTGTAGCTGCTAAAATTCTCTGCCGGAATTGCCCAGGTAGCATTTGCGGTACCATTATAAACCAGCGTTGTGTGCAATGCTCTATAATCACCACCACTGTTATCCAGCGGGGTTATCAGGGTATTTAACTGCGAATCCGTTAATGTCGCGGCCGTAGTAGCAATCGTTCGGTGGATCAATGCCGGCAGTTCTGATTTAACCGGCAAATGCCCGCTCTTTTTAGGCAATACTACCTCGGCCGGATTACTATTTCCCTATGCCATGTTTGGAATTACCGATACTGCATACCGGCAGGAAGGGTTATTGTAGTGCGATTCAAAGCGTACTCCGTTCAAGGTATAAGAGGCAAACCTGTCGTTACCCGAGCCATCATTTGCATTATAGGCAATCAAAGAGCCTTCGCCGTTTACCTGATTTCTGTTGTGGTTATCGTTCGTTCTGAAATCGACATCTGCATTTATGGTATTCCCGCTTGCCGCAAGTATGCTATCGATATCCGGAATTCCCGGCGCTGCCGCTTTTAGCGTTCCGTCGGGTTGTACCCGGACTACATTATCATACAGGAATCCGCCCATATAGCCGGTATCCGCCGGCAGGTTCAATTTAACCGCGTTAGGCGCTATTCTATGTACGGTGGCTCCATCCAAATAAATACTGGTGTAGCCTGTTAACGCAGGCATTGTCCACGTAGGACCATAACCGGTTGTTGCTGCAAAATGGTCATTCTTGGTAAAAACGTAGTTTCCGGAATGATCATCAACCGATAAGCGTACGGTAATTGTTTCACTTTGGATATTTTCATCAAAGCTACCCGGATCAAGAGCAAAAAAGAATAAACCGTTAAACTCCGGATATTCCGGTGTCGGATTAATCCTGTCAAAATACATATTCCCCGTTTCAGGTCCGCCAAAGCTTGAATACCATTCGAAGCCCGGTTTGACATTACCTTTTAACTCTAAATCGCCTTGTATCGTCTGTTTGTCTGTAAAGGTATTTTCTCCTTTTAGATTTGCTTTATTTTCAAGATCGGTTTCGAGGTATAGAATATTGGCCTGCGGGATAATCTCTTCTTTATGCCAAAACGAGTCCCATGACAACCAAAATTGCATTTGTGTTGGTTTGAAACCGGTTTTAAACCAGTTTTTCATTTCTGTTAAACTTGTCATATTAAAGTGCTTTATTTTTTAAAATTCCTGTTATTTAGACAATATATCCGGTTGTATTTTTATTCTGTTGCTGCTCTTTTATCCGCAAATAATCCAGCTTTTGTGCAACTATGGCGCTTTTTTCTGTCCGGAATCGCGTTCCGTCAAGTCCTTCGCTCCTGCCCGGCAGCTTATACTTCCGGAGTACTTTCAGTAGGTACCGGTTCTCTTTCGATCCAGCCACTCAAATCAGTACCGATAGGTGCCGTAACTCTGTTGGTCGTTTCCTGTCCGTTAAATAATTCCATTCCTTCTCCGGCAATTATTTCTACAAAATATTCGGTTGTATTTGTTATCATATTTTTATTTTTTTTATCCGACAATGGTCCATCCTTTACCGGTAGCGATTGCTTTTTCACCGGCCGTTAATAATGGTGCTCCCCAATTATTTGTTATTGTTATTGTTTTAGACGATACTCCGGATGCTAAGTTGTTAAAGATGTCAACTAAGGCCGTTCGGGAAAGTTTACAGCCCGCATAGGAAAGTACATTTTTAGTTCCTGTAAAGGATGCTTTACTCAATGTCCCGCAATTAGTGAACATCCCGCTAAAATTAGTTCCGGCGGAAGTATTCAGTAACGGAAGTGTTTCTAATGCCGCACACGATCCGAACATGTTACTAAAATTGCTTCCCTTTGCCGTAACAAGTAGTGGAATGGTCTGCAAAGCTGTACATCCGAAAAACATGTTACTAAAGTCCGTTCCGTTTAATGTTTTAAATAAGGGAACGGTTTGTAAGGAAACACAGCCCTGGAACATATAACTAAAATCGGTTCCTTTTGACGTTTCCAATAACGGCACGGTTTTCAAAGAAGCGCATGATTCAAACATACTGGTGAATGCGGCTCCGTTTGAAGTATTCAGTAACGGAATGGCTTGCAAAGCAGTACTCAATGAAAACATCAGACTAAAATCGGTTCCTTTTGCGGTATTCAATAAGGGCACCGCCGGCAGTAAAGTACATCCGAAAAACATGCCGCTAAAACTCATTCCGTTTGTTGTATCCAGCAAGGGAACGGTTTTTAAAGAAGCACATGATTCGAACATATAACTAAAATCCGTTCCTTTTGATGTAACCAATAAGGGAATGGTTTTCAGCGCTGTACACGACGTGAACATATTACTGAAATTCGTTCCTTTGGAAGTGTCCAGTGAGGAAACGGACTGCAGGGCACTGCATCCTGAAAAGAATTTGGAAAAATCGGTTATTAAGTTGCTTCCTAAAAAACAGCATGCTTCTAAAGATCGGTGCATTATTGTGGCTCCGCCAATAACAAGGCTCGTCATGTTTTGTCCGCTCATTCTAATATCCAGCCATCTGGTACTGTACGAATTCAATCCGGCCTGCTTGTGCTTTCGCTGTAAATTTACGTTCGTTAAATTCTGCCCCGACTGCGGTGTAACGGTCACAATAGCCTGACGATAACCGCCCGTCGTTTCTGTTCCCGGAAAAGAGCTGTAGGTATAAATGTGGTAGGCCTGAACACCAGACGCAAAATTTTCGACAACGCCATCACCCCAATCTACCGTATAATTCCCGGTAGCCGATAGGGAAATAAAATTACTGTCTTCATATATTGCGTGTAAGCCCACGAATTTCTGATCGCCTTCCTTAACTCTGTTCTCAATGGACAACCAATCCGCCGGGCGTGTCCATACTACCGGATTTTCACCTCCGCTTCCGGCTGTTATCTCACGGATTTTACCGGCATATTCCCTAAAGGTTGTTGCGGCTGGAACCGTTACACCTTTTGAAATGATCGCATCGCGTATTTCTGTTTTTGTTTGTCCTAAATAAGTTAGTTTATCTGCAATTGTTCCCATTATACTATTTGTCCGTTAATTATATCAATAGCATTACCAATGGTTCCTATAGCCTGATTCACAGCATCTACTGTAGGAAACTTTGTTCCGGTATTGTCCGGTGTCAGGCTATTTTGTTTGTTCGCTATATTTTCTTTGGCAGCAAACAATCCAGTATGAGCCTGCCCATCTGTGAGGTGTGCTGTAAATTCTGCCTGTCCTGCCTTTTGGCTAAGTGCCTGATTAAGACCATCCACTTTAGTTGCCGGAATGACTTCTTCCTTATGCCAGAAAGATCTAAATGTTGCTTCAAACTCTGACTGCGTTGGTTTCTTACCTTGTAAGAACCATTGTAGTATGTCATTAAATGGTGTTGTCATATTATATGTATTTGATAAAAATTACTGCCTTATAAAAGTAGGTTGTATACAGAAGGTACTTTTCCATTATGGCCGTTACACCTTACCTTAAATTCCCGCTGTTTTGTGCTGTTTAAAACCAGGAAAAGCCTCTGAAATGAAGGCAATAATTAAAATTTTGGTGTTTTACTTCCGATAAAAATTCCTGTTTGAGCTTGTCTGCAACCAGGATTACTGTTTGGTCCTATGGAATTGTGAGGTTTTCAATTCCCGGGATATATCGGTACCCAAATGCATGGAGTACTTCTGTATGTGTATTTGGGGTATTACAATAGCAATCAGCACTTTGCCCTAAAGCGTATTCTGATCGTATTTCGATTGTACAAACACCCCTCATCAGAAGGCCGTTCCCAGACGGATGGTCCCACGGGTTTCCCCAGAGTCCTTCTCAAAAAGTATCCCATGCGGTTCCGGATCAGCTCCTGCGGTAGCAAGGAACCACACCCGACACACAAGGGCTACATACAAAAAGAACGTCCTACCTGGACAAGGGTTGTATTGTACTGTTTTAATCGAAATATTTTATTTTTTAAAGATAAACCCCGTCAGAAGGCCGTTCGCAGACGGATAGTCCCACGGATTTCCCCAGGGTCTTGCTCAAAACGTATCCCATGCGGTTCCGGATCAGTTCCTGCCGTAGCAAGGAACTATACCCGACGCACAAGGGCTACTTACAAAAAGAACGTCCTACCTGGACAGGGTTATCCCTGATAATTAATCTAAAAGATAGTTTATGGAATCGGTATCGCCTGCAGAGCCTAAAATAATTTTTAATCCTACGGGCTGCGACCGGTATGCAATACCGTTAATCAGTATTTCCACCTGCATGGTAATCGGTACAAAAGCTTTTCCATGTCTTGAGTACTTAAAAGAACCGGATTTATTGAGGCTTCCTGATGGCAAAAAGTTTTTATACGCCTTATTCGGTCTGAAATAGTGGATGGGTTCCAGGTCAAGAATCATTTCCCGTTCTTTCACAATGTATTCTGATTTTCTTTGCCATAGTTCTGCATCCGTCATTTTTTCCCGATAAAATCCGGACTTTTTCTTAAAGCCGCTACGCAGTCTTTTTTTCTGCTTGTAGCGCTTTATTATGATTTTCGGCTGGTGTGTTTCAATCTTAATTCCGCCAAGTAGTTCTATATGCAATTTTTTATAGAACACTTCCCGGCTTAAGACATGATGATACCCGTTAAAAATCTGAGGATCCTTTCCTGCTTCCGATTCGATTATTATGTGGCCAGCTCCGGAATTAGCAACATCGTCAGCTTTATAAAAGTCATAATACTTATTGAATATTTCTGTGGCCGGCTTGATTGAGAGTCCGAAATTAAGTTCATTTAAATGAACATATCCGTCAATCAGTTCCGAAAACTGGCTCTCAGTAGGGCGGTCTCCTCTTTCAAAATATTTTTTGAGTTCCTCTCTCGTCGTTATATTTTTCATAATCTTGTTGTAATGTTCCTGATGGTTGCCTGTTTGTAACAATTCCACAGTCCGTTAAACATTTCTCAGTATTTTTTTGTTGTTTTTATAAGCCGGATATGCCTTCCGTTACTTGTATGCAGCACTATTGTATCTGCTTATTTTATCGTTACAAAATTCAAATATTGGATTTGAATTTTAAGTGTATTTTGTGTTTGAATTCTGTAGTTGCAGTAAGTCTTACCTTCCGGTTTTCCTGCTGTTCTTCTTATTGAACAATGCAAATTTCAAGTATTTTTATTTCATGCTATAGCTTTTCGGCTATTCTATTCTGTAGTTGCAATACTTCTGATTTTCTTCGAACATTATTGTATCAGCAGCCCGCCCAGCACAAGGCCTACAGCAAAACTGGCCACACCAAACAACAGGCTTTTGCCGCTGCTGCCCTTATTCAGCCGGAGTTGTTCGTTTCTAATTTTCAACTGTTTTTCAGTCAGCTGCAACGTTTCTCCATAAAGCTTGTTTTGTTGTGCCATATAGCCGATCAATACGTCTTTTTCTTTTTGGATTCCGATACAGTCCTCCAGATTTGTTTCTACTTTATTTTCCCTGAGCCGATCATAATCCGCCAGGTCAATCAGTACTTTTCTGGCCACTTCTTTCGAGATCACAACACTATCTTTCGGAATAGCGGTTTGTGAGCTGGCGTGCCAGGCTGTCAGCATCATCAGTATTACCAATGTTAATTTTGATTTGTTCATAACGCATATTGTTTTCTTTTGCCTTAGCAACCTGATCATAAAGCGATTTTTCTTTTTCAGCTATCACGGCGATTTTCTTTTCTTTCAAAAACGCTATGCTGTCTAATCGCATTAAGTGCTGTTCCTTCAGCAGTTCCAATTCCTCCATCTGTTCATCGAGAACAGCATTAAGTTCTTTTTTCAAAAAATACATTCGAATGTTCAGTACTAAGATTATAACAACCAGAACACCCAAAGCATAGCATAGCACCTTATCTCTCATTTTCCTTGTTTTTTATATCCATTCCTTACGCTAACGATTTCAGCATCGCGATGAGTTCTTGCTGAGGATGCACATCAGACTTGTCCGGCCTGAAAGAAGCATGTCCCCATATTCCGCTTTCGCCGCTCAATGCTCTTTTGTTACATTCAAACATAACATCGCCTTTATAGTCCAGCGGGATTTCATATCGTTTGCCCCAATATTCCAGAAGTTCCTTTAAAGAGTCGAGCTGTGCCGGCGTGTATTTCTCAAAATACTGATAGCCCCGAAATCCTTTTTCATAATACACCACGTTTTCTTTCTTTACTTCCTGGCCTGAAAAGGAATAATACCGGGCATTTTTACTGGTCAATCCGCCCCAACTGTCAAGCTCCACTCCTATAAATTCTTTATTTCGCTGGGTATTTGAGGCCGGAAGACCGAATAGTTTAAAATGTTCTTGCTTTATTCCTAAGTGATGTGCCCAATATTGAGAAGAATATAACTGGTGTATCCCGCCATCTCTAGCGATAATTATAGGTGTGGCAACACGTTCCGCAGTGGATTTCCACCATTCGATATCGCCCGCGACCGAGTCGCCAGAGACGGTATGATGCAGCACAATTCCTTTTTTTTTTGTCATTTCCCTGTAATATTGATTTTCAGGGAAATCATGACTTATTGTTTTCATCTGTTTTGCCTTTTTAAGTTATTTTTCATCCTCCTCTTCTTTCTCTTTTGGTGCCTTGTCCGTATTGATCCCGTATGTCTTTTCGATATAAGCTTTTACCGCTTTGTCAATCCAGCTTGGGAGATTTGTTGTGATCATTTTCAAGAATTTATCATAGCCATAGCCAAGGACAAAAAGCATCCCGGTGGAATACCATTTGTCATTGACATTCGCTTTATGCATCACATAACTCATTGTAAAGCCTACGATTATCACAATCAATAAGGTTACGATATGTTCCCAAGGCTGTTTTTTTTCTTTATTCTGAATCGAAATCAATACCCTCAACAGTCCTCCTGAGAATGCGACTGCCGTTCCTATAAATAAGATCTTGAAGTTTTCTAAATTCATTATTCTTTATTTATCAGGTACATATTGTCTAAAAAGCTTTTGCTTTTTTTAATGTTTTGACTCTCATCCAGATAAGCGATATCATCAATAAGATCATCAATATCTTTTTCCGGTTCATCAAATACCCCTTTCTTTCTCTTTGTTGCTTTCTTTTTTCTTTTCATAATTATTAGTATTATACTTGTAGTTAGTGGTTTATCTGGATGCTAATCTGAAAGGGAATGCTTCCGAATGAAGACAAAAAGGTCTCCTGCCCTTTAAGTCAATGCTTAAAAAGCCTGTCATTCTTTGCTTTATTTTTTTATTCTCTGAAGACGCCACTATACAATAGTCATTGCATCAGGTTTCTTTAAATACTGGCTTACGGGCCTGTTTCCCAGATATTAATGTGTGGCGTTGTTTCTTTTTTTAGAAAAGTTCTTAACTGTTTACGATATCCGATGCATAACGGCATGGTAATCTTTTATACTGACAGTTACATTTAAATAGTCTTTACCGTAGTTCCGGGCTTTATTCCCAACCTAACTCGGGAAAATCCGGTTCGTTTTTGTCCTGATAGAACCAGAACAGGTTCCATCCTTTATCAAGGCTTACAATCCTAGTAATCATTTTCATCATCAGTAAGGATATTATATATGGTACGTTCTGACAGAAACAGCATCTCTGTCAATTCAGTCACAATCACCTTCATCTGCTTGCTCTGGTTATGCGTTACGTAGTTCGTAACAAATTCTTTTCGCTTTTCAATTAATTCTTTACTTCTTCTCATCGGTTTGTTTTAAAAATTGGTTGTTTTAAAAATTGATTAAAAAATAAATCCAGCATTTGTTGTAGCTTTTCTTTACGCAAATAGTTCTGCAAAAAAAATAAAAAACGCACAATACCGCACTATGTTCGTATTTTTATTTTGTATTTTTGCAGTTTCCAAAAAGGAAATAAAACACTGTAATATAAGAGCGTCACTTGATTATACCAATACTAGCAACACTGTTAAATGTTGCATATATTTCGTATATTTGCATTAATCTCGATACGCTACACGACAAATATGCGAATTATGTTCGTGTTTACAAAACAAAAAAGAGTACAATTTGCGTTTTATTTTGTTTAATATTTATAAAAATCTCATTATGAATTATTTAGAGTTTAAAGAAATTCGAAAAAACTTAAACATGAAGCAATCTGAGCTGTCAAAATCTATTGGAGTTGGAATTAGAGCGATACAGTATTGGGAAAAAGGCGAACGAAAAATTCCTGAAACGACTGCCTTTTTCATGAAAAGCCTGTTAGCTAAAAAACAGAAACCAACTAATGAAAATGGATCTCCGGTTATTTTTTCCGAATTAAAGGTCATGAATGTGCCGCTTGTAAACCAATATGCGCAAGCCGGTTACCTTAACGGTTTTGCCGATGAAGAATACACGGAAAGCCTTCCTACCATTCCCTTTACTGACGATGTAGAACACCGGGGCGAGTACATGTGCTTCGAAGTTAAAGGCGACAGCATGGATAACGGATCCTACGAGAGCTACCTGGAAGGCGACATCTTATTATGCAGGAATATCAGACAGGATTTCTGGATGAGCAAACTGCATTATAACAAGTGGGACTTTGTGATTATCCACAAGGAAAAAGGTATTTTGGTAAAACGGATCATCAATCACGATGTGGAAAACGGAATTATTACGCTGCATTCCTTAAATGACTATTACAATGATTTTGAAATCCATCTTAAGGATGTTGCCAAACTGTTTAACATCATTAGTACAAGACGCAAAAACAACCGGCGATAACAACAATCGCTTCCTGACCATTTGATCATGGTTTCTTTAAATTCTCAAAAAAACAAACAGAAACGTCGGGCCTTCCGGCCCTACGTTTTCTTGCCACTAAACAACCTCAACCTGCTTATCACGCTCGATTACTTTAACCGATTAAGCATTTAGCCTATGCCAGTGGTATTATTTCACTATGTACAGAATAGCCATTAGCAAAATAATCCAAAGTTCCGTTTACTTCCAGATTATACACTGTAAAATTCCCGCTTATAAAGTCGTCCGTTTGTAATGGTTCCGTTAGATCTCCGGCTTTCATAAGCATAATGTCTCCACTCAGCTGGCCAATCTGAAATGACGGCAGAATCGCTCTGGTCTTTTCCGGTTCATACGATCGCCAGCCAGATGTTGTTCGTACCGGATGTGCCCCCGTTATAAAGTGTACTTCCTCATTCAATCGGTACAGATTAACCTCCGCCTTATAATTAACAGATCTGATAACCGTCACAGAGCCCTTATAGGATTTTAACCGATCTCCTTTTTTGATTTCTTCAATATTTTTTAAGCTTCCGTTTTCCATGGTTATCTTGGTTCCCGGCAAGAAGGAAGTCCCTCCCCGCGGTGATACCGGCTCCTGAATCTGCACTATAACGGTATGCACTTCCGTTGAATGATACCAACCCGCACTACTGCTCAAAAGCACATCAATCTTTCTTTCCCCGGCATCCAGTGGCCCAAAATCCATCTCATTTACAGATGTAGTATTAACCCGCTCACCATCCAGGTACCACTCATATTGTAAGTCCTGAATATTACTTGGATTATTCGTCACAGCCCTAACATTCACAATATCATTGGTACTTGGTTCCGATGGCGTTACAATCAAATTTGTAATACTCACCTGCGTTTTCACATCAAACACAAGGGTAGCGGACCCTTCTAAATTATTAGAATCTTTAACCGTTAACTTCACCGTAAAGACTCCGGCATAAGGGAAAGTTGCTCCTACCGGATTGCTGGTACCCGAGATAATCACATTAGGATCATCGCACGACCATATATAACCGGAATCCGGAATTGTACCTGTTCCAGGCGTTACTTCTCTGTAAATTTTTGACTGGTGCCTCCCCGGTACATACAAGTCCGTAGGTATAGCACTAAGCGCCACCGTTGGAGGAGTATTATTATTTGTTGGTTGCGACACATACCAATTGGTAAGCGTTACCATCTGAGAACAGCCGTTTCCTGCTGTAACCAGGACATTTACCGGGTTTCTTCTAACTTTACCTTTAGCAAAGTATATATTTTTAACATTACCCGCATCATCCGGTTTAACAGAAACATAGCTTCCATTACCCAGGAAATCCCATTTATAATCATATTCCACTCCATTCTGATTCGAAACCTTAAACGTCACAACTGTTTGCGTTGAATCGCCTTCAGGATAATCAAATTTGACCGCATTGATTGTTACGGCAGGTATTGGTAAAACTCTGACCTTACAATTGGTTGGTTTTCCGTTTACTGTAAAACTGATCTCCTGATTCAGTAATGCCGGTTCAACCAAGTCCGGATCAAACAAATATTGTCCGTTGATCTTTGTAACACCTGCAAGGAGTACATTGCCAGCAGCTGCTTTTACTTCTCCATTTGGCGGATTTACGGTAAAAACCATCGGTTTTCCATTTTTACAAACGGTCTGAGACGGAAGGCTTAACGAAATAGGTGTTTTTGGCGTACAACAAATGTAAGGCAGGGCAAAATCGGCAATTACATAAGGATCACTTTCCGATTTGTAAACCACGACAAAAGTACCTCCTTTATGAACTCCATGTTTATGTTCCAATGCCGGGTTTTTCCCAACATAATCGGCAAAATCAGCCTTATAGAAATCCTTATTATTAAGTAGTTGTGTCAGAGATACCGACATTACTTCAAAGCCTAACTGCTTCGCGTTTTTTATTGTCTGAATCGCATCGATCACTTCATGATAATCACCTCCCTGATGTCCTTCGATAAGATAATAAGGCATTTTATCGATGTTGTAATCGAGCGGCATTTGCACGTTAAGCGCTGTCGAAAGATTCGATTTATTATAATTTAAATTCGTATCGAAAGCCCTGTTACTTGTTTTGTCAAAATTCCAAAGGCGTAAAAATTCTTCCGAAGTTTCATAATAAAACGGAATGGATCGGTCTCCTAACGAACTTTTGTTCATTGACGGCGTAATGACAACTCCGGTACCAATATTGGTCGGATTTCTAAACGCAAGGATCAATTGATTAAAGCGTTCGATTAATGTTCTAACCCTTAATGTCTTTTTTTCGCTGTCTAAAACAGGCGAATTATAAAAGTTATGTCTGGTATAATCATATCCGGCTATTGGCAGCAATTTCCCAAGTATGACATGCTTTGGAAAAGAGGCTACATCGGGCAGCGATTTCGTAAAGGAACCCGGTAGTAATTTGACGATTTCGGCAAACGTTTCCGCTAAGTCTTTAAGGACATCATAGGCATACTGAAAATTATTACTCTGATCCGCAAGCTGGTTTAGCGTACTCACAAAGTTGGCCCGATTGATCAACGGGATGTTCATTTTTTCCGAAATAAAATCAATATTCGAAAACATCCAACCGTAATCATTTTCCGTTACAATATTTTTATATGCCTGTTTTAATTGTTCCGGTGTTCCCAGTTGTGGTGTTAAAATAACACGTTTTAATTTTCTGACTGTGGTTACGTTACCCGAGATCATACGTTCCGGGAAAACGTTATCCTTAGCCAGAATCCGGTCGGCACTACTATGTGTCGTAACCAATACTTTCAGGTTTCGAATTTGCTGGATTCCGTGATTATCACAATCCACACCGCGACATGGTTTTACTTCTTTTTCATAACTTTCAAGATAAAGCAGTAAGTATTTGTCATCAAAATCGCCAAGTGTTGCCAACGGCTGAAAATTTGTTGTGGCTTCTTCGGCTGTTGCCAGTTCCCAAAGTTGTACGTTCTGCACTCCTAAATTGGTATGAAAAGGCGGATACATTGCTTTACTATTGTCATAAACCCTCCAATGTGTGTATTCTTTATCGGATATGTTTATGTTTTTTAGTTCGCCCATATAGGCGTCGCCACTTAAATCCTGGATTTTGCTTTTCTTGTTTAACGTAAGCAAATCTCCATCTGTAGTGATTGCAACACCTTGCGAAAGCTTTATTTTGGTAAGCAGGTTATTTTCGTAAATCGGTTGTGGTTCTAAACCACACACAATCCCTACGCCTTCCAGCATAACCCGGGACAAGCGGTCCTGATCTTCAAAAAAATCCAGGAACTCGTTGAATTGCAGATCCTCTACTCTTTGCCCTTTACTAAATTTTCGGTATTGGGTTGCTATGTTATTTAATTGATAATTGTAATTCATTTTTAATAATTTAAATGGTTTAGCAGCTTTTCACAGGAAGCCATACTGCGGTTATTCTGCATTCCGTTACCGTATGTACAAGTCCCGCAGTATCTGTCCTGATTGTATTCAAGCATGACGCGTTTTATAAATCCTTTAAAGATGTCATTACTTACAACTTTTGCATCCACACCCCGTATCTACATGAGCTGTTTTTTTCTCCAACGTTCCCAAATAGTCCTTGTATTTTGCTATAAAAGCATCGGCAGATTCAGTCATAATAATCCTATCTTCTACGGTATCAAAACAAAAAAGAACCTCTTCATTATTCATTACCATGATTTGTTTTATATCGATAACGGCATCGCTTGTAGTAAGCAAACTATCAACTTCAATGACAGTTCCGTCTTTTTCATATCGTTCGATCAGTTTCATATTATTTCTTTATTTCTCCTGTACAAGGGTTAATAGTCAAGAAGTTATTTTTCGGACAACCGTTATAAATTACCGCACCATCTAATTTTAATGTAGTCCATGCTACACCGCTGTGACAAGAACTGTCTGCACAAACCAATGAGAACGAAATGAATCCGTCGTTAGGCTGGTTTGCCGCAACAATGGCCTGTGCCTCTGTTGCCGAAATGCTATAGGTCCACTTACGCGATCTTCCGGAAGTTTCTCCATCGCCATAAGCCTGTCCCGGCTGAAGTGCTGCACTACCATTATTTAAGTTCACAATGTTACTACCATTAGTCGCATTGCCAAGTGGTATCGAATTTGCCAATAACTTGAATCGGGCCGAGTTACAAGCGTGTCCACCCGGACAAGGTCCTTTGGTGTCGTGATACTGAATCGTGACTTCCAGACCGGATAAACATTTCACGGTTGTTTGTCCTGTTATTACAATCGGTTTAAGATCATATTTTTTAGAACAACTGTTCGTGTTCGAAATTGTAATCGTTGGTCTGAAAGTATCTTCCTGACCTGCAACAAGCTTGTACGTATTCTTGATTTTACCATCTAATGGCACTGTACCCGAAGCTTTTTTACCATCGCCAAAATCCATCATATAGGTCAGATTTGCAAGTGCTCCGGTAACTGTAAACGTTACCTCTGCATCCGGAAGATCCGGAACTTCACCGTGAATCGGTTCAGAAGCGGTTACCGTTACATTTGGCAGTGCATGCACGATCATTTTTGCATCCACAGGATCGTCGTTAACGGTAAAGGTGATTGTTTTACCTAAATCGGCCGCAGCCACAAGGCCCGGATCGAAGAAATTCTGACCTGCAGTTTTACTAACGACTTTCACTTCCCGACCTGCAATATTCGCTTTGATGTCGCCATCCAAAGGAATAATCGTAAACGGAATCTTCGCATCATTCTGACATAATTTAGCGGTAGGCAATGCCATAAATACCGGATCTTTTTTGGAACAACACAGGTAAGGCAATGCAAAATCGGCTAAAACGGTATTGTGTTCTTCCGATCTGTAAATCAGATACAAAGTCCCGCCAAACGGTACACCGCCATCATGTTCCAATCCTGATTTCAGGTCAAGGAAATCGCCTAAAAATTCGGTGTCTACCTTTTCTTCTTTGGCCGTTTGTGTTACAATGGAAATTCCCGAATCAGCAATCGCTTTAAAATCGATCGTATTTAATAATTTTAATTGATTATCCAAGCCGGATATTGTTCGCAAGGTTTGCTGTGCATTAACCTGATTACTAATATCACTGGAAATAGCCACTAATTGTGCTCTCAGATCTTTGATTGATATGGTTGTCAACTCTGGCCCCACTGGCAAAACAGGTGTTTCTGGCACAGCCGTTACGTCGCCCGGTGTAACTACGGCAGCAATACCCGCAGCGGCAGCAGCGGCAGTAGCAACAGTAGCTGTAGCAGCAGTAGCCGTTGTAACGGTTCCGCTAAGCGCTCGGGAGGTACTTTTCTCCAGGGATAATCCGGAAACTTTAAATGCCAATCCATATCTATCCCTAAGGGCATTAATATTTTGCATTGCAATGGTATACGGCATCCCGACAAAGCCTTCGATTTTATAAAAATCGTTGTGGTCCATATTGTACAGCAACGGATTCCGAATAAAATCGTCGGTTGCCAGATTGGCTTTATGGTAACTTAAGTTATAGGTTTCCTTATAATTTTTCGTTTTTTCGAAATTCCATTTTTCTAACAGATCCAGATCTACATTATAATAAAACGGAATGGCTTTTTCACTTAGCGCAACACCTGTGTTAGACGGTGTGATAACGATCGGCCCTTTAAACGATTGGAATTTTTTAAGTTTTAGCGTAAAACGGTTCGCCAATGAAATCAATTTTTCTTTGTTTTCATCTTCATGGGTATTGATTGGCGCACTATAAAAATCATGACGGTATGACGTATGATCTCCCTGATTTAGCGGAGCGCCAAGAGGTCCTAACAAAAGGTGCTTTTGAAACGCGTTAATATCCGGACAACATTCGGATTTAAGGTGCAATACCAATCCTTTGATTTCGTTGTATGTATCCACTAAATCTTTTAACAGGTCATAGCGATACTGATAATCGTATGAAGCCGTATTTAATGCCTGATCCAGTTTATCTCTCAGGTTTAATCCACCAAAGTCCATGGTAATATCAAACATATCCGCAATGAGATTAAAACTAAAATCCAAATCGGTAATCAGCGTACCACTCTGAATGGCATTCTGGAATTTTGTACGTAACGCCAATTCCGTTGTCACATTTCTATCCAGAATTACCCTTGGAACTTCAACGTTTCTTAACTGTTCATAAAGTAATTCGTAGTTATTGTACTGTTGATAAATACTGTCATATCCATTACTGTTAAGTGCATAGAAATCCATGTCGCTTCTGTTCGCCAAAAGCACTTTAAGATCAGACACCTGTTCTGCTCCATTATTGTCGCAATCGACATCCTGACAAGGTGATTCTTCATTAGAATAGCTTTCCAGATATAGAATTACGATTTTATTGCGCACTTCCTGTTGCAACGCTGATACAGGACGAAAGGAATCGGCTATGGCTCCTTTTGCTATCAGATCCTCATAGTCGGTCTGGGTAAACAATTCCAATAGCGGCATTTGTGTATTTCCGCTATAGAAATGCGGATATTTGTAGGGATCCAAATAGGCTCTATAGTATGCATATTTTGTTTCGGCATCGTCTATTTTAACCTCTTTAGATTTAGATCCGGGAATATTTTTACGTAACGTAATCAGGTCTCCATCTGTGGTAACACCCACACCTTGCGAAATTGTAATAAATTGAAATTGCTGTTGATACTGTTGCTGGTCCGGGTTTACGACTGCGATTCGTGCCGCAGTATTCGCCATAAAGCCGGTTTCAAAACCGCAACCGACTCCAACACCATTTAGCCTGGTTCTTGATAAACGATCCTGATCTTCAAAATAATCAATAAATTCATTCAATTGCCCTTCGGTTAACGCCTGATTTACGTTGAACTTTCTATACTGGGTCGTGATATTATCTAATTTAGTGTTCATTCTTTTTCTGTTTTATATGTTTGATTGTCCTAGTATGATTTTTCCATCCAGACTGTCGTTATCGTCCACGGCACAGTCTAACAGCCTTCCCGGCTTATAGATATTATTTAAGTTGGTTAGTGCATCCAGTAACGCTTTGGTACTGCTTCCCAAACTGCTAATATTATTTCGTGCTTTATCGAGAAGGAATTTTTTATAGGTTCTTTCGAAATCCGACAGATCACCCATCGCGGTTTCGACCTCACCCTGTCTGTCACCAACCCAACAAATTTTTGCTAAAACGTGTGCCGGAAGTTCTTGTCGGATAACCGTTTCGGCATAACGTCTGAAATCATAATCTGAAAAACGATACGCATATCCGGAAAGCACTACGCTGACACGGTAGGAATACGGATCAAAAATATCGTTCTCACAACCATCTTCGCAGGTAGTCATAAAGGCATCCGGATCGGCAGCTCCAGAGCCGCCATCGCCATCATACATCACAATAAAAGTGTCTTCAATAGCCATACAACCGATACCGCCCATCAAATCATAATTTTTAACCGATGGTTTTAACAACATGTGTTCTACCAGGAAAAGCCCTTCTTCGGTGAAGCGATATTTGAAATAATCTACCAGATTAAGGATCCCCTCTTTTAAGGCATCCTGTGACGTATACGGGTTTGTTTTCTTATGGGATGCGATAACTACAGCCGCTTCGGAATCGTCTACAATTTCCAGATAGAAATTTTCCATCTCCGATTTACGGATGATGATGTTTCCAATACGTTCGTTTCCATTAAAAGTGGTTTCCAGCTTGTTTTCAAGATCTTCCTGATCAATCTGAATAACCTGATAAACGGCTTCGTTTAACGTTTGTGTAGCGCCATACTCAATCTTGAAGCTTTTAACACCACTCAGAATAATGGCATTGTCGGCATCCTTAATACGCCATTTAAAGGCCGGGGCTCCGTTTTCGGTAACTTCGATAATCTGAACAGGCGAATTGGACACATTTCGGTGCTTGTAATCTTTCATTCCCAACAATCGCGCAATTCTTTTTTGTACTCCGGAAACGTTACTGGTATTCCACAAATCGGTATCGGCAGTCAGGGTATAATTATGCCCCAATCCTCTATCGGTACTCAATGTGCTGTACTCGCTCAGGAAAACTTCTTTGTTTCGCAATACAATTTCATCAGTAGACACTCCGTAAAGTGTTTTCATCAGGAAGGTATAATCACTGAATGTTTCTGCAAACCGGGCAGTCAGGTGATCCAGAATCTTGTTTCTTCTTTCTACACTATTGTCCAGTTCTTCATATAAAGCATCGGTAAGCTTATCGTCGTCGTTAGTTACATAATTCTTTACCAGATTTTCAAAACCATTGATTCCTTTAAGCGCCTGTGTAAAATAGGTTCTTTTCAGCGTACCGTTAACACTCAATATTTCTTTTACTTTTTCAAGATGTTTGAAATAACTGGCCAGTACTTTATCGAAAAACAGCAAATACCCTTGTAACTGCTTGGCAAGCGCTTCTCTTTCCACACCCGGATTTCCAATAATTCCGGATGTTCCCACACCATAGGTATCCGGGAATTCATTTAAAATAGAGGCATAATTCCCCAGGTCATAGGCCGTTCCTGTAGGGATTTCCAATGTTTTGTTTAACCGCGCATCTACTCTAAGTGCTTCCTGCTCCTCACGGAATGTTTTCTGGTATTCGGCTACTTTTTTACGATTGATATTTAACGGTAGCGATCCTTTGGAATAGCTAAAAGAACTTAGATCACACAATACCGGTTTTCTTCCTTCTTCAATACAGATCACCCATTCATCACTTTGTTGTAAAGTACCGTCACATCCGGCGATAGAAATTTCTTTAATTTCCTGAACGCCTTCAACCTTCATAATCTCACTGATAATATCGGACAGCCGTACTTCTTTTCTTAGCTGACTGTTTTTAAGTTCTTCCGTATCGATAAAACCATTATCCAAAAGTGGTCCGTCAAAAATCTGATCGGTTGTATATCCTTTGTCCAGCATTTGCTTTAAGGAATAGAAGTGCACTTCCGGCGACAGGTAATTGTTAATGCTTCGCAACACTTTTGCGTGTACGAGTTCTTCGTCGGCTTTGTTTGTTACACCAATCCGGGCACAAACCGCAATACTTTGCGTTTCAACTTCCCTGATATCAACTAAATCCTCACAAAGGCTTCTGTTTGCATGATAACGTTCCAGAATTTTTATTCTGGTGTTCGATCTGTCGCAAACATCGGTTGTATCTTCTCCTTCAAGGTCATCACCATATTCTACATAAAGATCATAAAGTCCCTTTACGTCGAAGCTTTTTGTTTCAGTTACGCCTAAATCGTTCGGGTTTAACGCCAGTTTTGTTGACTTACAATCGGCATAAACCAATTCCACTCTAGGACGCCACCAGCAGTTTTTTACAGCTCTGCTACTGCCCGATTTTAAACCAACATCGATAAATAATTTTCGGTAATCCAGCTCATTCAATGGTCTTGACGGCAGAATTTCGGTAGCTTTAATAAATTGGTTTTCAATATTTTTATCCGGATCTTCAGAAGATAAAATATCTTCCGTATTAAGGTTCATTCGCATGCCCAGATCGGTAATGGCATAACTTAACACTTCCAAAGTAGTGATCCCAGGATCATGAGAATTATAATCTGTCCAGAGTTTACTACCCAGTTCTTCTATGTATTTAATACCTGTCTTTCGTAGGAACTGAAAATCTAACTGGTCTTCCGTTTCAACTTTTTTAGGTATACTAATATGACTATTTTCTGACATAATTATCTGTTTTTTATCTATTTGTTTTGTTTAAATACATACCTGTTTTGCAATAGTCACAGCATGTTGTTTTGCGGATACTAATATGGATTTCGGATCTACTTCGATTAAATATTTCGTCTGTATTTCACCATTAATCATTACCTGTAAACTGTCGATATAGTCAACATAATAAAGTTGCTCCAAATAATTAATCAACTGATTTACATTGAGTTTCATATTAAAAGAAACTACGTCAGAATCTCCGAAAGCCCAGGGCGATATAAATTTTTTAATATCTTCGTCCAGTTGCTTGCTATAAAATGCCTCATCATATTCGTTAAAGAATTTCGCTTCTATTTCTACAGTGGCTTCCTGATAGTTTGGATTGATAACATGGGTTTTAACATGCATTGAATTTAATCCATTAACATAGTTTTGAATCTTGTTCAAACTGGCACGACTTATTCGTGGCTGGTAAATGTCGAATGCATTTTTATTTTTGGTATTCGGAATCACAACCAGTGTCACATGACCAGGAGCCATAAATGATTTTTCGGAAGTATGGTTCAAACATTTCACCATAAAAACGTCTGGGAATTCCTGCAAAACAAGTTGCTCATAATCCCATTGTGTAATCGCTCTGTTTTTGTGTCGTAATCGTTCGCTAACACGTCTGTAGAAGGCCGCGTCGGTTTCCTTATATTTTCCGTCGAAAGAGTTATAGGGCTGACTTACCGATTTGATCTGCGGTACTCTTGTAATTAGTTTTGCGATGGTTCCCGCTTCCAGTCCGTGATCCAGGTGTGTCAAATCATTGTCCTGATTCTGAAAAGTAGCCAGAACAGCTTGTGTATAAATTCCCTGAATTTTACATACGGCGTCATAGCTTGTTTTTGTTTTAGCTCTGATCCATATCCCTTTTTTCTCAAATAAGGTTGTGTTTATATCAATATCCTTCGGAATCTTAAATTTCAGGATTCCGGATTCCAGGAATCGTTTCGTTTCGTTTGTCAGGATATTGTTTCTAAGACTTATCCATGTATTCTTAGAAAGAATATCCCATTCAATATTTTCATTGTTCTCAAAGGTATCGGCCAAAGTGTTTTCACTTCCTTCCAAAGCCTGGATTAGCAAGGATACCGTTTCACTTGGATTGGCATCCAGGCAGATAAACAATTCGCCTCCAGCTTCGTGAATCGGTACAATACTATTGGCGGACATTTCTTTTTCAACCTGACCAAATGCATCTTCATAAAACAATGTTACTTCTTTGTTCTTTGCTGATTTTACACTGTTTGCCAGAATACTTCGGCTCGGAGAAATGCTTTCAATGTTTAATGATTTTACATTCTTTGCCAGAATATTTTGGCTCGCAAAAGCGCTTTTTGTATTTAATGCTTTTACATTCTTTACCAGAATATTTCGGCCCGTATAAGCACTTTCTGAAGCCGAATAGTTCAATTCGACATTTTCGGTCACTGGGATATACGGTTCATTCGGGATCAGGATGTTTGTTTCGCCGCTGGTTAATGCCAGTGTGTATAATTTTGGATATACATCCTGTAATGCCGATTGTTTTAAGGTTAACCGGATCGACTCGGAAGTTCCCGCAACAGGACTGGCGTTTTTGATCGAAAAATGCGTTTGATAACCGGTTTCCGTTTTTTGGTACAACTGGATGTCTGTCGCTTTTATAGCCCATCCTTCTTTTTCTAAAAGAGAAGCATTCGCTTTAAAATGATCATCCTGAACAACAACAGAACTCTTCATTTTAGCAGCGCTAAAAGTATTTTTCGAAACAACAACATTGGGCTTAATCGTATAGCCTTCATAAAGATCTTTTATCGATGTTGGTGTGTTTTTCCAATTGATTGTAATGGATGCTTTATCCCATTTTTTAGCAAACATCTCCGGATATTTAATATAAAAATTAGATCCTGTTACCGGTTGTCCTGTAAATGGGAAATAATCTTTTTCCGGATTTAGCGTACTGCTATCGTTTTCAATCAAAATGGATTTTACTCCTTTTACATCAACGGCAATGTCTACATTCTGGATTTCTTTTTCCGCCAGTGCCTCATAAAGTTCATAGTACTTGTTTCCTTCGATCATGAATCGTGCAATGGCAAAATTGGTCAGGAATGTTCCGCCCAATACTTCTTTATTGTAGTTTACTACGGCCGGGAAATTCTTTGTCAGCGTAAAGGATAACTGTAGACTTTTAGCATCGTTGTTAAGACATTTTATTGCACTACCAGACACCCATTCTTTTTCACCACTGTAAAACAATTTGATATTGTTTTCGATTTCATTAGGCTTTAAAGCCGCTAATCTTGAGGTTCCGTTATTTCGGAAGCTGATCGTAACGGTTACGGTACGTTCGCCTTCTTTTAAGCTTAGCAATGAGGAAGCGATTGAAAAGCCCAGTTTGGCGTTTTCAAGTTCTTTAAAGTCCGATTTTTCAGGCTTGGATTCGTCCGAATTGTATCCAAAAGGCCACCAATAATTACTGGTTTCCGTTAGTTTTTCGGCTATTCCGTCTAAGGTATTAACCGCACGGGCTATTTTTAGTTCTTTTTTTGTTTTATCGTTTAAAAAGCTTTTCAGTCCGACCACTTTTGCCTGGCTGGCAATAAGTTCTTTTTCGGTTTTAAAAACACGTTTTTTACCTGTTGCATCTTTTTTAGCGTCAAGTAAGGTCCCTTCCGGCACTCTTTCCTGGATTGCTTTTTTGGCTAATTCGAAAATCACATAAACCTTATCCGATTTGGCATCTTGTTTTTCGATCTGAAGAATTTCATTGTAATAGAAATCCAGATGTCTCTGGGTAAGGTTATTAAGTGCCTTTTTCGAAAAATCCATCAACTTAATAAAGCAGATAAATAAAGTCAGGTGAGGCGTAAGACTTCCGTCTTTCTCAAATTGAGCGACAAGTTCTGTAACCTCTTTTTTCAGGCTCTTGTAAGCAACACTTTCCCTACGCGGAATGGAATAATCATCGGCACCTAAAAAAAAGCCTTCCCAGCTTCCGTTAGGTGTTGTTGCATCATTTTTATCAAAATAATTTACATGATTGGCAAAATTGTTTGCAAAGAGTAGCCAATCAAACAAATCGAAATCGTGCAATTCAAGATTACTGGGATCAAGTTCTGTTAAAAAGCGTTGCATTTGTGATTTTCCGTCACGATAATGCGAAAATGTATCTATTTTTTTCATTTGTTTATATTTAATTTTCTATGGTCAGCTGCAATACTTGATGTAAACTATTCTGGCAAAATCGAATCGGGTTACAGTAATTACAAGTCGTTTAGATTGCTGTGGCTTCTCCTTTATAGAAAGGGAAAACAACATTGCTTCTCGTATTGGTATTTCTTACTTCATAATCGATATGTATCAACACCTGTCCTTCCAGTTCTTCTGTAGTATCAATTTCAATACTGATAATATTGATCCGGGGTTCGTGGTACAAGATGGCGCGTTCAATAATACCTTTCATTTGTGTGATTAGTGTTAGTTCCAGGGGCTTAAAAAGCATTTCCTGTAAATCACAGCCATAGTTTGGAAACATGACACGTTCTCCTGGTCGCGTAGACAAAAGGATTATTAAACTGTTATTGATATCTTCAACATCAGTAGTCATCGTCACGCTTCCTTCTGCTTTATTAAACTCAGGCGGAAAGCTCCAACCTATTCCTAAAAAATCTGTATTTATTTTCATACTGTTCTTTATATTTTTTTTATTGTAATAGTTTATCGGTAATATGATGCCTTTGTTTACCGCGGTGTGGTTATGGATGTTTCAGTTTTCAGGCCAGGCCGAATACGGGTAGCAAAGCCATTACTGAGTTTAAATATCATTGTGCAGCATTATCCACCAATTAACACGGTGGGCAGACCAGCCGATATGACACCTCCATGTGCTGTGGTATCGCCTTGTCTTGCTGCCGGTTTTCCGCCTATTAAAACGGTCGATGATCCGGCGGCTATCGTATCGGGTGGACCGGTACAGATTGCTTTGTCGCCTACTCTTGCTGCGGGCATTCCGCCAATTAATACTGTCGGTTCGCCGGCCGGCAATATAGGTCCGCCTACATGAGGTACATTTCCGGTAACCATCGGGCAGGTATGCATATCTGTAATTCGTGCTGCTGGTTTCATATATTGTTATTTATAATTTTTTCAGATCGTAAGGCGTCGCTTCCTTTGCATTTCTTTTTTCGTCATCGCGATCCTTATCGCTTTTTAGTTGATTTTTACCTGAGAGCCTTTAACTACGGTTACTGCTCCTGAGGACACTTCCGAACCGGAACTTCCTTCAGCTTTAAACTGTGCGCTGGCTTTCAGTTTTACATTGGTTCCTTCGATGCTGACATCTCCGGAGGCTTTAATTTTAATATCTCCCGCACTTTCCATCGTAATACCATCACTCTTAAAGGTGAGTATGTTCGAATGTTCATCTTCAATCTTTATAATATCGGCATCTTCGTCTAAAATCACTTTCTTACCAGCCGGTGTTTCAAGTGTGTAGGAAATTTTATCATCATTGAAAATCATTTTCATTTCACTTCGGGTCACGAATCCTTTTTCATGATTGTCATCGGTGGCTGTTATCGGTGCCGGTTTGGCACTGCTGTGCAACATTCCCAGGACTACGGCATCGTTTGGATCGTCGTTTATGAAACCAATAATAACCTCATCACCAATTTCCGGTCTGAAAAAAGAGCCTCTGTTTTCTCCGGCATCAAGTGTTGCTACACGACACCAGATTCCTTCTTCTTCATTGTTAATAATTGGTATTTGTACCAGGATTCGATCTTCTCCATCCGGATCCGATTCCAATTGTGATACCACTCCAACATGCAAACCGCTAATGGCCGGCATGATTCCGGATCCCGGCATTTCGCTCACTTCATAGGTTTCTGAGAACCACGTTGGTGTTAATCCAAATTGTGCGGTCACCAACCAGTTTCCTTCTGCAACTTCATGGCGCACGCCTGTGACATAAATGGTACCGTTAAATCGGTTTCCTAAGCCTTCTAATTTTAATAAAACGCCTGGTTTTACTTTTGAAATCCCCTGAAACTTTACTGTTCCGCGTGTTTTCGCTAATTGCTGAAAAACGGCTTTGGCATCGCCCCAGTCCTGTAGTTCTTCCTGGGTTATCTTACCTCCGTGTCGCAACTGCAGGTCTTCAATTCCGAAAACAGCAGCCAGATCACCTGGCGAAAGGTCACCATTGAGTGCAATTGCAGGATCCTGCGCTTCTGCTTCTACGATTTCCTGATCGGTATAACTCCACGAAGTAGCCGTGATTTTACTAAACTGATTTCTGGCGTCGATTTCTCCGTCAAATTCATGAACAGAAGAACCAAAGGCTACGGTTTCTACCGTTTCGCCACTCACTTTCGGTTTGGCTACTTTGATGGTGCCGTCGTCTACAAAACAAAGTTTC
Source organism: Flavobacterium sp. 40-81 (assembly GCF_001898245.1). Classification (NCBI taxonomy): domain Bacteria; kingdom Pseudomonadati; phylum Bacteroidota; class Flavobacteriia; order Flavobacteriales; family Flavobacteriaceae; genus Flavobacterium; species Flavobacterium sp. 40-81. The sequence continues at coordinate 165,180 of NZ_MKTM01000008.1, forward strand.
CCATTGGCCTGTGCCCGGGTTACCATAAAATCCCAATCGGACGCACGGTATTGCACCAATTCCTTATGTGATTTTGCTGTAGCTTCAACATCGGCAGTAGCACCACTATTTCCGATCAGCTCTTCGATAATATCGCTGTCCTTACTTTCGTAGAAATACTTGCTTTTTCTTCCCAAAGTCATCTTGACGGCTTTGTCTTTACACTCCACAATCAGGTAAGTCGATCCGTTTTTAACTTTTAAGTTATGTTTTACCACAACTCCTTTAAAAAGGGTGTCTTCTTTGGAATGGTATCCAACCGTAATTTCAATTTCCTTTCCCGGAATCAGTAAATTTTCACTACTTAGTTTAAAGTTCTGATCCGGAGCACTTCCATCTAAAATAACAATGCGGGCATGTGGAATCCTGTTCACTTCTTTTTCTACCACAATACTTTTTACGCCGTATTGAACGGGCAGTTCTGTGCCTCCGGACATCACTTTATAGGTTACCAGGTCGGGAGTTTTTGCTGTTTGTATGTAGCCGCTATTATTCATCTTATGATATTTTTGCTATAGGTGGAAAGAATAATTCCTGTCCGGGAGTTAATTGCCTGAAATCGATAATACCGTTTACTTTGGCGACTTCTAAATAGTATTTGGAATCACCATAAATTCTTTCGGTCATCAAAGGCAGTGTGTCACCATCTACTACCGTTCGTTTATGGGTAAGATCGGGCGAGTTCAGTTTATCTGTTTTTGCAGCGAGTTCCGGGCTAATGGATTCTGTAAATTTTGCTTTTCCGATTGCCCGTAACGGTTTTCCTTCATTATTGAATAATTTATATTCGATGGTAAACTCCGACAGAAATCCCAGAAATTCAAAATCACCCCAGTTTATAATAACATTATAGGGTTTGTGAATCCTTCCTTCAAGTTGTCCTGTAGCCTTATAAAAATCTTTTATCTGTTTTGACACTGCAGCCGCTGCGAATGCTGATCCCTGACCCGCTTTTTGCGCCGCGCTACTAAGTGCTTTAGTTACGGCATTTGCTTCTGATACTCCTGTGCCATCAAAAAGAAAATCTAATTGTAAATCAGACGGAACCGAATTGGTATATTTCAAATCTGCTTTAGAAGTACCCATTGCCTGATCTGAAGCAAAATTTGATTTATAGGTCATGGAAAAACCCGCAGGATTGATAAACGCTTTAAAAGCCCCCATTAAGATCCTGGATTCATAGTTTGAATCTTTATAGGTTCCAATCGTTAATTTTTGAATTGATCCTCCCATTATCTTTCTTTTTTACGTTGTTCAATAGTTACTATTTGTTCTACGCTTTCGCTGATTGCCCGCATGATTCCTTCCTTGTCTACCGATGTGGCAGTTGTTGTACCGGATGCATTTTCGTCCACATTTATCTTAATATGGAGTTCTTTTATTTCTATTGGCATTTCGTTTGCTTTTAATGGATTAGTAAACGCTTTAAATACTGACAATAAGCACTTTAAAGCGCTATTTATTAAAAAACCAAACACATAAAGCGTCCGTTCAGGTTGATTTTAACAATCAAACTGTCGCCTTTTTTTTAAAAGATTTAGTTAAGATTTTACCTTTAACTAATACACTTTATGTGTTTAGTTTTGCTATTCAAATTACAAGCTTAGACCGCTTGCTTAAGGTATTGTGTAATATCTATATTTGAGTTCTATTGTTTCAATAGCCAGTTTGCTTTCTTCGGCGTTAAATTCGGACACATCCCATTTTACCGGATATGCGCCTACAACATTCCAAGACATCGATGGTGCTGTTGAATCTGTTCCACCTGAAAGCGTAATGACTAAATCTTTGGGGGCGAACTCGAATCGTTCCATGGCAGCTCTACACCATTCAATCAATCCGGAGTCTTCTACAAGCCCACGCTTTAAAACTAAATTAGGGTATTTTGGACGCAGTGGAAGTTGATGAACAAATCGGTTCTCACCTCCTTCTGCATACTCCTCAGTTCCAATTTCTGTAGATAATCCAGATACAGATTGAAATCTGGAGTCAATACCCTCTGATGCTACTCCGCTAACTGTAAACGAAAAGCTTGTTGGAGGATATAAGCCTGCCATGACTAGTTATTTTCAATAGTTAATCCTTCGTGAGCGATCTCTAACGTTTCGATAGCAACTTCACTTGCATCGGCTTTCAAATCGGTAGCCTGTAATTTAACAGGGAATGCGTTTTTCACTTTCCAGGTAATGGCCGGTGCTCCGGTTTCGTCTAAAAGTGAAATCGTAACCGAACGACGCTCAACTGTATTCAGGTTGATGGTGTTTAACCAGGTAAAGTACTCGTTATCTCCTTTGAAAGAACCACGTTTTAATGTGATGTTTGAGAATTTTCTAAGTCCCGGCATTTTGATTTTACTGAAGTCCGGGCTGGCTCCGTGTCTGTATTCCGTAACGTCTGTTTCAACTTGCATTCCGGTAACTTCCGTGAAACCTAATTTTGTTCCACCCCAATCAACTTCGAAGGAAAACTTTGCTAATGGATATTCATTCATAATTTTTTGTATTTAATTGTTATCTATTTTTTATGCTTCTTGTAATTTGTGTGAAAAGCGTAACACGATAAATTCTGCAGGACGAACTGCCGCCATACCGATTTCAACGATCATTCTACCTTCTAAAATATCCTGAGCCGACATCGTTTCGTTTAAACCAACGCTTACGTAGTAGGCTTGTTCCGGAGTACTTCCGGCTAAGGCACCACTCATCCATTGCTGGTTAAGGAAATTTTCGATCATCGCTTTTACACGTGTCCATGTTTTAGCATCGTTAGCATCAAATACAAAACGTTCTGTAGCGTTTTTAACTGATTCTTCAACCATGTTAAAGAAACGACGTACGGATACATATCTCCATTCGTTGCTGTTTCCGTCTAAAGTTCTGGCACCCCAAACTAAAGTACCTTTACCGGTGAATGTACGGATCGCATTGATTGATTTTCCAGCTTTAGCATCAACGTTTAAGCTTTCCTGTTGTTTATGAGAAATTTTCTCAACCGGAGCAACTACATAGTTAAGACCAATGTTTGCCGGTGCTTTCCATACTCCGGAAGTACTGTCAACTTTTGCATAAACTCCGGCCATTGTTGAAGACGGTGCCAAAACAACACGTTTTGCAGCAATATCTTTTTTCGCCGAGTTGTAACAAGCCGAGTTGTATGTTTTTAAAGCATCCAATTTTGTTGGAGCTCCTACAACAGCTTCTAAAGTATTTCCTACTGTTTTTTTGTAGCTGGTAATAGCAATATCTGCATCATTATAGCTATATGTCAAAATTGTTTCCAAGTTCGGGTGGTAGGCAGCTCCATATTTTAAACCGGTTGCTTCCACTCCTTCTCTGAAGGCATCAACACCACCAATAGTATCCATAATCACAAAACGGTCACCCATTTTTTCTGCATGGTTTAATGAACTCTTGTATAATGAGTGTGCATTAGGTACTGTTAAAGCTTCTGCATCCGGATACACGATTAGTGTTGGCTCATCTTCTTTTTCTAATAATTCCAACGCTGCTACTAACTTATCGAAATCTACTGCATTTACACCTGTAGTATACCCCCCTACAGAAACGATATAACAAGGACCACCGCCATTTGCAAAATACATTTGCAATGCATAGTACATTTTGAATTTGCTAATTTTAGCTTCATCAATTGTAACAGTAGCCACATCGTCTGCAATGCTAATTTTAAAAGTGTCTTTTTCTAAATCGGCGCCTCCAAAAAGTGTAACATACTCCATTAAGGAAGAAATTCTTGTTGGCTCATCTTTTGGTCCTTTTTGAGTATATCCAATAAAAGCCGGAATAGCTGTTTCTACTTGTGCCACTGATGGTGGGAATTTTACAATTTCCTCTACGTAAACCCCTGGTGTTTTGTAATTCATGTGTTTTAATTTAAAAGTTATTTATTAATTGTTTTCGATTGTTAATCCTTCGTGAGCGATTTCTAAAGTTTCAATAGCCACTTCACTTGCATCAGCTTTCAAATCGGTAGCCTGTAATTTAACAGGGAATGCGTTTTTCACTTTCCAGGTAATTGCCGGTGCTCCGGTTTCGTCTAAAAGTGAAATTGTAACCGAACGACGCTCTACTGTATTCAGGTTGATACTGTTTAACCAGGTAAAATACTCGTTGTCTCCTTTGAAAGAACCACGTTTTAACGTGATGTTCGAGAATTTTCTAAGTCCGGGCATTTTGATTTTACTGAAGTCCGGGCTGGCTCCGTGTCTGTATTCCGTAACGTCAGTTTCAATCTGCATTCCGGTAACCTCCGTGAAACCTAATTTTGTTCCACCCCAATCAACTTCGAAGGAAAACTTCGCTAATGGATATTCATTCATAATTTGCTGTATTTAATTGTTATCTATTTTTTATGATTCTTGTATTTTGTGTGAAAAGTTCAACACAATAAATTCTGCAGGGCGAACTGCCGCCATACCAATTTCAATATTCATTCTGCCTTCCAGTACATCTTGCGCCGTTGTTGTTTCTTTACCAACGATAACGTAATAGGCTTGTTCCGGAGTTGTTCCCGCTAAGGCACCACTCATCCATAACTGGTTCAGGTAGTTTTCGATCATGGCTTTCGCTTTTACCCAGGTATTCGCGTCATTGGTTTCAAAAACGAATCGCTGCATTGCATTTTGAACTGATTTTTCGATCATATCAAAAAGACGACGAACCGAGATATATTTCCATTCGGTGTTTTCCGAGTCGAAAGTTCTTGCACCCCAAACCAGATTTCCTTTACCGGTGAACGTACGGATTGCATTAACCGATTTTCCGCTTGGATTTACGTTTAAGCTTTCCTGCTCTTTGTCTGAAATTTTTTCGGTTGGAGCGATTACATAGTTAAGTCCCAAATTCGCCGGTGATTTCCAAACCCCTTGTGTACCATCAACTTTAGCATATACTCCAGCCATAGTTGAAGACGGAGGTAATACCACGTTTAGTTCAGCGATTACTTTTTTAATCTGATTGTATAAAGCGGAATTTGTAGTTTTTAACGCATCCAGTTTTAATCCGTTTGCATCGCCTTTTTTATCCTCAGCTCCTTCTACCGCAGTTTTCAAGGCAGCTAGAATTCCAATAATAGCTTCATCATCAGCTGTTCCGCTTTTCAAGTACTGTAAATACGTTTGAGCATCCACCAACGAAACTTTACTATCGGCCGTAACATTTACATTTTCTACGATAGCAATAGCACTCTTTATAATACCGATAAGCTCTTTTGTATCAGCAGGTTCCTCAGGAGTTGCATCTTCCAGTTCCGCCGAAGCCAGGCTGCTTAATGCACCCAAATCGGCCGCAGCATCAGCGAAGAAATTCCCCGGAGCATTGGCTAACTGTAATCCGGCATGGTCGATTACAGCTTTTTCATCGAAACTGTAGTTCAATACGGTCTTCAAATGTGGAAAATAGGCTGCAGCATGCATTGTCGTCGCGATTTTGTGACGAAGATATCCAACCGTATCAAGAGGCGAATCAGCACCAGCAACCGGTTCTTTCGTTTTTGATTCACCACGGAATGTATCCATGATCAGGAATCTGTTTTTTAAGTCATCAGCCTGAACTAATGCATCCTGATAAATTGCATAAAATTCTTCCTGCTGTGTTAATGATGTTGCATCAGGAAAAACAACAATTGTTGATTCTTCCTGCAAAGCAGAAGCATCCAGACCTAACTTCAGATCACTTTTGTTTACACCGCCGTCATAACCGCCTACAGAAACGATATAACACGGACCACCACCATTTGCAAAATACATTTGCAGGGAATAGTACATTAGGAACTTTACATTCGGTTTTACAAGGGTCAAGCCTTGGTCTTCAGTATCTTTTAATTGGATACTTTCTTTTTTCGCTTTTCCAAAGTACGTTTCATAGTCCATCAAAGAACTAATCTTTGTAGGCACCATTTTCAAGGTCTTTTTGTTTTTGTCAAGCGCTGTTTCAGTATAGCCGATAAATGACGGTACTGCCGTTTCTACCTGAGCTACAGATGGTGGAAATTTTGGGATTTCCTCTATAAAAACGCCCGGAGTTTTAAATTCTGACATGTTTTAAAAATTTAGGTTAATAATAATTTTCTTAGATTTTTTTTTCTTTTCTTAGGATATCGATATCTTCGATTACTTCCGGATAGGTTTCTCCGGTTTTTTGGATTTTCACAATGCTTATTTTGTATAAAGCAGACGGAATTACTTTACCACCAAGCAATCCCCATACATAACTTAGCTGATCAAAAGGAAGCGGGTGTAATTGTAATTTAACACTGAATCCCTTTGTTTCATTAACAAATGTTTTCTGAGTATGGAAGGTTTCAATAACTTTAGAAATATTTCGAAGTGCGATTTCATAATTGTCACGGTTTGCCGCAACCATTACATACAGGTTCAGATAAGCTGTCGGATTCTTTTTCTTATACCCATTAGGTATAGAAGATCCCTCAGGATAAATGGGTTCATACCTTGATGTATTTTTTAATACCGATTCTTCTTCTGCGCTCAACAATGTAATGACCACCTTATTGCCAATCGCTGTCGCATCATTATCTTCTTTTGCTATACTATCAATTACGATGTCTACCGGTTCCTGAACCGGATACTCCGGATCCGGAAGATTTAGTTCATGATCCAGCGTGTCACTTAATGCTTTTAATACTTTATAAATCATAATTTTCTATTGTTGATTATCACGATGCAAACATACAATCACCCCTTTCGAAAAAACGAATATTTTTCCCCCTCAAAACTGTCTTTGCAGTAAGTCGTTTTTCCGGGCATTTGTGGAACTCAATAAAAAACAATTCATAACACACTGATATAATGCTATTTAAAAACGATTATATTACCTGAAATTTTAGACTCTTTTAAGGTGCTGATCCCGCAACAAGCCAGCCATTAAAAAGGCAATTCGCACCAATAAAAATCAAAAAACTCTTTTCGCAATATTCAAACAGAAAAAAACAAGGGCGATATTAACAATACAAACAAAAAAAAGAGTCTGTAAAATCCATTAATGAACCATTTTTCACAAACTTCATCGCACTTAAGTCAAAAAACAAACTCGTTTACCTCCTCTTTTCAAAAAAAAAGAACACCCGAACCGACGATTATAGTTTCTCCCTGTATTCACGCCTATTGCAAAAGATTCAGCCTTAGTACAAACCCCTGTTCCAAATTCCAATCTACTGCAAAGACAGAATCCAGACGACTAATAACTAGCCTGATGCAATCACTTCTAATAATTTTGGCAGTATAATTTTAATACTAAACCCGATGAATTTTAAAAATCTTTTCCACAAACGCAATGAGATTGCGGATGGTCATTTTAATGAGTTTCGTTCCAAAATCGGATTCGCAAATGAAAGCGACGAGCACATTTTTTCGAAAAGGGAAACCATCTGTAATGCCTGCCCTTTAAAAAACGGCAACAGTTGTGACACGCAACGATGGATCCATCCCTTGACTTTTGAAGTTTCAAATATGCCTCAGGAAGGTTTTATAAGAGGCTGTGGCTGCAGGCTAAGTGCCAAGCAAAAGTCAAAATACAGCCGTTGTCCGGCCGACTTTTGGGGAGGAGAATTTGAATAATTACAAGTAGCTGATTTATAAAATAAATTTACTGTGGAACAAACCCATATTATACATAAAGTTGTCATTGAAGTTTCGGTTAACAACAGGAAAAAGGCGTATGAGATAAAAGACGATATCAGTAGCTTTTTGACTATGACAGTTTTTCCAAAACTTGAAAAGCATCTTAACACTGTACAAGCCCGAATACCGGCTCACACCTTACAGATTTCACGATTGGCTGTCGAGATCAATCCTCGTGAATCATCATTAAATACCACATTAAAAAACGACATCATAACATCGTTCAAGAAAGAACTTGGTGAAATAATAAAAAAAGGATCGGGTCAGCATCTAAGTCAGCGACAAAATCAAAGCTCAAATGAGCGTTACAACCAACAATACAGCAAAAATCAGCGTAACGACCAAAACCAGGATCAGCCTGAAGGACAACATCAAGGTTATGAGCAAAGTCAGAGCGATGCACAAGGTCGGAACAACCGGCAAAACCAAAGTCCTGGACAAAACCAAAACCAAAACCAAAACCAAAGTCACGGGCAAATTCAGAACCAGAACCAAGCTCAGAACCAGAATCAAAACCAGAATCAAAACCAGGATCAGGATCAGAATCAGAATCAGCTACCAAACCAAGGTCATAGCCAAAGTTCGCGTAACGGACAAAATCAGCGTAATGAACAAAATCAGCATCCCAGCCAAAATCCGCGCTACGGGCAAAATCATGACCAAAATCCGCATTATGGTTATGATCATGGCTACGACCAAAATCAATATCATGATCCAAATCAGTATTATGATGCTACAGAAAATCCCGAAATCCATTTTCTGGGAGAAACCGAAAAATTGCTACTCACCTTTATTCATTTTATAGAAAAAGGTACTATGCCCTGGTGGAATGCCAATAAAACATCGGCCGCTATTTTTGAATCCGTCCCGTTCAAAAAAATTATTTCCGAAAAAGCTTTTGCAGCCAAAATTGTAGCCAGCCTGAAAAAACCAAAAGTACGGGAACGCATTGTCAATCAGTTTACCGATGCCCAGATAGCACAAATCTGTTTGGCCGTTATTAAAGCCAAAGGTTTGAAAATAGCACTAAAAGGTACCGGGATAAAACAACTTTCCGGATCGTCTTTTGCCGACAGAAAAGCGTTATGGTTTTTAATATTTAATATTTTAACGGTTTCCTTTCCCGATTCTGATTCTGACGATTATCAGAAATACATAATCGAACAGGCTGTTAAAACCATTCCCTATTTGCAACTGGCTAAAAGTGAAGATACTGAAGAACAGCTCTGGGACAAAATAATGACTCTTTTTCCGGCTATTAAGCAACGTGATGTTAATACAATCCGAAATAAAAACAACCACACCGGTAAAAAGGTACCAAAAAATAAGGAAAACACGCGTGAAAAAGGTATTCTGGAAAAAGATTCGCGAAAAGTAAACCGAAACCAAATCGACACGAATACTTTCAACACCGATATACAGGACGATAACACCACCGATACGGTAAATGGTTATCAGGTGGAGAATGCCGGACTGGTACTTATTCATCCTTTTATCGGCAATCTTTTTAAAAATTGTAATCTGATCGATCCGGAAACCAAAAAGCTCACCGATCCGGAAACCGGCATTCATCTGTTACATTATATTGCTACCGGAAAAACGAATCAGCCGGAAAGCAATATGTTATTTGAGAAATTTTTATGTAATGTTCCTTTGCACCAGAGTATCAACCGGCATGTAAAACTTTCACGAAAGCACAAAGCTGAAGCGGCAAAAGTAATCGGAGCCGTGCAGCAAAACTGGAGTTCGATGACAACAGCATCAGTAGCATTGCTGCAACATGAATTTTTTCAGCGTCCGGGAAAATTAGTCATCGCCAATCTGACATTGACCGTTGAACGGAAGACACAGGACATTTTAATGGACAAACTATCCTGGGGAATTGGTATGATCAGATTGCCCTGGCAAAACGAGTTTATTTTCGTCAATTGGTAATCTTATTGTTTGATTTCCTTTTCAAAAATGCATGCTGCTTCCGCACAGATTATCCCCATGAATACCCGCATTTGATTAAAATCTTTATCAATCAGTTTGAGTTCAGCTTGCTGTGAACAAAAAAGTATCAAACAATGTTTGGCACTTTTTTGTTTTAACACAAATTCAATCGATTCCTGATGACTACTAACGCTCTTTGACATAACTACAGTTTCTGAGAAAACCGATAAAACACCTTATACAATTTCCAGGGATTAAAAAACGAAATCACATCCTTGTCGTCGATTTCCAGAAACTGATAATCCGAACGGGCTTCCAGTGCCTTCGGGTAAATATACCAGGAAGCGCCACCATCGAAAGAGATATAGGTAAAGCCATTATCGTTGTCCAACAGGTAAATCTGTTTTTCTTTTTCAATCGCCACCACACCATGGTTCCAGGGATTTTTAGTGACCTCATTTTTCACTCTTAATGTTCCCGAACCGTTTTTAAACAACAACTCATGTTTGTTGATTAAGTGGAAATTTTGATAGTCAACAGTATCCGCTTCCTTTTGCACTTTGATTACAGGGCGCGGCGCATATACCTTTTGTTCTGTTTTAAACTCCCATCCGTCATTCACCCTATTAATAACGGCCTGGGAAAACGGTTTTCCATAGTCCGGGTTATTTTCATAATTCCAGGTACCGAGCAGCATCACATCTTTTACAGCAAACTGATAATGATTGTGTCTTTCTATATAGTTGTCAAATTCATAATAATCATCAGGTGTTTTTAGCGAATCGACCACCTGCATATTTTTCAGCAGATAGTAGGTTATCTGTTTTATATTGTAATTTCTCGTTTTGTGCTTTACCTCTTTTCTATTGTAACTCAAAGCGTAGTCTTTGTCTAAAAACTCGATATGCTCAAAATCGTATTTGTTAAACAGCTTTGTTACAGACCGGTTTTCCTGCCACGTCCTGCCTTCGTCATCAGATTGGTAAATACATTCTGTGGGCGGTATGTAATGTTGGGTCTGGTCTGCCTTTTCCGTAAACCACACACGCTGATAAATAGCCGTATTAAAGGTATCCTTATATAGGTAACCGCTGCTTAAAAAATGTGACTTGTTTTCTGGAAACCAATGCCTGATGGTGTTTTCTCTTTTATTGTAAACCGAAAACAGGTATTTCCAGTTACTCTCATTCAGGGAATCCTTACTATAGCGCACCCTTCCAAAGTAAACATCCTTATCTTTTGTAGGATACAACGCATCATCCCAATACGGTTCTTTATAAGGTAAAGCCGGGTTTTCAAACTTTGCAGGTTCAACCCGTTTGTCCACGGTAAAATACCCCTGTGTAAAATTACGGACAATCCTGTCTTCTATTTTTTCACTTAATGCGGACCTGTTTTTAAATTTTGCACGTGGTGAGGCTATAGAATCATACAGTGTTTTTGGGATAATAAAATGTCGTTGGTTGAGGTTTACCACTTTGACATTGCCGTCTGCCAGCGGCAGATTGTCCAGTAATGCTTTTGCCCAGGCAGGAAAATAATAACGTCCGGCTATAAACTGCAGCGTGTAGTCAGAATCCGGTTTGGCTTTTACCACCTCTTTCCTATTATTAAATATCATGTTCTCAAAAATTCTGCTTCCCGAACCGGTAGTCTGGTTAAGATACATCGTGTCCTTTTTATGGATTATTTTAATTTCTAACGGATAATTGGCATCATGAATGTCCTGAGGCAGGCGAAGAGAAAAATCATTGATCCGGATATAATGATCAAAACGCATGGTTTTATTAGGAACAACAGCTTTTAGGGAATCGTTCGGAATATTGGGCGCTTTATACCGTATACTGTCAACAATTATACTGTACTCTTTATTCTTTTTGAAGGAGATCCCGTTTCCCTTCTTATCTAAAATAGTATAATAATAGCGCATGGTAAAATCCCGCCATCCCGGTTGTGCGGTAACAACATTGGAAAGCATGATAAGCAATAAAGGTAAAAGGTATCGGAACGGCATAAGTTAGTTTCTTTATTTTTTCAGATAACTAAGATAGTCCGAACCCATTTGTGATTATCCCGGACTTGGTAAACGATTGTTTTCACTTGGTAAAAGCATCCCTCATTATGCTTTTATACGTTATCCGGAAGAAGTCCGCTTTATGCCATTAATCTTAAAAAAACAACCCTCATTAAAAAAATCCTAAAAAGCTTTTTTTCGCAACTTAAACAGCTAAAAATCAAAATATACCTTTTTTGTAACAAAAACAATAGAAAAATTACTTTTTTGTGAATTTTAACAATGAGCTAAATTATCAAAGCATTTTTGAATTATATTTAAAAAATTATTAATACCAACTTCACAATAAATTAAAATTATGAAAAAAATTACGTTTTTAATTTTTATGTCATTATTGAGTTTTGTGGGCTTTTCCCAGACTTTCCCTGAAGGTTTTGAGGGAGCTTCTGCCTTGCCGACAGGCTGGCTGATCCTCGATAATGGCGTAGGAATGGGACCATCAAACACCAATTTATGGCTTCGAAGCGGCCCTAACTCGGCTACTTCACCGCCTCACAACGGGCAATATGCCTATTCTGTTGAGCGGGTAAACATCGGAATCGGTAATACCGAAGAAGACTGGTTAATTACTCCTCAGGTTACTGTTCCTGCAAACGGACAGTTACGTTTTTATGCACAGCACGGCCGTGCCGGAGATCAGGGATCTAAATTACAGGTCCGTATTTCAACCGGCAGCGTTCAGAATAACATGAGCAGCTATACCATAACGGCTGCTGATTTAACCGAATCACAAATATCTTCAACGGCAGGAACTTATGTAGAACAGGTAATCAACCTTTCTTCATTGAACCTTGCCAACCAAGATGTCTATATCGCTTTTGTAAGGGTTTATACCCAGCCTACAGCAGCTGTGGGCGGTGACCGTTTTGTAATTGACGATATTAACTTAGTACAGCAATGTCTGGATCCTACAAATGGTATTGCAAATGCCATTACAACCACAACAGCTTCTTTATCATGGACTAATCCAAGCGGTTCTACCAATTGGGAAATTGAAGTAGTGCCTTCTGCTTCTCCTTTAACAGGAGTGGGAACGGCAATAACAACAAATCCTTATACAGCACAAAATTTAACGCCGGGTACGGTTTACCAGTACCGCGTTCGTTCTAAATGTACCGGAGATGTATACAGTAACTGGGCAGGACCTTTTTACTTTACGACCGTATCTTTAGGACAAACCTGCGGTGCCCCGATCGTTATTGGCGGACTGCCGTATTCCACAACGGATAACACGGCAAACTACGGGAACAACATCACCAGCAGCCAGGGAACAACCGGCTGTGGTACCACAACAAACTACCTGACCGGTAACGATGTCGTATATGCCTATACGGCCACAACTACCGGAATGATTGATATTTCCATGACGCCTACGGATACTTATTCCGGTATTTTTGTTTATGACAATTGTGCCAACATAGGAACCAGCTGTTTAGCGGGTGTAGGAAACTCAAATTCCAATATCCGGAATATTACAAACTTTCCGGTAACTGCCGGAACGACCTATTATTTCGTGATTTCAACCAATGCTACACCGGTGAGTGTAGGATACACCCTGGTGATTCAGCAAATCAACTGTCCGCCGCCAACAGCTTTAGCAGTAGGAGCCTTAAACATGACTTCTGCCGATCTAAGCTGGGGGAATCCTTCCGGAGCAACAGAATGGCAGGTAGCAGTGCTGCTTCCGGGAGCCGGAGTACCAACCGGAGCCGGAATAACGGTTACAGCCATTCCTTATACAGCCACTACTACATTAGCCGGGGCTGCTTTAACACCGGGAACAGCTTATGAATATTATGTAAGAGCAAAATGTCCGGACGGATCGTTCAGCCAATGGTCCGGGCCAAAACCATTCCAGACACCACTTTGTAACAATGCCTGTAACTTTAATTTCGTTATGACGGACACGTATGGTGACGGCTGGAACGGTAATACAATCAGCATCAAACAAAACGGAGTGGTTGTAGGAACATTAACAGGACCGACAGCTGCCGACGGAACAAACCCGGCAACAGCTCAGGTTGCTTTATGTGCAGGCGTTCCGTTTGAAGTATACTGGAATGCCGGAGGAAGTTATCCAACAGAAGTTGGTCTTACGGTTATAACACCTTTTGGAATTACCCTTTATACCAAACCACCGGGAACCGGTTCTCAGGACAGTTTGTTATACACCGGACCAACGGATTGTACTCCGCCAACATGTCCGCAGCCAACAGCGGTAAATATAAGTGCCATCACAACAACATCTGCTCAGGTTTCCTGGACAGAGGCAGGAACAGCTACCACATGGGAAGTTATTGCCGTACCGGCAGGTTCACCGGCACCGGGAGCGAATCCGGGTGGCATAATCACGGTAACCACTACCCCATCAACATTACTATCACCACTACCTACAGACACTGCTTTTGATGTTTATGTAAGAGCCGTTTGCAGCACCACCGATTCCAGTTACTGGACAGGACCAACCAACTTTAAAACCCTGCCGGACTATTGCGGCGGCGATCATTTTTATGATACCGGAGGTCTGAATGGTGATTATGAGAACAATGCTAACGTTACAACCACCATTTGCCCTGCAGTTGCCGGTCAGATCGTAACGGTAGAATTCAACGATTTTAACATTGAAACAAATTATGATTATTTAGCAGTATATCAAGGTACCGGAACAGGCGGAACTTTATTAGGTACTTACACCGGAAACTTATCCGGATCGGACTTACCGGGACCTTTTGAATCTACACCGGGAGGCTGTTTAACGTTTGTATTTACTTCCGATGGAAGCGGTGTGCGTCCGGGATGGGATGCTACCGTTACCTGCGCACCAGTACCTACCTGTCCGAGACCGTCTAATATAACGTTTACAAACATTACGCAAACTTCAGCCATAATTGACTGGACAGAAAACGGATCGGCAACACAATGGGAAATCGTTATACTTCCTACCAACTCACCGGCACCGGGAGCCAACCCGCCAAACGTGATTGCGACCAGTGTGAAACCGTATGCGATACCAACAAATACGTTAACGCCTTCAACAACATACGATGTTTATATAAGATCACTTTGCAGCACAACAGATATCAGCAACTGGTCATTCCGAAAATCATTCACCACAAAACCAGTTAACGATGAATGTAGCGCCGCAACCGTAGTTTCTGTAAACGGAACTTCAGCCTGTACGCTCACCACTCCGGGAACACTGATTGGAGCGACCGGCTCGACAAATCCAAGCACTTGCGGCGGAACAGCCGATGATGATGTCTGGTATCAGTTTACCGCTACCAGTACCACACATTCTATAAAATTATTGAATGTAACAGGAAGCACCACCGATTTAATGCATACGCTTTACTCCGGTACACAATGCAGTAACTTAACAGAAATATATTGCAGTGATCCGAATACAAGTATTGCCAGCGATTTAATCATCGGTCAGGTGTATACAATACGTGTATATTCATACACTTCAACTCCGGGACAAACCAGTTCTTTCGATGTTTGTGTGGCCACTCCGGCACCGCCTATCGCTACGAACAACACACAGCATACAGTACCACAATTGGTACAGGATGTTTTAATCGGATCAACCTGTGCTCAGGTAACCAACATCACATGGTCTACAGGAACAAATTTTGGCAGCAGCAATGGTATTGCATACTTTACCAAAAACGGTTCTGAATTCCCATTCGATAGCGGAATCGTTTTATCTACAGGTGATGCTTTAAAAGCAAAAGGTCCAAACACTTCCAGCCTGGGTGACGGAACATACGCCTGGTTGGGTGATACACAGTTATTCAATTATATCCAGGCACTTGGTTTTGACACAGATTTAACGTCATACAACAATGCAACTGTTCTGGAATTTGATTTCGTTCCGATAACCAACCAGTTAAGCTTTGATTTCTTATTCGCTTCTGAAGAATACGGAACATACCAATGTGATTATTCCGATGCTTTTGCCTTCTTCTTAACGGATAATGCCGGAAATACAACTAACCTGGCGCTTGTTCCGGGAACAAACGACCCTATTTCGGTTACCCGAATCAGAGATGCGGCATACAACCCTATCGGAGGAACATGTCCGTCTGTAAACCCTCAGTATTTCGGATCGTTTAACGGCGGAGCCAATCAGGAAGATGCGGCTATTAATTTTAACGGCCAGACGGTTGTAATGACAGCACAATCTCCGGTTACACCAAATACACAATACCATATCAAATTAGTAATTGCGGATAGAAATGATACTTCATTTGATTCTGCAGTATTCTTAAAAGCAGGAAGTTTCAATATCGGTAATTTAGATTTAGGAGACGACTTACTTATCTCTGACGGTACCGCTATCTGTTATGGTGATTCTTATACGATTGCTACAGGTCTTAACGCTAATGACTTTACATTCACCTGGTCTACAGGCGGAAATGTCATTCCAGGTGCAACCGGACCTTCATTAGTAGTAACTCAGGATGGTGATTATACTGTTGCTGCACAATACAACGGTACAACATGTTCTCAGACAGATACACTATCTGTTGAATTTTATGCTCCTATTGCTGTTGGTACGCCAAATGATTTAACAGTATGTGATGCTTCCGGTTATGCTACATTTGATTTAACATCAAACAACGGTATTATTTTAGGAAGTTTGGTTCCGGCTGATCATACGATCACATTCTATACTTCATCCGCGGATGCAGAGAATGAAACGAACCCGATAACAGCTCCTACTACATTTACCAATACAATACAGTACCACCAAACTATATATGTTAGAGTAGAAAACAATGCCAGCGGTTGTCACGTGGTTACGGAATTCGATTTAATCATTCAGGATTTAACACCGCAGTTCACGCTAACTTCAAATCAGACAATTTGTAGCAACCAAACGGCTCAGCTTGTAGTTACTCCTACAAATTACAACCCTGCAGATGTTGTTTATTCATGGACTCATGATGGCAATCCTTTAACCGACACAACTGGTACAATAACTGTTTCACAGCAAGGAACCTATGTAGTTACCATTAACCATTCCGGCTGTACAGCAACAGGAACGGTTACCGTTACCGTTAACCCTGGTGTTCAGCCAACGTTTGCACAGATCGCACCGTTTTGTACCAACGCTACAGTACCGGTATTACCGACAACTTCTCTGGAAGGTGTAACGGGAACCTGGTCACCGGCTGTGGTGAGCAGCACCGCAACGGGAACCTATACCTTTACCCCGACAACAGGACAATGCGGAAGCCCGGCTACGATGACCATCACCGTTATCCCGGCTACTCAGCCTACCTTTACACCGGTAGCAGCAATATGCCCTGGCGATACCGCACCGGTATTACCGACAACTTCTCTGGAAGGCGTAACAGGAACCTGGTCACCGGCTGTGGTGAGCAACACTGCAACAGGCACCTATACCTTTACCCCAACAACAGGACAATGTGCTCAAAACGCAACATTAACTGTAACGGTTCAGGGAGCCTTTACCTATGAGATCTTCGGAGACTGTATCGGTAATGAATTTGTACTGAACGTACAAAACGCTGATGGCGCGCTGGATCTGAGCAATGCCCACTTCCAGTGGTACAACAGCACCGGAGCTCCGGTAGGCAACGATAACGTTAGCTTTAATGTAACCAACTATTATACTTCCTCAGGTACGACTCCTGTGCTTCCGGCACAGTTCAGCGTAAAAGTAACCACGGCAGCCGGCTGCTCGTTAGAGAAATCCTATACGGTAGAACAGATCTACTGTCAGATCCAGAGAGGTATCTCTCCAAACGGCGACGGACTGAATGATACTTTTGACCTGACCGGATTTAATGTTGAAAAACTAGGCATCTTCAACCGTTACGGAACAGAAGTCTTCAAACACGGAGCGGGTTACACCAATCAGTGGTTCGGACAATCCAATGGCGGAAATGAACTACCAGACGGTACTTACTTCTATGTTATAGAATTAAAAGGCAGCGAGACTAAAACAGGTTGGATTTATATCAACAGAGAGAAATAAGTAGTAACTATTTTAATAAAGCAGCTGTTCACCTTATTGTGAACAGCGCTTTATTCCACAAAAATTACACCAATGAAGAAAATATATTTGACCGCCTTTTTAGCCTTTATCGGTTTATATGAGGCCTCAGCACAACAAGATCCGCATTATACACAATACATGTATAATATGAACGTCATCAACCCTGCTTATGCAGGTTCTAAAGAAAGCCTTTCCGGAGGATTGCTATACCGT
>NZ_MKTM01000009.1:0-172380 GCF_001898245.1 Flavobacterium sp. 40-81
AGAAAAAGGCAATAGTAAACCCTTATCGATACAGCTATAACGGAAAAGAATTTCAGCATGAATTAAGATTAAACCTATACGACTACGGTGCCCGGAATTATGATCCTGCGATTGGTAGATGGATGAATATCGATCCGCTGGCAGAAAAATCCAGGCGTTTTTCGCCTTACGTTTATGCATTGGACAATCCGGTATATTTTATTGATCCGGATGGTATGCGGGCCATAAGTACTTCCAATATTTATGATGACCGTATACAAATGACTACGGCGGTGAGGAATGAAAAATATATGGAGAATGATGGAGATTATTTTAACAAAAATGGAACGTATTTAGGTTCTGACAACAAAAATGATAAGGCTATTTATATCACGAATACTACTACATTAGGTGGACAAATATCTCCTTTTAATGCCCCTAAAGGATTCTATAATAATGATGGTTCAGTGAATGAAGGAATTGCTCAAGGGGTTTCTAAATCTGTTCGGCAATTAGCAGCAGACGATAGAATTCAGGCAGCCGGAGGTATTTATAATCATTATTATCAAGAAGCAGGTTATAATCTTAAGGAATTAAAATCTGGAAAAATTGACGATACCAAAGGAGGTTGGGAGTCTGCATTATCCTATACAAAATTAGGAGGAGTAACGGGAAATTCGAATCATTTGGGAAAAGGTGAAAAGGCTATTGAGATTAATTATAGTAGACTAGGGAATGTTATAAACAATGGATATGATGTATTAAACTTAATTTCTCATGAGCGAGGTAAGCATATGCCAGATGCAATTTATTTTGGAGTTAAATTAATGAATAATTTTCCGGAGAGTAGAGCAACATTACATCAACTACAAGATTCCAGTTGGCCAAAAACTTCTCCTGAATTTAAAAATCATGTTAAGTATAATCAATTAAAATTCTTAAACTCAAATGATCAGAAAAAATATTTTTAGAAATTCTTCTTTTTCAATAGTATATATATTGATGTTCGTTTTTTTGGGAATAATTTCCTGTAAACAAAGAGATAAAGCAAAATCTGTATGTGTAAAGAAGATCTCCTATGATGCTAAAGAATTAACACTTAGTCCATCATTATTGAAAATAATCATTATTGACTCAAATAATGAAGTAATAAAAAAAATAGACTCTGGATTATTAAAAGATATTATCCTTTATTCAATAAAAAAAGAGGATTGGGTTTATTTTAGAAAAATTGATTACCATGAAATCAACGATAATGAAATTACAATAGGATTAGAAACCAATTACTATAATTTTGATGAAAATAATAGATGGTCTTCCGAAAAAGTTGAAAGATCATTGGAGAAAAATATTGGACTCGTAATAGGAAAAGACACACTAAAAATTACTCAATGTCAATAAACCTGTAATAGGGTTTTTAGGAGCCCCAAATAGGAGGGTAAATGAATTTTACCTAAATAATTGATATAATGATAAAGATAACAATAACAACATTCTGGATAATTATAATAGCTATATTCTGTAATGGATGTAGTTCATTAAAAGATAAACTATACAATCCCGTAACAGATCTTCCTAAAAAGATTACTGAGCGATATGCAATTGACATTGTTACAGATAAAGAAATGGCATTGAAATTAGCCGATATAATTTATAAGGAACAATACAGGAATATTGATTTTGAACAATTAAAACCTTTTACTGTAAACTTAATAGCAGATGGTAAAGTATGGGAAATTATCGCTTCTTCTAAGAAAGTAGGTGTACCAGGAGTGGACAGAACTTATTATTTAAGAATTAATAAAAATACTGCAGAAGTGATTAATTTGTGGGTAAAAAGATAATGTTTTATACTGAAAAACTACAATTTTCCAAAGGTTTACCGCCTAATCCAAAAAATAAGATTGAATATTATATCTCCTAATATTATTATGAAAAAAAGTATAATAAAAACATCATTTATTCTAAGCGTTTTAAATTTTATAGGATGTACAGGTACAGATTATAACAAAAAAACTGATTTTGATCAATATACAATGGATATTCCTCAAAGCTGGCGTAAAGTTGAACTCAAAGGGATAGATTCACATGTTTTTTTAATTATTACTAAAAATGGGGATTCTATATTTAGTGACTATGGAAAATATTCAGAAAAGTTTGATGAAACTAATAAGGTATTCTCTTATGAAGAAATAAAAGAATTTAAATCATCAGGAATGGATATTACAGGTTTATATTACTCAAAGAAGCCAGAAATAGATCAAGCACAGGGTACATTTTTAAAAGAGTATTACTATTATGATACAATCAATAAAATTACTGGAAAAATTAAAGTTCCTAAGATTGCTGGAAAAGGTGGAATTGGGATCCATTTCAGCAACCTTAAAGACAATAATAGTTTAACAATTTCAGGTAAAAACCTTAATGAAGCTGATCAGAACATCTTACTTGATTCATTTAAAAGTATTATGATTAAATAGCGTTTATATTATATTTTCATAATGGAAAGCAATAACAGAAGATGAAATTATGACCTACAGTTGGCAGAGAAATCAGATGTTTTTGTCTTATTGGTTATCCATTGAATAACCCTTAGATATTCTATTGATCCTTATACTATCTGGACAATATTTACGACAATCATATAGAAATGACTATGGGCAGTGGGAAATGAAATTTATGTTGCCCTATGGGAAGTCAAATGATGGAACCCCACATGTTTATTCGAAAGAAGGTATTCAATTTAAAGCCGGTGTGTATAAATTGGACGATGCCATGAAGATTCAAAAGGCTATTAATAATTCAGAAGTTAAATCAATTAAATATTATAACTATGTTGGGAAATAAAGTGAAATACATTATTGGGATAATTTGTATACTTATTTTAAATAGTTGCAATGATAAAAATGGTGGTAAATTCATCTTTTATAGTGATGGTAGTGCCATCACAATTGAACAGTTTGAAATTTATGAACGGAAATTAAATAATCTGTATTTGGTCATAAAGAATTATCAGCAAAGGAGTTTAGTTATAAATAGTAAGATAGATTCAATGTTTTATATAAATGAAAACGGGAAGTTTAAAGCTTGTAGAATTAAAACTACTAAGGATAAATATTGTGATTTTAATTTTGAGATAACAAATGATGGAAAAAAACTATTTACATCTGGGACGAATAGTTATAAGGAAGAATTATTATTCATTGGGTTTAAAGAAAATCTACAATTTATAACAGCTAATAACCCTATCATTTTAATTGAAACCAAATAGTTTTATTAAATGCATTACCGGTAGTTTATTTATATGATTTGATTTGCACTTGATAGTGCGGATTTATAACTGCCCTTCAACGGTATTTAAGATACAAAAAAGGATGGAATAATTTCCATCCTTTTGTATATACTGCTGTTACGCATCATTCTCTGATTTTTATTTGTTTACCTAACCATTATCAGACCTGATTTTACGGTCCGATAATCACTTCCCCTTTTACCATAACGGTAAGTATTATGACCAATTAGTGTACTGAATATTATTTTTTTCGGGCATGACTGGAATCATAATAAAGCGGTAAGCAAGAGCATAACTTTACCTGACAAATTAAGTTAAACGAAAATCATTAGACATGAAAATCAAATTAAAAATTGTGGTGAGTTTGTTGGTAATAACAACAATTACAATCGGTTTGTTATCATTTAGGGACAAATCACCAGGCGATCCGACAAAAATTAAAGTAGTAGGAGAACAGGTTGCAGAACTCACTTCACCGCCGTTTGTACCCAAGCCTATAGGCAACCGTGCAGCAACAAAACTGATTGTAAACATGGAAATCAAGGAACTGGAAGGCGAAATGACTGCCGGGGTGAAATATGTTTACTGGACCTTTGGCGGTTCTGTTCCGGGAAGTTTTATCAGAACCCGTATTGGAGACGAAGTGCAGTTTCATTTAAAAAACCATCCCGATAACAAGCTGCCGCACAATATCGACCTGCATGCAGTAACAGGACCGGGTGGAGGTGCAACCTCTTCTTTAGTCGCTCCGGGACATGAAAAAGTATTTAACTTCAAATGCCTGAATCCGGGGCTATATGTTTACCACTGCGCTACAGCTCCGGTGGGTATGCACATTGCCAACGGTATGTATGGGTTAATTCTGGTGGAGCCCGAAGGCGGATTACCTCCGGTAGACAAGGAATACTATGTAATGCAGGGTGATTTCTACACCAAAGGAAATTATGGCGATCAGGGAACCCAGCCTTTCGATATGGAAAAAGCAATCAAGGAACAACCGGACTATGTTGTTTTTAACGGTAAAGTAGGCGCTATAACCGGGGACAATGCTATTACGGCAAAAAAAGGAGAAACTGTCCGTATTTATATGGGTAACGGCGGACCGAACCTGGTATCGTCTTTCCATGTGATCGGGGAAATTTTCGATAAAGTACACCTCGAAGGCGGAAGTGTTATCAATAAAGATGTACAGACCACCTTAATACCGGCCGGAGGTGCTGCAATTGTTGAATTTAAGGTTGATGTTCCGGGTACCTTTATCCTGGTGGACCATTCCATTTTCAGGGCGTTTAACAAAGGAGCTTTAGGTATGCTGAAAGTAGAAGGCGAGCAGGATAAAAACGTCTATTCGGGAACGGTACAGGAAGGAATCTATTTACCGGAAGGTGGAACGATCCAGAATATGCCTAAAGAAAAAGACGCACCCAAAGCGGTTGCTCCCAAAACACTGGACGAAAAACTTAAAGCCGGTAAAGAAATCTATGGCAGAACCTGTTTTGCCTGCCATCAGTCTGAAGGACAGGGCATCCCAAGCGCCTTTCCGCCATTGGCCAAATCAGATTACCTGAATGCCGATACAAAAAGAGCAATTAATGCAGTACTGCACGGGTTGACAGGCGAAATAACGGTAAACGGTAAAAAATACAACAGCGTGATGACCAGCCAGAACCTGACAGACGATGAGATTGCCAATGTACTGACGTATGTGTACAACAATTGGGGCAATAATAAAACCAATGTAACCACAGCAATGGTAAAAGCCGAACGAAGCAAACCGGCACAAAAACTAAAAGATATCCACGAATAAAAGAATAAAATCATGAAAAAAGTAATAGCAGGAGTCGTGATCGCTTGTTTTACAATTGGTCTGACCGCTTTTACAGCTCCGGTAAAAGAAACTGCAGCAAAAAGCAATATGCAAAATGCCAATAAAGGAAAAAGTATCTATGCCAAGACCTGTATTGCCTGCCATCAGGCTAACGGTCAGGGCGTACCCGGTGCTTTTCCGCCACTGGCAAATTCGGATTATCTGAATAAAGACGCTAATCGTGCCATCCGGACAGTTCTTAACGGACTGAGCGGTGAGATAACGGTAAACGGTAAAAAGTACAATGCAATGATGACATCACAAGGCTTGACAGATGAGCAGGTTGCAGATGTTTTGACCTATGTGTACGGCAACTGGGGCAACAGCGGTAAAAAGGTCAGCCCGGAAATGGTCAAAGCACAGCGAGGTAAAAAATAAAGTAAAAAAACAGCCATGTATCAGCCCGATAGAATTGTTGTCAGTCTTATAATCGGTTTTATAACCGTATTCCTGAATGCACAGGAAACAAAAATGGTAACCATAAAAGGGGGGACTTTTGTTCCCCTTTATGGTGCTACCACCGAAAAACCGGTAGCTGTTTCCTCTTTTAAAATAGATGTTTATCCGGTAACCAATGCCGAATATCTGAATTTCGTAAACCGGAAACAGGAATATACCCGTTCCGGAATTAAAGCCATTTTTGCCGATAAAAGCTATTTATCCTACTGGAAAAATGATTTTGATTACGGTGCGAATAAAAGTGATGCTCCTGTGACCAATGTTTCCTGGTTTGCCGCAAAAAAATATTGTGAATGCCAGGGAAAACGCCTGCCCACAATGGACGAATGGGAATATGTAGCCATGGCAGATGAACAAAAAGCAGATGCCCGTACAAGAGAAGAATACAACAAATACATACTGAGCTGGTATGAAAAGTCAAAAACGTATAACAATGCCATAGGGCAGACCTTTAAGAACTATTGGGGCGTTTACGATATGCACGGTCTGATTTGGGAATGGACCTCCGATTTTAACAGCATACTGCTTTCCGGCGAGTCCAGAAAAGACAAGGACACCGATACCAGTTTGTTTTGCGGAAGCGGTGCTGTAAATGCAACCGACCTGATGAATTATGCTGCTTTTATGCGATATGCCTTCCGGGGCAGTTTAAAAGCGAATTATTCAACACGAAACCTGGGATTTCGATGTGCCCGGGATATAGCCCCTGAAAAAGATTTGATAAAAAGTACAACAACTTTTTTAACGGAACAATAAAGCAAACAAAATGAAAAAAATACTGTTAGGATTACTGATAATCCTTACCGGGATACAACATTGTAATTCCCAGGAACAAACCCCGGAAAGACTTTCGGAAGCCGGGGAATTTTCCGGACTTTCCATCTATAACCTGCCTTCCAGATGGACCACTCAGGACAATAAAGAGATCGAAATGAAAGACCTTAAAGGAAAAGTTCTGGTCATGGTCATGATCTATACTTCCTGTAAGGCCGCCTGTCCCAGATTAATAGCAGATATGCGGCATATCGAGCAGCGGCTGCCGGAAAACATCAAAAAGGATGTCACACTGATTATGGTGAGTATCGACCCCGAAACCGATACGCCCAAACGATTAAAAGCATTTGCAAAAGAAAACAAAATGGAAGGGGAGCAATGGCTGTTTCTTCGGTCAACGGAAGAAAATACCCGGGAATTTGCAGCGGTACTGGCGGTAAACTATAAAAAGATAACGCCTGTGGACTTTTCACATTCTAACATCATCAGTGTTTTTAACACCGGCGGAGAATTAACTTTTCAGCAGGAAGGACTTGGCGTCAGCTATGACGAAACGGTTCGTAACATTATTGCTGAGGCAGCAAAACACCATTAAACCATGATGAAATTAGTACAAAAAACAGGCTTGTTATTCAGTTTAATAATAGGCTCGGGCGCCTGTGCCCAGGAATTTGACGCGAATATACAGTTAAGACCGCGTTATGAGTACCGCAACGGCTTTAAAGAGCTGATGAAGGACGGGACACTGCCCACTTCGTTTGTGTCCCAGCGGTCCCGTTTGAATTTAAATTACCGGCACGAAAAATTAAAAGCGGTAGTAACCCTGCAGAATATCAGAGTCTGGGGAGATGTGCCCACAACGGCCGTGTCCGATAAAAACGGGATAGCCCTTTATGAAGCCTGGGCGCAATATACACTAAACCCCAAATGGTCGGTAAAATTGGGCAGGCAGGTACTGTCCTATGACAATCAGAGGATAATGGGTGAGATCGATTGGGCACAGCAGGGGCAAAGCCATGATGCCCTTTTGATCTCTTTTAAACCGGACCGGCACCAGCTGGATTTGGGTTTTGCCTTAAATTCGGATGCCGAAAAACTGTACCGCGACTTGTACACAACAAGTTACAAGCACATGCAGTATGCCTGGTACCACACCACATTTGACGCACTGGGAATGAGTTTGCTGTTTCTGAATACGGGCTTTCAGTATGAAGCAGCTCCAACCGAATTACGGGAAAACAACCTGCAGACCTTCGGAACGTATCTGTCCTATAAAAAGAGCGGTATCACGGCAGATTTAGGCTTGTACGGACAAACCGGAAAAACGAGAATGGCAACGGATAATGCGACGGTTCGTGCCTTTTATGCAGGGCTTACGCTTAATTATGCCTTGACCAGTAAAGTAAGCATTGGAGCCGGTTATGAATACCTTTCCGGTACCGGACAGGACAATACGGATGCAAAGAACAAATCGTTTAACCCGATATTCGGAACCAACCACGGTTTTAACGGTTTTATGGATTACTTCTATGTAGGGAACTATAAAAATACAGTGGGCTTGCAGGATGTATTTCTGAAACTGGGATATTCGCAGGATAAGTGGCAGTTCAACATGATGCCGCATCTTTTTATGACGGCGGCAACGGTACTTGATCCGCAGCAGACAACCGAAAAAATGGATTCCTATCTGGGTACCGAAATAGACATTACGGCAGCGTATGCCCTCCAGAAGGACATAACCATTACCGGTGGTTATTCCCAGATGTTCGGTTCCGGCACACTGGAAGTTTTAAAATCAGGAAATAAAGGACTGGATAACAACTGGGCCTGGCTTATGATAAAAATCAATCCCAGAATATTCACAACGGCAAAATAATGCTGTGCCGCAGAAATGCCCCGGTAGGATTATCGACTAATCCTACCGGGGCATTTCTATTTTAATGAATCCCGCCGTATCGCACTGTAGAGCCCAATATCAGCATTGCCATTCCGGTTAGTGTAACACAAATGATAAGCAGTCCCATCACGTTCAGGTTGTCTTTATTCAGCTTTGGGATAACAAAAAAACGGGCACATAAGGCAAACAGGAACGTAAGCAGCAGTAACAGCAATTTGGCAGAGATTACGCGTTCTATGGGACTGGAAAAAGTAAACCACTGCTTTACCGGAATTCCGAAATCAAAAGCCATCCAGAGTCCGCTGAGCAGCAGTAACAGCAAAGCCGGCATACCGATGGCTTCATATTTTTTTTCAAAAGTGGTAATGATCTCCGGTTTTTTCTCTTTTATGGCCTGTGGCAGGAACCGGAGGCACAACAGCAGGTGACCGCCTACCCAGATGCAGGCAGCAAGAAGATGAACGATCAATATAAGATGATGGTAATTCATGGTTTGTTTTTTTTGAGGGTTTTTAAAAGCAATACTATTAATCCTAAAGGCAGCAGCAGTGAAAAACTAAATAAGAGTACCGTATAATTGGGGATGGCTCCTTTGCCGAAAAAGAAATAGCTGCCCTGTAAAAAAAGAAGTATTTCTGTAGCCAGAAACCCGCTTAAGAATAGGAAAAGCCCAAGTTGGCTTTTTTTATTGTTTAAAAAATTTAAGGCAGGATTTGCTGCTGCAAACAGAAAAACGGCACTGTTGATGATCCCGAGCATAAGGAGGTGGATAAAACCAATGGTAAAATTCCGGATATAATGGGAAGCTTCGGCTATTTCATTCCATATCGTAAAGCACTGCAGGGCAATTTTCAGCAATAAAGAAATCAGGCCAACACCAGCCAGTAACCGGATAAGGAACGGTTTGTCCTGAAGATAGCGCAGCAAAGGAATGCGGCAAAGCTGATAAAAAAGCAATAAGGCAATAAACTGCAACAGTACTCCGGCGGCATTCGACCAGTACAATACAGCATTCGGAAAATACCAGTTTAGCGGTAATCCTAATGTTAGTATGGTTGCCAGGATGAGCAGGTTAAAGAAATAACGGAATTTTTTAATGTGGGCGGCATCGTTGCTGTCAGGCTGATTGAATAACAATGCCAGTACAGCAAAGAGAAACCAGCCGTTAAACTGAAAATGAAGAAAAAATTGTATTGCCGATTGGTATACGGCAGGATTTTTAACACCCGTAGCGCCGATGATTCCCAGTGACCACACACCCGCAGTGGATACAAGCATAAACACAAGAGCAGCTTTCAGCAGTTTCCGGCCGGAAGTGGATTGGCTTTTTTGCTCTTTCCAGATTTTATAACAAAAGCAGTAACTGCAAAAGATATGAGCTGTCGAGAAAAATATTGAAAACAGGGCATAACCCTGGATCGGGAAGCTGACCATCATTCCGAAAACGGAACCTTGTGTCAGCCAGAATAAGCGGTTATAATACGGTTTTTCCCGTTCTTCTTCCGGTACAAAATGATGTAGTAATAATCCGTACAGCACCAGATACAGCCATCCTAATATAGCGGTATGGGAATGCCCGTGCAGCAGGAAAGTATAATCAAAAGGCAGCGGGGTTAGCTGGGAAAGCCGGAGAAAAGCCCCCATGAGGGAAGCTATGAAAAAATTAATAAGGCAGACAATAAACCAGCTTTTTTTCATTTCAGATTATTTTTGATGGACAGCAGGGAGAACTATTCTCTAAAAATAAGGCAGATTTTCGAGCTGTAAAAGTTTTCTTTTTTTAATTTGATTTGTGAAACATCCAGTTTTGACAGCGTTGGGACATTATTCATATAATGCTGTATATAATAATTTCCGGTATATCCTTTTTCTTCCAGATAATGAACCATCCGGATAAAATCCGATTCCGGTATCAGATCCGAATGTACCGTCGTCCGGATCTCAAAAGGTATTCCGGCAGTGAGTAATAATGATAATGATTGTTCGAAATCTGAAAATAAATCCGATTGGGTAATATGCTGAAATTGGTTGGGTAATGCTTTAAAATCCAATGCGATATAATCAATTAAGTGATGTTGTAGTAATTGTTTTAATAACAACGGATTAGAGCCGTTTGTGTCAATCTTTACTGCAAATCCCATAGCTTTGATTGTAGTAATAAAAATATGGAGATGACGGTGCAGCGTACATTCACCGCCACTGAGTACAACGCCGTCCAGCAGTCCTTTCCGGGATTCGAGAAAGCGGTAAATATCCTCAAAATCCAGTGTGCCTTTTCCCAGTACAATTTCAGGATTATAACAATACAAACACCGCATATTACAGCCTGCAAACCAAACGATGCAGGCTGATTTATCCGGGTAATCCAGTAAGGTAAAAGGCGTGATATTATAGATCGGTCCTTTTGGTCTTACTTTCGCTGAAATGTGTGCGTTGCTGGTGTTCACCTTTTTTTCCTATATTAAAACTTTCTACCGGTCTGTGGTAGCCCATTACTCTTGTATAAACCAGACATTTACTTCTTTTGTCCGGTTCACTTTCCAGAAACTGTTGTTGTGTTTTCATATATTGTTGAATTAAGTTGATATGCTTCCCATAGTTGTGTGTCACATTTCGGACAGTATTCGTGCTCCCCGTTCAGGTAACCGTGTACCGGGCAGATACTGAAAACCGGTGTTACCGTGATATAAGGAAGTTTAAAATTGACAAGTACTTTTTTTATAAAGTTTTTACAGGCTTCCGGGGTACTGATTTTTTCCCGCATGTATAAATGCAGTACGGTACCGCCGGTATATTTGCATTGCAGGGAATCCTGTAAAAGCAGCGCCTCAAACGGATCTTCGGTATAGCTCACCGGAAGCTGTGAACTGTTGGTATAATAAATATTTTCTCCCTGTCCTGCCTGGATGATGTCCGGAAAACGCTTTTTATCCTCTTTGGCAAAACGATAGGTCGTTCCTTCTGCCGGTGTGGCTTCAAGATTATACAGATTGCCGGTTTCTTCCTGAAAGGCGGTCATCCGGCTCCGGATGTAATCCAGTATTTCCGAAGCAAACCGTATTCCGGAAGCACTGGTAATATCCTGTTGCTGCGCGGTAAAATTCAGGATCATTTCATTCATACCGTTCACACCGATAGTCGAAAAATGATTCCGGAAATGCGTCAGGTACCTTTTGGTATACGGATACAGACCGCGGTCAAACATTTGCTGGATAAAAGCCCGTTTCTTTTCCAACGTAGTCTTTGCTATTAACAGCAGTTCGTCCAGGCGTTCATACAATTTCTGCTGATCGCCCTGATAGAGGTAGCCCAGACGTGCCATATTGATCGTAACCACGCCAATACTGCCGGTCATTTCGGCACTGCCGAAAAGGCCGTTACCGCGTTTTAAAAGCTCTCTCAGGTCCAGTTGCAGGCGGCAGCACATACTGCGTACGGCATTGGGCTTGTAAGCATTTGGGTTTTCAATTTTGTTTCCGTCAGCATCGGTCATATACTGGCTGCCGATAAAGTTCTGAAAATAGGAAGAACCTATTTTGGCAGTGTTTTCAAACAGCAGTCCGGTATTTTCTCCTTCCCAGTCAAAATCTTCCGTAATGTTTACGGTCGGGATCGGGAAGGTAAACGGCTGACCGTTGGCATCGCCTTCGGTCATCACCGTATAATAAGCTTTATTAATAAGATTCATTTCCTGCTGAAAATGCCCGTAGGTCATGTCTGTAAGTTTTCCGGCTTTCCTTTCGCCGGCAAGACGGTTCAGCTTTTCGTTTTCTAATGCGGTAAACAGGTGCAGCCCGTTTTTGGTAGGGATCTGCTCTTTTAAATCGGCAGGAACAACCCAGTCCAACGTGATGTTTGTAAACGGCGATTGTCCCCAGCGTGCCGGAACATTCAGGTTGTAAACAAAGCTGCGGATCGCTTTCAGCACGTCGTCAAAAGAAAGCTGGTCTTTAAAAACATAGGGTGCCAGATAGGTGTCAAACGAGCTGAATGCCTGGGCACCGGCCCATTCGCTCTGTAGAATCCCTAAAAAGTTTGCCATTTGCCCCAACGCTTCCCGGAAATGGGAAGGTGCTTTGCTTTCAACCCTGCCGCGAACACCGTTAAAACCTTCATCAAGTAAAACCCTGAGGCTCCAGCCGGCACAATACCCGGTCAGGCAGTCCAGATCGTGTATGTGTAGGTCACCGTTGCGGTGGGCATATCCTTCTTCTTTGGAATAAACCTTGTCCAGCCAGTAATTGGCAATGATTTTCCCGGCGGTATTGTTAACCAGCCCGGCATTGGAATAGGATGTATTGGCATTCGCATTAATGCGCCAGTCGGTCTGCATGATGTATTCTTCTATCGTTTGGGTACTGTTTACATAAGTAGTATCGTCATTGAGTCCGTTAATGTGTTCGCGTTGTAATTTTCGCGTATGCCGATACACCATAAAGGATTTCATGACATCAAAGTAGCCCCGGTCAAATAGCGCTCTTTCAATGCTGTCCTGAATGTCTTCTACCGCCCATAAGTTTTTCTGTTGCAGCAGCAGCAATACCGAATCGTAAATATCCGGATCAAAAGTTTGGGAAACACTGTGAAAGGCCTTTTGGATGGCGTCCTTTATTTTAAAGCTTTCAAAGTGTTCGTAAATACCGTTTCGTTTGATGACATACTTTTTCATACTGGCGCTGTTTGGTGGTTAGGTATAGGATTCAAAATTTTTTTCCAGTGCAATCGCTCTCGGAAAAAGGATATTGTTTTCAAGATGGATGTGCTTGTGCAGGTCATTTTCGAAGGCTTCCAGCATGGCAAAGGTTACCCGGTATGTATTGCAGGCATCGGCAGGCGGGGTATAGTTATTGGTTATTGCTGCAATTTTGCGAAAGCGTTCCCCTTCGGTATCGTGTTCTTCTTTCATCATGGCTACCGGATTTTCGACATTGCCGAAATGCGGCTGCTCGATAGGATGGTGGTAGAGCTGTGCATTGACCATTTTCCGGATAAACGGGAAAAGGATCAGTTCTTCTTTTTTCAGATGTGCTGCCAGATCGCCTGCTGATTCGGAAAAGAGCGTATTTACTTCAAACAGTTCCGGATGTCTTTCGCCGTGTACTTTGCACAATTTAGACAGAAACTGCAGTAATACCGGCGTTTTTTCGGTGATATACCGGTGATGGGTTTTTTCAATATAATCGGTTAATAAATCCAGAGGCCAGGAACGGTAATCAATGGATTCCGATTCATTATTACTCAGGATCGTTTCGAGTTCGTCCTGAAGCATGTCCTGGTCGATTCTTTTTTTAGTACAGACTTCTTCCAAAGTGCGGTGCCCTTTGCAGCAGAAATCGATTCCGTATTTTGAGAATAAGGCTGCAGTTCTGAAATCCTGAGCAACAATTTCTCCGATAGTTATTTTAGTATTGGCTTCCATAGTTGAAAAAATATAATTATTAAGTCAGTTGGGTGACGTTTTTAGAATGTTTGGTTTGTTCGACAATTAAAGAGGCTACGGTAAGCATGTTGATCAGTTCGATAAAAGACGGTGTGATCTTCTGCTTACTGTTAATCTGGTCGGCTGTGGTTTTAAGCTGTTTGATGGTATTTAATGCTGTTTTGGCTTCTTTATCGGTATAAAAAGCAGTCATAGCCTGCTGCAATTCTTCTTTTAACACAGCAAATCCGGAATCAGGATTGTCCGGTAAAACGGACTGCTGCTTATTCATAAAGATCAGGGATGAAAAAGCAATGGTATCAATGGACTTGCAAATGTGTTCCGATCCCTGATGGGCAAATACAAGGGCTTCCAGCAGCGAATTGGACGCTAGGCGGTTTTTGCCGTGCAATCCGGTACAGGAACATTCCCCGATGGCATACAGGTTTTTAACCGTTGTCCGGGAATGCTGGTCGACGGTTATACCGCCACACTGATAATGTGCTGCCGGTACCACGGGAATCAGGTCTTCCTGAGGATTTAACCCGATAGTGCGGCAATAATCGGTGATGGTCGGGAAGTGCCGGTAGAATGCGTCATAATCAAGGTGTCTGCAATCGAGATAGACGTGTTTTTTGCCGGTTTTTTCCAGTTCGCTATTGATGGCCTGCGATACGATATCCCGCGTGGCGAGTTCGCCGCGGGTGTCGTATTTAAAAAGAAAACGCTTTTGGTTTTCATCCACAATATAGGCACCGAAACCTCGCAATGCTTCCGATAACAGGAAAAAAGGATGTTTGTTTGCTTCATAAAGCGCAGTAGGATGGAACTGTATGTAGTGCAGCTGTTCAATTGCCGCCCCGGCACGATAGGCCATGGCAACACCGTCGCCGGTGGCAACCTCCGGATTGGTGGTATTTTTAAAAAGCTGACCGCAGCCACCGGTACTCAGTACAATGGATTTTGCCCGGATATGTTTGATGCGGTGTCTGGTTTTATTAAAATAAAAAACACCGGAACAATATTCCTGATCCGTTTTGTCTTTTTCGGTACTCAGGTCAACACACAGCTGGTTTTCCAGTAACCGGATGTTGGGTAATTGAGGGATTACCGCCAGTAATTTCCGTTCTATTTCCAGTCCGGAAATGTCTTTATGATGCAGTATACGGTTGCGGGAATGCCCGCCTTCCAGTCCCAGATCCCAGATTCCGGACGGTTTTGTATCGAAAGCAATGCCCATAGTGAGTAGTTCTTCTATTCTGTCCGGAGCCTGCTGAACGACCATGCGGACAATTTTTTCATTGCAACAGCCGCCACCGGCACTCAGGGTGTCCTGTATGTGCTGTTCGTAGCTGTCGTTTACCAGATCGGTCACTGTGGCGATTCCGCCCTGAGCATAACGGGTATTTCCGGTATCGGCCAGGGATTTGGTCATGATAACAATGGAAAGATCCGGGCGTTTCTGAGCCGTTTTGATGGCCAGAAATAAACCTGCCAGCCCGGAGCCTATGATGAGTATGTCTGTTTTTTCCATTTTTAAAACATTTATGAAAGGGACAACATTTTGCGTATGGGCTGTAAAGCTTTGTTTCGTAACGGTTCGTCAATCGTTATTTCCGGGCTTTCATTTTTCAGGCACAGCCATAATTTTTCCAGTGTATTCATTTTCATAAAAGCACATTCACTGCAGGCACAGGTATTGTCTTCCTGTGATGGTGCGGGAATAAGTGTTTTTTCCGGAACTTCTTTTGAAAGCTGGTACAGGATACCGGCTTCCGTGGCGACGATAAAAATTAGTGATGGATCGTTTTTTATATAATGCAGTATCCCGGAGGTCGAACCGATATAGTGGGCTGTTTTCAGAATATGGCTTTCAGATTCCGGATGGGCTACTATTTTAGCGGTTGGATTTTTGGTATAGAGGGCGACAAGTTTATCAAAAGAGAAGGCTTCGTGAACAATGCAGGAACCGTCCCAGAGCAGTAAATCCCGGTTGGTTTCCTTGCGGAGATAGTTGCCCAGATTCCTGTCGGGCGCAAAGAGAATACTTTGTTCTTCGGGGATTGAGGCAATAATTTTTTTAGCATTGGATGACGTACACACAATGTCGCTCAGTGCCTTGATCTCGGCAGAGCAGTTAATATAGGTCACAACGGTGTGGTTGGGATATTGTTCTTTTAATTTTTTAAAATCTTCCGGTTTACAGCTGTCGGCGAGAGAACAACCGGCATCGGCATCCGGTAAGAGTACTTTTTTATCGGGGTTTAAAATTTTTGCTGTTTCGGCCATAAAATGCACTCCTGCAAATACAATGACTGCCGCATCGGTAGCGGAAGCTTTTTTGGATAGTTCAAGGCTGTCGCCCACAAAATCGGCAATTTCCTGAATATCGTTGTGCTGGTAATAATGTGCCAGAATTACCGCATTTTTTTCTTTGCGTAACCGGTTTATTTCAGCGATTAAAAATGATTTATTCATACTGTTGTTATTTTAATTGGGAAGATCCGGAAACAGTACTTTCATTTTGTATTACTGAAAGCGTTCCGGATATCCCCACTAAAAGACTTATACTGCTTTTTTCTTTTTAAAAGTAAGCGTAAAGACGAACCAGCACAGGGCCAGCACACCGAATCCGAAAATGGTGTCACCGATAGCCCGGAGCCATTTTAATGTTACCATTCCGGGTTGTTGCATCAATTCTGCCGAACGGGCATACCACATTCCTTTTTCAATGCTTTCTACAGCCTGCCAGATTCCGATAGGCAGTAAGCTTAGTAAAGCCATTAATAAAAGGCCGATATTGGTTGACCAGAAAATAAATTTCATCAGTTTTTCATCCCATTGTTCATGGCGGTACAGGCTTCTCAGTACAAACAGCATTAACCCGATGCCCAGCATACCGTATACTCCGAATAGCGCTGTATGTCCGTGTAAAGGAGTGGTATTTAAGCCCTGTACATAATACAGCGCAATAGGAGGGTTAATGATGAATCCGAATACCCCTGCGCCTAAGAAATTCCAGAAAGCTACAGCGATCATAAAATAGATCGGCCATTTATAATCGCGGATCCATTCGGTCGATTTGGAAAGTTTATAGTTGTGGAAGGCTTCATAACCGATTAAAACCAGCGGTACGATTTCCAGCGCACTAAAGGTGGCTCCAAACGCCATAACGGCTGTAGGAGTACCTGAAAAATATAAATGGTGACAGGTTCCTAAAATTCCGCCGGTCATAAAAATGATGGTTGAGAAAAGAACGTTTAAAGTCGCCGTTTTCGTTTTTAGCAAGCCCAGTCTTACGAATAAGAAAGCGATTACGACGGTTGCGAAAACTTCAAAAAATCCTTCTACCCATAAGTGTACAACCCACCAACGCCAGTATTCGGCAATAGCCAGATTGGTCTGTCTTCCCCACATTAAGCCGGCTGCATAAAATGAAGCAATGGCCGTACAGGAAATAAGGAACATGATAATCAGATTCTTTTCTTCGGTTTTTTTCTTTAAAACCGGTAATAACGGCCGGATCATCAATGCCAGCCATAAAAACAGTCCGACCAGTAAGAATACCTGCCAGAATCGTCCCAGGTCGACATATTCGTATCCCTGGTGTCCGAACCAGAAGTTATCGATCAGGTTTAATTTCTGCATGACCCCCATCCATTGCCCGGCCATCGAACCCAGTACAATCAGTAACAGGGCATAAAACAGGAAGTTGACTCCGAATACCTGAAATTTTGGGTCTTTACCGGAAACGGCAGGAGCAATATAAAGTCCTGTTGCCAGCCAGGCCGTTGCAATCCAGAAAATTGCCAGCTGTGTATGCCAGGTACGGGTAACGGCATAAGGCAGTATTTTATCGATCGGGATACCAAAGAATCCGTTGCCTTCAACACCATAATGTGCGGTAATAACACCCATTACAACCTGCAGGACAATTAACAGGCTGACGATCCAGAAGTACTTTTTAATCCGGTACATAGACGGTGTCATTCCCTGTTTTAGTAAAGGATCCTGCGCCGGGGTTTCCAGTTCTTCGGTTTCTCCGGATTTAACATGATAAAAAATCAGGATTCCGATACAGAAAAGGAGCAGGATGATACTCACACCGGACCAGACCAACAGGTCTTTGGTGGCGACATTGCCTACTAATTCTTCCGAAGGCCAGTTGTGGGTATAGGACACTTTGGCATTGGGTCTTTCGGTTACGGTAGCCCAGGTAGCCCAAAAGAAAAATGCTGTCATTTTATGCATTCTTTCCGGATCCCTGATTGCCATTTTTGGAATGGCATAATCTGCTCTGAGCTTATCAAATTCGGGATCATCCATAAACAATCCCTTATAGTATTCACTCAGATGGGCAATGGCAGCGACCCTGTTTGCTGAAATGGTAATTGTACCGGTATTTTTGTCAAAAGTGTTTTTACGAACATCGGCCTGTAACCGGATTTTTAAAGCGGCTTTCTGTTCATCGTTTAAGGTATTAAATGTTTTATGGTAATCTGCCTGAGCATATTTATTTAAAATAAATTCCGCTTCTTTGTGGAGCCAGTCGGCGGTCCAGTCGGGAGCTACGTATGCACCGTGCCCCCAGACCGTACCAACCTCCTGACCACCCATACTTTGCCATATATTCTG
Organism: Flavobacterium sp. 40-81; assembly: GCF_001898245.1. Classification (NCBI taxonomy): domain Bacteria; kingdom Pseudomonadati; phylum Bacteroidota; class Flavobacteriia; order Flavobacteriales; family Flavobacteriaceae; genus Flavobacterium; species Flavobacterium sp. 40-81. The sequence goes on from NZ_MKTM01000009.1 coordinate 18,323, forward strand.
GCCGTCTTTGATTTGCTGACCTGTAAATATGACGGTAGTATCGTCAGCAATTATCTTGTCCGGTATGGGAGGTGACTCTTGGTATATTTCATAACCATAATATCCTAAAATGGCAAAGGAGATACTCATGACAAGTGCAAATCCGATCCATAGTTTTTTTTCTTTATTCACAATATTCTTTTTAGATATATAATAACTTGGATTAATCCGGGATGACTATCACGGAGCCTTATTCGACAATTAGTTTCCCTTTCATCACGGCATAATGCCCCGGGAACGAACAGATAAAGTCATAGGTTCCTTTTTCGGCTATTGTAAATTCTATGGTATCGCTTTCACCGCCGCCAATAACTTTGGTATGGGCAATGATGCTGCCTTTTTCCGATTCAGGAATGTAATCGGTAGCTTTGGCTTCGGCAGCCTTTTGTGCAAAAGCAGCAATATCGGTACCCGGTTTTAAGATCACCAGATTGTGACCCATTACCGATTTTTCCATTTTTCCGTTATGTTTTAAAGTAAGGGTGATGGTACCGGCAGTGGCCTTTAATTCATTGGTGGTATACTGCATCTGATCGGTACTTTCTATATTCAGTGTATTTCCTGCTGCCGGAGCAGCTGTTTCCGGTTCGGTAACGGTTTCTTCTGTAACGGTTTCTTCTTCAGTATTTGCCTCTTTGGTTTCTTTTCCGCCACAGGCGATAAGTGAAAAAAGTACAGCTGTTACAACAACGGATAGACTAAATGTTCTTTTCATTATAAATTGTTTTGATTGTTATTGATTAAAGTTTTGATTTTCAGTTTGATGATGTGCTATTTTGGCATTGAATACCGCCGCCATTCTTTCTCCCCGCCATTTTGCTTCCATGGCTTTTTCACCTTTAAAAAGACTGTCTACGGTTGCCGTAAAAACAGCGACCCATTGTTCGAAATGTTCTTTGTTTAGTGCTAGTTTGAGGTGTACCGGAAAGGGGCTGCCGGAATAGGTGTGTTCGTCCAGTAAGATGGTCTGCCAGAAACGGTACATTTTTTTCAGATGCTGGTCCCAGTTGTTCCCGATAACGGTATTGAATATGCTGCCCAGCATTGCATCGCTGCGGATTCTGTCGTAAAAAGTATCTACTAATAACCGGATGTCTTCAAGCGTCAAAATTTCCCGTATCATATAATAAGATTCTTAAGGTTTTAACTTTAGTGTATGGTAAAGGTATTATGATTGTATACCTTCATTTTATGATTATAATCATATAACCGGAAATTATCGGGGGGAAGTAAAGGGCAAAGGGCAATGAGCAAAAGGGGGAAGTAAAAGGCAATGGGCAAAAAGGCAAAGGGCAATAGAAAAAAATCTGAAATCAAAAAGGCTGTCACGTATTACGGACAGCCTTTTTATAAAGAGCAATTAATGGCTATATGTTGTTATTTCGGCTTCAATGGCGGCTAATTCATGTAATATATTGTTTTTGTCAGCCATAAAGTAATGTTCCTGGTTTGTAAACAGATCCTGATAATAGCGTATGCCTTCCATCAGGTTCTGGTGGAATTTATCCAGTTTGTTATTTTTAGTGTTCAGCGTGTTGCGGAGCAGGGTACTGGTTTCTTTTTTAAAATAGTCAATATACATTCGCAGTTCTTTAATAAAGAAATGCGGTCTTTCCTGATTTGGCGGGAGTATGTTGTCCTTTCCGTAAATGTGCTGTACCATTCTGAAAAGTGATACATCACCGGAAAAATAGGCCATATTCGGTCCCGGACAGATGATAACGCCCTGTGGTTCGCCTTTTACATCCATTTTATTGTCAAGCAAAGCGGCATTTGATAATCCCACGCAAAGGCATGATTTTTCCGTTATTTCGGTAAAACGGGTATGGTAAGCTTCCCGGGAAAGTTCTTCTTTTTGCCGTTCCAGTTCGTTTAATTTGAATTCCTGGTATTTTTTGGATGCCGTGCACAATCCCTGTTCGGAATATTCTTTGTTTAAAACCAGGTATTTTTTAGGACAGGCACTTCCGGCTTTTCCTTTCAGAATACGGCTTTCGCGAAAGGCGTCATTGGTAGTTCCTTTTATGCTGTTGAAAGGAACGCCCAAAGGCGATATGTTACTGAGGAACAAATCGGCTTCTGTAGCCTTGCTGAGCAGTTCGCGGGTTGCAGCATCAACAGTAGTTGCTTCGGGAACCAATAAAAACGGAGAACCCCAGCCCACAGAATCTACATTATAATGATCCAGTAAAAACTGATGTTCTTCACCTGTTCCAACGCCGCCCTGAACCGTGATGCGTAGTTCCAGCGGTTGTTCCGGTACGTTCTTCCCTTTTTGCAATAAAGCCTTGCTTAACAATTCGTGGGTGGCCTGTATGAGTTCTGCTTTCTTGGTTTTAAACTCTTCGAGGATGGCACCCAGAAGATAACCGTCGGTCGCAAAGGCATGTCCGCCGCAGTTTAAACCGGATTCGATGCGGTATTCCGAAACCCATAAGCCTTTTTTAGCCAGGAAACTGCCTTGTATCATTGCCGAACGGAAATCGCTTACTTTAAGGATGATTTTCTTTTTGATAACCTGATGCTTGTTGGGATAAAAGTCTGCAAACTGTTCAAAATAGCTATACAGCCTCGGGTTCATTCCTGCAGAAAGCACAACAGACGATTCGAGTTCACTGTTGGCAAATCCGCGTAAGGCCGCATGGGCATCGTTAAACTCTATTGGCAGCTGTTTGTTTCGGACAAAGTTATCCTTATCCACTTTGGTCATGATGTTGACATCAATAGCGCCGGCTTTCAGTTTTTTATCAATAAAACTTTTCAGCTGTTCTTTAAGGACACTGCCGTTTTTAAGCAGTTCCTGTAGTTCCTTTTTTATTTTGGAACTGTCCGGAAGCATCGCGATATATTCGTCCATTACGACTTTACTTTCGAGAAGTTCCGATTTGAGTTGTTCCAGTTTTTGTTTAACAATTTTATCAACCAGGTTTAAGTAGGAAGTAATGCGGTGGGCACGAAAATCGAACATTTTTTGGGTGATTTCCTGGTACGGAAAGTTGAATTTCGCACTGTAAAAGGCATTCATCCTTTCAATCAGGTCATCATCCATCACGGATATAACCGATGCGATTCCATATTTTGCTACTTTTATCGGGCTGTCAATAGTATAGGCGAGCCCCATAACCGGAATATGAAAAGTGTGGAGTTGGTTTGAAGTCATATAAATATATTGGTTTTAAAAAGGAGCAAAGATTTTAAATGTATTTGTTTTAAAACCTGATAAAAGTCATTAAGCGCATTTTATTTTTTAAAAAAGCTGATTTTTAGCGTTATTTCCGGTATTCCGGATTAAATGATACAGTATCAGGAAGAATCCTGCTGCCAGCGTAATTCCGGAAACGCAAAAAAGGATATAAAACGGACTGAGCTGTTGCATCATAGTACTAAAAGCAGGCTGATCGGGATTCATCTGCCATTTGGAGCGAAGTATGCCCGCTATGATTAAGGACAGACAGAAAATAAAAAGCGAAATGTTGGCCATCATATAACCGTAATCGAACAGTTTTTTGGAATGGATAGTTCCTTTTTTTGTCCCGAAAATATCATATACAAAGGAGAATAACAGCATGGTATTGATACCGATTGTCGCTCCCATAGTATGGGCAACCGTGATGTGGGTACCGTGTGTGTACAGGTTTATAGCTGGAACGGATATGAGTATCGCCTGTGCCAGCATCAGGAAGACCCAGACGTCAGCAGCTAACAGAAAGCGGTAGGATAAATAATGGATGTGTTTTTTGGCAGTGCTCAAAGTGGCTTTCCAGTTATAGATGATACGGCCTAAAATCAGCAATTCGGTCATGCTCACGGCATAACTGATGTATTTGATATAGGAATGGGTAGGCAGCGAATAGATATGGTGCCCCCAGTTGAACATTAAATTGAATAGTCCTAAAAAGTACAGCAGGAATGCCGTTTTGGAAAAGCTGTACTGCTGATGTCCGCTGATTTTATCCATCAGGTAAATGCTGCAGCCGTAAATGAGCATGTTCCAGGAGCCTACCATCGATCCGTAGGATTTCCATTGCAGGGTCATATCCGTTATGATGTTATTCCGGAAATACGGAATAAGCCACAAATAGGATTCCAGGAAGGTAAACAGGAAGAATACAATTCCGGTGCACCACATCCAGACATATACCGGTTGTTGTTTCAGTGATTTCAGCGTACTGAAAAAGTGAATCAGGAAGAGCAGCCATCCTGTTACTATCGGTATTGCCAGCACCGGGTGGAATTCCCAATATTCCCTGCCGCCAAAATAGCCGAACAGGTAGGAGCACAGTATGACCGGTATGGTTAGCACAAAAATCCAGAATTGAATTTTTACCAGTACCGGAAAGCGTATTTCCCGTCCGGAATGTTCCTGGAGATAATTGATAACACTGCCCACAGCGCTTAAAATAATCCAGAACAGCACGGAAGAAACATGCAAAGGCCGTATTTTTTCGAAGGAAAGACCGGCTTTTAAAAAACCGGGTATACAATATTGCAGGGTTCCGGTAATACCAAACAACAGTCCTGCCACTAAAAGGAATAATCCCGCAATTAGAAATTTTTTACTACTATTCATCTTGTTCAATCATTCCGTTATTTTTAATCGTAAAGGTTCTTGGGTCGGAGGAACCGCTGGCATCAATTTGCTTTAAATAGGCAATTAATGCTGTTATTTCTGTCCGGTTCAATTTAAAATCGGGCATGACCACAGTACCGCTTCTCAAGAAGGCTTCGATATATTCCGGACCTTTTACAGAATAGGTATTGGTCAAATCCGGCCCCAGGTAGCCGCCCAGCTGGTAAATCTGGTGGCAGGCAATGCAGTTTTTCTGCTGCCATATTTTTTTGCCGTTATCTGCCAGTACATTGTTGCTGCCGGATTGCGTATGCCGGTTGTCATACAGCCGGAAGGAGTAAAATATAAAAGAGAAAAACAGTAAGCCAAACAGTATTGTTTTTTGAGAATCACTTAACATAGGTTCGTCATTTTAAGGCATAGAATAATCCGTTTGCCGGATCGCATCGGGACGCAAGCTAACAGCATTATTTTTTTAAAAACATGATTTTAGTCATAATCGGCATTAATAATAAAAAGAAACTATTGGCGTGTACTAAAATGAATAAGAAGCATTTATAAAAAAGTTCCTTCCCAAACGCGGAATCCCGTTCCAGTCGGAATAAGTTGTGTAATATTTGTCCAGGATGTTTTCAACTCCAGCCTGCAGGTTGATTTTAGTACTGCCCAAACGGAATGACTGCCCGGAATTAACGGTAAAAATGCAATAGTCCGGTGTGGTTGCTTCACCATAGAATGCCGCAAAATTTGTATGGGCAACATTACCGGAAGCAATAAGGTTTAGATTGAAATCACCCCGGGTAAAAAGAAAGCTGCTTTTATAACGCAAAGGACTGATAAACGGAAGATTCCGGTTTGAAGCATCCTGTCCATAGCTGTATGCCAGCTGATTTTTCCATTTTAGAGATGTGGTGAAGGTATATTCCAGTTCCAAATCGGTATTAAAGATCAGGGCATGTTCCAGCGCATTATAGATCTTGATGCCTTTTGCCCCGATGGTCATGGGGAGTATGGCCGGATTGATTTCCCCGATATAATAATCTTTAATATAGAAAAACGTACTGCTCAGTTTTCCGCTCAGGTTTTTATTCTGATAACGGATATGACCATTGGCTTCAAATGATCTTTCATTCTTTAAACCGGGATTCCCGATATAATCATAAAAATCATTACTGTTGTATAAATAAAACCCGTAAGCTTCCGAAACAGACGGCGCTCTTTCGCCATAGCCTAATCCTAAACCATATTCTATTTTAGTCATACGGTGCTGGTAGTTTACAGCAAAACTTTTTAAAATCCGGCTTTTGGTTTCGTTCATTTCCGGATAAAAAATCTGAAGACTCTGCAACCCGGATTTATCGGCAACTTTATTGGTATGTATGCCAATACCGGTTGTTATTGTAATATCGGAATGACTGTTTACCGCAATTTTATCTTCTAAATATAGTCCGGTGTACTGCGTACGGATATCGGGCCAGGTGTACATAAACATGATATTCTCTGACGGATTGGCCGGATACATCGTCATTTCTGCCAGCGAACGGTTATAATAGGCATTGAGGTTAACGGCAAACTGCTGTCGGTTGAATTTCCCTTTTAACTTAGAGTACAAACCATAGGTGTCCGACCAGCCCGGCATGTCCATGTGTATCGGCACTACCGGTCGTTTGGTATCGTCCATTTTATGGACAATCGAATTAAAATAGGCTTTGGTTTCCCATTCGGAGAAATAATCCGAAACGGGAGTATACCGGTAACGTAAAGAAGTGATGATTGCCTGTGCCAGCGATACATCCATCGGCAAAGCCGGATAGCCCACATTGACAGCCTTATCATAAATTACCGAACCTTCCACCAGCTGTCTTTTGGCAAACTGATAGCCGGCAGTACCGGAGAGATTGTATTTGGTAAACTGTGAAAAAGGAACTTCCACATTATTACCGGCTTTATAATTACCGGCATCACGCAGCATAAAATCGGCATTTACATACCAGAGGCTGTCTTTATAGCCGGTGTTCATTCCGGCAATTTTATGCTTATTGTTGGTTTCATAGCCGGTATGCAGCATCGTATTCCAGCCCTGGTAACCTTTATAGCGGTCGGCTCTTTTTAAATCGATTGCTCCGCCTATGGTTGGTCCGTGGCAGCTTCCAAGCTGTCCAGAAGTTATACTGGCTTCCGAAAGATTGGAAACCTCAACATAGGAGGTAACCGGGTCCATTTTATCGGTACAGGCACCAAAGATGCGCATACCGTCTATTGTAATAACGGTTCTTTCCGTAGCCATATTATTCAGAAATGGTTCCCAGGCATAGGCACCTCTTTTTACCATGTTTACTTTTGAGGACTGTAACAGGTAATCTTCGGTACTGGTTAATGATTTGGGCTGTTTCTGATATAAAGGTGTTTTTTTACCGATAATAATAACCTCGTTAATATATACCGGTGTTATGCTGTCTGTCTGACTGTGCTGCGCAAAACAGCCCGCTGAAAAGACAACAGCAAATAGCGTGAGGATAATTTTCATAAGGAATGAATTTTAAGCAGCAGGCCATACCCAAGAGGAAGCCTGCTGCAATGAAAAACTAAAATTCAATTTCAAAAAAGAGACTGCTCTGGGGATTGTCTGTTGTAACCGGTTCCCCTTTTAAAACCTGACCGGAAGCATTGAGCAGCTGTAAGTTGATTTTCCAGTAGCCGGTCATGGTTAGTGAAAGCTTACCGTGATACAGTTTTCCGGGTGTGGTTTGCGTTAGATCGGTATTGTAGGGCGATCCGTGATTGCCCATACCCGGCATTCGGGGATCGATCTTTATTTTGTAGTTATCAACAATAGGGAAGCTCATCATGTTTTCCATTCGGAAAACGCCTACCGTCATATCATTCAGTGCCACTGCCGGATTTTTGGGTGCTATATAGGCAACAATATAGCGTGTCCCGTCTGTCCCGGTAAAAGAGCTTACCGTTCGTTTTTCGGAAGGGAATACCGCAATAGTATCTGTAGCAGAGTAGCTGGTACCGTTAAGGGTATAATCAATGGTGAGTGTCCAGGATTCCGTGTCGTTCTGCGCCATCTGGAAGACGATTTCCCCGGTATATAAGGATTGGGTACCGGCAGCTTTTGTTACCGGCGATTTCGGACAGGAATGTTCCATTGTGGTCATGTGCATTACCGGTGTCCAGCTAACAGCTGCTTCGGTTTGGTACTGGCCGGTTGTTTTGTCTTTTATTCTCAGGGAAATGGCATTGTAGCCCTGTTTCAGGATGCCGGTATCGGAGTACAGTTCTATGGTATGGTTTTCATTCGACAGTTCTTTAATGCGGATCAGTCCGGCCGTTTCGTTTACCGGGGTTACTGTGGTATCGGTATTGTCTGTAGAACAGGAAGCCAGAAGAATAAGGCTGAAAAACAGGTATATATATTGAAAAGTTTTCATAAAAGTATTTTTAAAAATTAGGTATAAGTATCTTCTTCGGTTGTATAACCAAAAAAAATAACAACAATTCGAAAAAAAGTATTTAGAAAACAGGAGGGTGGAATACTGCGGTAGTATTTAGCAGCGCATATAAATTGGAATAATACACCGCCTTATTCCTAAGGACATACCAGAATTGTTTTGCCGGAGTAAACAGTGGAATATCGGTGAAAAACAAGACCGTTTCTTCGGTATGGATTTTTTTCTCTGCCGAATAGGGAGTATTGTCTGCCGAAGCTTTGGCCAGTTCGGCTTTTAGATGACATTTTCCATTACAGTTAAGTTCCGGTTTTTGGATATTCTGGCAATATTCTTTTACAATAGCCTCCCGATTGAGCATATAATTCAGAACCGGCAAGGCAGGTTTGAATATAAGGAGAAAGATGATGATGTAAATAGAAAATTTCATTACCAGAGGATTGAAAAGCAAGGCTAATGTGTTGTAAATAAGTACAAAATTAGTATGTGTTTTTCTGGTAAAGTATGACTGTAATCATACAATAAAGAGTATAAGTTGAGGAATTTTGTATCATAAAATGAACAAAATATACTACTTATGAACAGATTTTTTTTATTGCTATCCGGATGTTTCCTATTACTCTCCTGTGGAAAAGAGAAAGGTAAAACAACAGACGATTTCTCTAAACAAACGGTAACGGAGCAAGCATCCGATCCTTCCGCCTATGATGCCAAAAGGGGAGAAGGAAAATTCAAAAATGTAGAAATAGGAGCAGGTATCGACGCTTCCCTGGCAGACCAGGGAGATAAAGTGGTCGGTGTAAAATGTTTGTCCTGTCATAAAACTTCCGATGAAAAATTAGTTGGTCCCGGATGGAAAGGCGTTACAGAGCGAAGAGCTCCGGAATGGATCATGAATTTTATTACCAACCCGGACCCGATGATCGATAAAGATCCGGAACTACAGGCACAATTGGAAATTTGTCTGGTACGCATGCCCAACCAGGCAGTTACAGACGATGAAGCACGGCAGATCCTGGAATTTATGCGCAGGAATGATGCCGCTAAATAAAAATATTAAATTAAATTTTTTACTATCATGAAAAACAGATTAATACAAACGACACTAGTTGTCATTATGTTGTCGCTTTTGGGCTCCTGTAAGCCCAAAAACTCAACGGATGCACTAACCGGGGATATTGCTCAGAAAGCGTATGTTCCGCCAGGAAAGTATGATGAGTTTTACAATTTTGTTTCCGGAGGATTTAGCGGACAGCTAAGTGTTTACGGATTACCGTCCGGAAGACTTTTTAAAGTGATTCCGGTATTTTCGGTGGACCCTGAAAAAGGATGGGGGTACAGTGAAGAAACAAAACCGATGCTGAATACTTCACACGGATTTGTTCCCTGGGATGATTTGCACCACGTGGAAATGTCGCAGACCAATGGGGAAATTGACGGACGCTGGGTATTTGGAAATGCCAATAACACTCCGAGAATTGCCCGTGTGGACCTTAAAACGTTTAAAACGGCTGAGATTATTGAATTGCCAAACAGTGCCGGAAATCACTCTTCGCCGTTTATTACCGAGAATACCGAATATGTAGTGGCCGGAACCCGTTTTAGTGTGCCGCCGGATTATACAGACGGTGACGTGTCTATTGATACCTATAAACAGAATTTTAAAGGACACATCAGCTTTGTTAGTGTCGATAAAAACAACGGAGAAATGAATCTGGCATTCCAGATCGCCACACCCGGAGTAAATTTCGATTTGAGCCATGCCGGTAAAGGCAAATCCCATGGATGGTTTTTCTTCTCCTGCTATAATACCGAGCAGGCCAATACGCTGCTGGAAGTTAACGCCTCAAAAAATGATAAGGATTTTATTATGGCGGTGAACTGGAAAAAAGCGGAAGAGTATATTAAAGCCGGAAAAGGTAAAAAACAAAAGGTGAAATATGCTCACAATACCTGGGATGAAAAAACACATTCCTCCAAATCTGTTATGAAAGATGAGGTTCTGGTTTTAGATGCGGCAGAATTTAAAGATATCTGTTATATGATCCCTTGTCCTAAATCGCCTCACGGTTGTGATGTTGATCCCACCGGAGAATACATCATTGGTAGTGGAAAGCTGGCCGCATTGATTCCGGTGTTTAGTTTTGATAAATTACAGAATGCCATTGCTAAAAAAGATTATGAAGGAGAATATGGCGGCATTCCGGTAGTGAAATACGAATCGGCATTGCATGGTGAAGTTCAAAAACCGGGGTTAGGCCCGTTACATACCGAATTTGACGGTAAAGGAAATGCTTATACCACGATGTTTGTTTCTTCAGAAGTGGTAAAATGGGACATCAAAACACTTAAAGTTCTGGACAGGGTTCCAACCTATTATTCTGTAGGACACCTTATGATTCCGGGTGGTGACAGTAAAAAACCTTTTGGAAAATACCTGGTTGCCTATAACAAAATCACAAAAGACAGGTATTTGCCAACAGGACCTGAGCTTGCCCAAAGTGCGCAGCTATATGACATCAGCGGCGATAAAATGCAGTTAATACTGGATTACCCGACCATTGGGGAACCACACTATGCACAGGCAGCTCCGGCCGATCTGATTCGTAATAACGGACAATTGAAATTCTACAAAATTGAAGAAAACAACCACCCGTATGCGGTGAAAAATGAAAAAGATACAAGAGTTGTCCGCGAAGGAAATAAAGTCCATGTGTATATGACCGCCATTCGTTCCCACCTTGCACCGGATAACATTGAAGGCGTTAAAGTTGGCGATGAGGTTTACTTCCACGTGACGAACCTGGAACAGGATTGGGACGTACCGCACGGATTTGCCATTAAAGGAGCCGATAATGCGGAAACGCTGATCATGCCGGGTGAAACGATCACGTTGAAATGGCTGCCGAAAAGAGTGGGAATATTCCCGTTCTATTGTACCGATTTTTGTAGTGCGCTGCACCAGGAAATGTCAGGTTACCTGAGAGTGTCACCGGCAAACAGCAAGGTGCCTATTTCATACAAGCTGGATAAAAAAACATCCGCTCCCGTACAGTAAAAAATAACCGGAAAGGGAGTATCATTTTACTCCCTTTTCTTTAAAATATTAAGATGAAAAAAGACTCGATTTCAGTGTTTTCCAAAGGGATACTGGTACTGGTAAGTTTACTTTTACTACTTACGATTTTCTTTCCGATATGGCGGATAGAACTGAGTGCACCACAATATCCGGAGGGATTGGTATTACAACTCTATGCCCATAAAATTGCAGGGGACGTAGATATTATCAATGGATTAAACCACTATATTGGAATGAAAACCCTGCATACCGATAATTTTATAGAATTTACCGTATTGCCTTATATTATTGCCTCTCTGGCAATCTGTTCGCTGCTGGTCTGTTTTATAAAAAGAAAAAAAGGTGTTATTATCCTGTTTGGAGCCTTTCTATTATTCGGAACCCTTTCGGCGATTGATTTTTACAAATGGAATTATGATTACGGACACAATTTAGACCCTAATGCGGCGATAAAAGTACCCGGAATGGCCTATCAGCCGCCTTTACTGGGCTATAAACAATTACTCAATTTCGGGGCTTATTCCATACCGGACACAGGAGGATGGCTGCTGATTGTATCAGGAATACTGCTGTTTGCATTATTTCTGATAGAAACAGGCGCTGTAAACAAACTAAAAAGAACCAAAACCATCAACGGTATTTTGCCGCTGTTGCTGCTGTTCTTGGCTTCCTGTTCTAACGGTAAAGAAGTTCCGATAGCCTTAAATGCTGACCAGTGCGATTTCTGCAGGATGACCATTTCCGATGGAAAATTCGGAGCGGAGCTCATCACTCAAAAGGGGAGAGCCTATAAGTTTGACGATATCGCCTGTATGCGGAACTATTGTAAAGAAAACCATACCACCGCTGTGAAAGCCTATTATGTACACGATTATAACAAAGAGAATGTGCTCATTCCGGCAGAAACAGCAGTGTATTTAAAAGGCGGCGCCATTACAAGCCCGATGCATGGCAACACAGCAGCATTTACAACTGCTGAACAGACGGAAAAAGCAAATGACGGCTTAGCGGCCGAAACGATTAACTGGGACTCAATTTTAAAAGAATGAAAAAAATAATAGTATATGGCCTGATGTTTTTTGCTACCATGTCTTTGTCGGCACAGAAAAAGATAGAAGTAGGAAAGGATAAACCGGTGAAGTCCATCAAAGAAGCGATACAGTTAGCCCGCTCCGGCGATACAATTCTGGTTCATAAGGGAATATACAGGGAAGGTACTATCGTGATTGCTAAAAAACTGGTCTTTTTAGGTAAAGAATATCCGGTTTTAGACGGTCAGCGAAAGTATGAAGTTGTTTCCGTTAAATCCGATAGTGTTGTTGTTGACGGTTTCCGGGTAATCAATTCCGGGCATGCAGCCTTACAGGATCCCTGCGGAATCAAGGTATATAATAAAGATCACGTACGCATTCAGCATAATATCCTCGAAAATAATTTTTTCGGGATTTATATTCAAAATGGAAAAAACTGCATAATCACCCATAATAAAATAAAAGCTTCGGCTACCGAAGAACAGCAAATCGGTAACGGCATACACTGCTGGAAAAGCGAGGATTTACAAATCATTGCCAATGAAGTAACCGGACACCGGGACGGTATTTATTTTGAATTTGTTTATAATTCAATTATCTGGCGGAATATCGCTGCCAGAAATATCCGTTACGGACTGCATTTTATGTTCTCGGATAATGATTCCTATATTACCAATGTTTTCCGGGATAACGGCGCCGGTGTTGCGGTCATGTTTACCCGAAATGTCCGGATGATTAATAATGTATTTGATGAAAACTGGGGTGAAGCCGCCTACGGACTACTGCTGAAAGAGATATCCGATAGTTATATTTACGGGAACCACTTTGTTAAAAATACTTCCGGAATTTATATGGAAGGAACAACCCGGATAAAGGTGGAAAAAAATGTGTTTAAAGCTAACGGCTGGGGCATGAAAATCCAGGCCAGCTGTATGGACAACGAAATCCTGCACAATAATTTTTTAGGCAATACCTTCGATATAGGGACAAACGGAAGTTTGGTACTCAACAAGTTCAATGGAAATTATTGGGATAAATACCAGGGATATGATCTGGATAAAGACAGTTTCGGCGATGTGCCGTATCATCCGTTAAGCCTGTTTGCCGTGCTTACGGAAAGCAATCCGGCCACGATGTTGCTCTTTAGAAGCTTCATCATCACTTTACTGGACAAATCGGAAAAGGTCCTGCCCAGTATTACCCCCGATAATTTTGTAGATAATAAGCCCCTGATGCGGGCGCTACCGATATGATAACAATTAAAAACATAAACAAATCGTTTGGAAAGCTGCAGGTACTCCGGGACGTTTCCCTGTCCTGCAACAGCGGTGAGTGCATTGCCCTTATCGGACCAAACGGCTGTGGGAAAACAACACTGATTAAAAGCATTCTGGGTATGGTGATTCCCGACACGGGCACCATAACATTTGAAGGCGAAAACATTATTAAAGAATTCCGTTACAGGGAAAATATCGGCTATATGCCGCAAATCGGGCGCTATCCGGATAACATGACAATCGGACAGATAATAGACATGATAAAAAAGATCCGCAATAGTACACAGCCGCTGGATCTGGATTTGTTTTATGCCTTTCAGATCGATAAGCTCTCGGAGAAAAAAATGGGAACCCTGTCCGGAGGAACCATTCAGAAAGTAAGTGCAACACTGGCTTTTCTGTTTAACTCCAAAGTGCTGATACTGGACGAGCCTACAGCCGGACTGGATCCGTTGGCTTCCGAAATTCTGAGGGATAAGATCATCAAGGAAAAAGAAAACGGGAAGCTGGTGTTAATTACCTCACATTTACTGAGTGAGCTGGACGATCTTATAACCGAGATTGTCTTTATGCAGGAAGGAAAAGTCCATTTTCATAAATCGGTGGAAACGCTGCGGGAGGAAACACAACAGCAGAAAATATCTAAAGGAATTGCATACATTTTAAAAAATAACCGGCAATGAACAGCATAGTAAGAATAATTCTTTCGGACATCTTAAAAAATAAGATTGTTATTGTCTACACCCTGATACTGTCCGTACTGTCATGGGGTGCCTTTACGATGGAAGACAATACGGCAAAAGGACTGCTCACGATACTGAATATCATTTTGTTGACCGTACCGCTGGTGTCGATACTTTTTACGACAATTTATATTTACAACAGCTCCGAATTTATTGAACTGTTGTTAAGTCAGCCGGTCAAAAGAAAAAAGATATGGATCAGCCTTTTTAAAGGACTTTCATTAAGTTTGGTCATTGCATTTTTGATAGGGTCGGGTATACCGCTTTTGTGTTACTCGGCAAACCGGGTCGGGATGATGATGATCGTAGTGGGCTGCCTGATTACATTAGTCTTTGTGTCGCTGGCTTTTTTATGCTCGATTGCTACCCGTGATAAAGCCAAAGGAATTGGAATATCCATTATGACCTGGCTGTTTTTTGCTCTGTTATTCGATGGGATAATATTGTTTTTGCTCTTTCAGCTATCCGAATATCCTATCGAAAAAATGATGGTAGGGCTTACGGCCTTAAGCCCGATTGATCTTGCGAGAATACAGCTTTTATTGCAATTGGACGTGTCGGCCATGATGGGCTATACCGGAGCTGTTTTTAAAGACTCATTCGGAACGTTCTGGGGATTGCTGATTGCCCTGCTGTTATTGTGTTTGTGGGCGATACTGCCGTTTTATTTCTCTTTAAGAAAGTTTAAGAATAAAGATTTGTGATTACTGTTTTGTTTCCGGAATCACCCAAAAAAATTGTCAGCATATTAATTTAAAGGTATGATTTATGAAAAAAGATATTCAGAACCGGGAAGATATTATTCTTTTGGTAAACGTTTTTTATGAAAAGGTGAAAACGGATTCCGAAATAGGCTATCTGTTCACGGAAGTCGCCCGGGTAAACTGGAAAAAACACCTTCCTAAAATGTATGACTTCTGGGAAAACATCTTGTTTTATACCGGAAATTTTGAAGGAAACCCGATGGTAAAGCACCGCGAATTACACCATAAAAGTCCGCTGACAGTGAAGCATTTTAAGCATTGGAATAAACTGTTTACCGCAACTGTAGATGAACTTTTCAGCGGTAAGAAAGCCAATGAAATAAAAGAAAGGGCGGTTAATATTTCCCTGATGATGCAGCAGAAAACCTTATTGTAACCATATAACCTTTTAACATTAAAAAGCGGAAACAAAATACTTTGTTTCCGCTTTTGAGTTTGGCATAAAAATTACACGAATTAATAATTATTTTTATGGTATAAAGGAAGAAAATTTTTAGCGTATACGGTATGACTGTAATCATAGTGCAGGCATTACTACTGCCTGCCGCATCAATAGTATAACTTATGATTTTTGATTTCAATTTTCTTTCTTTTACTCATCTGAGATACGGTACGGATCACGGTTTCAACCCTTAATCCTGTAAAATCGGCAATTTCCTTACGGGTATAAGGAATCAGGATCTTTTCGGTCGGATGGCTGCATTGCTTCTTAAAATTGTCCAGAAAGGTACGGATCCTGTGTTCCGGCTTCTGATTAATGATGTTTTTAGAAAAAACCACCTTGTTGTAAATACGGGTCGCAAACAGCTGCAGCACTTTGGATAAAATTTCATTGTGCTCTTTCAGCATCTCAAAAAATTTCTCTTTTGAAAGTTTCAGTATGATAGTATCGGTATGGGCAATTGCCGCTGCCGGATAAGGCTGGTCAATAAACAAAGGCGGTTCTCCGAAACTCCGGCCTTTTTCGAACATTCCGACCGTAAGTTCTTTTCCGTCTTCGTTAATATATACCATTTTAACAGTACCTTCCAGGATCTGGTAAAAGTACAGTGCGGGATCATTTTCATAAAAAATAACGGTATTTTTCGGGAACTCCTTAGCGATAGCTCCCCAGGTAAATAAGAGATCGGGTTCGATTTGCATCTTTAGTGTTTTTAGGGGAATGTATAATGTGCCTGCTTTTTTAGAATTAGACAAAATAATGCTAAATAGCTAAAATAAAACATGATAAATGTTAGCTTTTACTACTAAAATAGGCTTCTCAGCCATTTATTTCGAAATCTTAAGGAGGGCGGTGGGATTTTTGATGATGATCTTTTTTCCGTACAGCTGGATTATATTCTCTTTTGTGAATTCGGAAAGAAGACGGATGCAGTTTTCCGGAGCTGTACCAATAATAGATGCCAGTTCTTCGCGGGATAAATTAATATTGATAGCGGCATCTTCATCAGTCCCGAAAGTATCTTTAAAGTTGAGTAATGTACAGGCAAGCCGCTGCCTGACATTTTTCTGAGCCATATTGACCAGCAGGTTGCTGGCATCCTGAAACTCTTTACAGATTATATTTAAAGCATTTAAAGAGAACAATTTGTTTTGTTCCAATAACTCGATAATGAGCGGGGAAGGTATAAAATTGACCTGCATGGTTTCCAATGCATAGGTACTGGTATTGACCGGGACTTTGGCGATAATGGATTGTAAACCCAAAATATCGCCACTGCCTGCCAGTCGTATGATCTGTTCTTTTTTGGTCAGTTTGCAAACACCTTTGTCAATACAATACACGCCGTTTATTAGCGCGCCTTCTTCATAAATCCGGTCACCCTTTTTAAAGGACAGTGTGGTTTTGCAACCATCCAGTTTTATTTGTTCATCGGTATTCAGTACTTTTAGTGGGGCTTTTAGTTCGGTAATGTGCTGGTACGTATTCATAAGCCTAATTAATTTTTGTTTGGAGCAAAGAAATTCTCAGGAATATGAAGTTAAATTTAAAGTGTTTTGGTTAATTATGCAAACGAATCAGGTTATTTTTGTGTTTATTTATTTCTTTTTTTGTTAAAAAAATGATTATAGTTTATTTAAAGGGCGTTTTTATTGCATCCTGCTATGATTCACAGCTGCTGCAGCTTACCAGATTGGTGATAAACTCTTTGGAAACACTTTGACTGCGTTGGTAATACAGGGTTTTAATTCCCAGCTTCCAGGCTTCAATTAAAAGACTGTTTACATCTTTAATCGGTAAGTCGGAAGGGATATTCAGGTTTAAACTCTGTGCCTGATCTACAAATTTCTGACGGATGGCCGCCTGTTGTATGATTTCCAGCTGACTGATCTCTTTAAACGTTTTAAAGACTGCTTTTTCGTTTGCTGTGAGCTGTTCGATATGTTGCACACTGCCGCCGTTTAGCATGATCTCTCTCCAGATCTCTTCGTTGTCCAGCCCTTTTTCTTCCAGTAACTTTCTCAGGTATTTGTTTTTACGCATAAAATTCCCTTTGGAAAGTCCGGCTTTATAATAATTACTGCTGAACGGTTCAATTCCGGGTGACGTTTGTCCTAAAATTGCCGATGAAGAGGTGGTAGGTGCAATTGCCAGCGTTGTGGTGTTCCGTCTGCCGTAGCCTTTCAGCAATTCCGGCTCACCGTAAATGCGTGCCAGTTCCTGTGTGGCTTTGTCGGCTTTTTCACTGATATGTTTAAAGATCTCCGTAGTTTTCATTTTAGCTTCCATACCTTCAAACGGAATCATGTTTTTCTGCAGGTAAGAATGCCAGCCCAAAACGCCCAGTCCTAAAGCACGGTGTCTTTTTGCAAAGCGGTTGGCTGCTGTTAAATAATAATTGTCTTCTGTTTTTTCGATGAACTCCTGCAATACGGCATCCAGGAAAAAGATAGCCAGTTTAACGGCTTCGGTGTCTTTCCATTCTTCATAAAGCTCAAGATTCATAGAAGACAGGCAGCAGATAAACGATTCGTCTTTTGAAGACGGCAGCATGATCTCACTGCATAAATTACTCGAATTAATGCGCAGGTTATTGTCTTTATAAACCTGTGGTTTATTTTTATTGACATTATCCGAAAAGAAAATATAAGGCAATCCTTTCTGTTGGCGGCTTTCCAGTACTTTTGCCCAGATATGGCGTTTTTCGGTATCGCCGTCAATCATTTCCTGCATCCAGTAATCCGGAACGCACACACCGGTAAACAGGTTTTGAATAGGGTTTCCGATGCTTTTAATCTTAAGGAACTCTTCGATATCCGGATGGTCAATGTCAAGGTAAGCGGCAAATGCACCACGGCGCACGCCACCCTGTGAAATCGTATCCATAGCCGTATCGAATAACTTCATAAAGCTAACCGAACCGCTGCTTTTCCCGTTATCGGTTACGGCGCTGCCTCTTTCTCTCAGCTCTCCGAAATAACCGGAAGTACCGCCTCCGATTTTTGTTTGCATGATCACTTCACCCAGTTTGTGGGTAATCCCTTCAATATGGTCCGGAATATGAACGTTAAAACAGGAAATAGGCAACCCTCTTTCGGTACCCATATTGGCCCAGACCGGAGAACTGATACTCATCCAGCCGCGCTCAATCATTTCCTGGAAAGATTCTTTTAGTTCCGGGCGGTACAATCTGCGGGCAGCAGCACTGCAAATCCGGTCGATAGCACCTTCAACCGTTTCGCCCTTTAGCAGGTAACCTCTGTTTAATATTTGTTCACTTTCGGAATTTTTCCACCATAGTTTTGGAAAGGGATTGTTGTCAGAAAAAGGTTCCGTATTCTTATTTGAAATATCTTGCATTATGATAGGATTATGGGTAAAAAAAATTAAAACAGGTCGTTTGCCGTAATACTTTTATCGTGTTTTGTGTACTCTACCGGACGTTTTGCAAAGAAATCATCAAGACTGTTGGCAAACACTTCTTCTTCAAACCAGGCCATTACCTGATATTCTTCCTGGCTGACATGAAACACTTTTTCAATGCCAATCTGGGAAAGACTTTCGTCGATACGGAATTTCATAAAATTAACCAGGTCATTCTTTTTGATGATTTCAAGCTCACCGCTTTCAAAGATCCAGTCCAGGATATCCGATTCCACTCCAATAGAATCTTTAACACTTTCACGGATCAGCGCAATGGTTTCGGCATCAAAATATTCCGGATGCTCTTCGCGGATCTTATTAACAATATAGATTCCGGCATTGGCATGTACCTGCTCGTCCACAGAAGTCCAGGCAATAATGTTGCTCACATTTTTCATATAGCCTTTAAAACGGGTAAAAGACAGTATAATGGCAAACTGGCTGAAAAGCGATACGTTTTCAATTAGTATACTGAACAGGATCAGCGAAACCACATATTTCTGATTGTCCTGCGAACGGGTATCTTTCAGCACTTTTGAAAGATAGTTGACACGCTGCATGATTACCGGAATGGTCAACAGTTTTTCAAATTCGTCGTTGTAACCCAATACTTCCAACAGTCGGGAATAGGCTTCGGAATGCCTGAATTCACATTCGGCAAAAGTACTGCCCAGTCCGTTGAATTCCGGTTTTGGAAAATGCTCATAGATATTACCCCAGAAGCTTTTTACGGCTACTTCAATCTGTGCAATTGCCAGCAAACTATGCTTGATGGCGGTTTTTTCTGCATGGCTCAAATGCGAGTGAAAGTCCTGTGTATCAGCGGTGAAATCGACTTCACTGTGCACCCAGTACGATTTGTTTATGGCTTCTGTGAATTTAAGTACTTCGGGGTACTCAAATGGTTTATAGTTAATTCTGCTATCGAATATTGACATAATATATTGAATTTAAAATTTAACCTATAGAAAGGGAAAAACACTATTTTGTCTGGGATAAACAAAAGGATGTGTTTTTAGGGGTTATCAAAATTACAACATCAATATATTTAGTTCAACATAGATTCCTGAAAAAGTAACCGTTTTATCAACAGCAGAAAATGGCAGCCGGATAAGAAATTATCAACAGCAATTTTAACGGATAAACCGAACAGGTTAGGGGGAAACCGAAAACCAAAACGGAGGTTATAAACAATGCCGGGGAAGTTTATTTTTGGTATTATGGCGGACTTATCAACAGCTAAAAAAATTACCCCGGGAATATTTTTGGAAAACGGGGTAATCAGATTGCAAAATTCCGGTTCGGGAGGAAACGGATGTTTAAATTGCGATATCTTTTTTCAGGGTATTGAATGGTGTCAGGTTGGTTGTATGATTACTCAATAAAACTATTTTGACGGGCTTCCAGTTTATCCCAGATACGGTAAAACATATCGCTTCCGGGTTTGTCGGTTATGCTGGTATTGGTGATGATGATCCGGCCGATTTTGGTTTTGGGATTAAAAAACAACATGGAAGCAACCCCTGGATCACCACCGGTATGTCCGATGTTTCCGGTATGGCTGATTCCCATTAATATGCCCACATTATAGGATTCGCTATAAGGATTCTGTGTATTCCGTTCGGTAAAGTTCCGGGCACTTAATTGGCCTCTGAATAATTCGGAATAACTGTTTTTGTTTAATATAGTTCCTTTATTATCAAAGCCTTTTATTAATTCAGTTAAATATTTACTCAAATCATTTATAGAAGTAATAAAATTACCGTCCGGATACGAAATCATTGCATAATAGGGAAGCAGTGTTTTGGGATTTTCGTAAAGCCGGGAGTATTTTGAAAAATCCACAGCGTCAAATTTCCATCCCGATTCATTCATTTGTAAGGGCTTTAGAATATGTCGGGTCGTAAACGAATCGAAACCTTCACCGGTTGCCAGTTCGACGATATAAGCGGCAAGTGTGGTTGCTATATTGGAATATTCATAAATGGCTCCGGGTTTGTTTTTGGAAAAACTGTTGTTCCATTTTCCGTCCTTTGCCAGAAAGTTGCTCAGAAATATATTTAACGGCAACACGGAATCCGGGGCATTAAATACCTGCGTATCATCAAATGTTTGTTTTACATTTTTTAAATCCTGACCGGGTTTCAGATAATAATTCTGTGTCAGGTAATAATCGTTGTCCATAATCCCGGAAGTATGGGTTGCCAAATGCCTGATGGTGATTTCCTGATCCGGGAAATGCGGATTGTAAACCTTAAAAGGCAGGTATTTATTAATCGGGTCATCTAGTTTTAAGGCATGCAGTTCCTGCGCTTTTAACAAAGCTATGCCAACAAAGGTTTTCGAAATGGAAGCAATATTCTGAATCGTATGTACGGTATATTTCCGTTTGTTTTCAACAGCGGCATATCCAAACCCGTTTTGATACAACGTTCCGTTTTCATTTACCAGGGCAACCGAAAAACCGTTAAAATACCCTTGCCGGTAAAGGCTGTCAAGAGCAGCTGTTAGCGAATCTTTTGCCTGTTGCTGTTTATCGGCATTTTTAGTAGCGGTCTGCCGGCAGGATACAAACAGCGTGAATAACAGTAGTACGGAAACGGTTCTGATCATAACATTTGGTTTTAGGTTTTGACAGGTATTCAACGCCTTAAAAATAACACTTTTAGATCATAGTTTTTGTTTGGCTCTTTATAAGGAGTAGCGTATTTTTGCGGGAAGGCTCCATTGTGCTTAAAAAACGCTCATAAAAAAGGGGCAATTACACTTTTGATGTGTTAAGCACAACGCCCGGCCAACCTAATAATAGCACCTTGAAAACGGTGATCTGTAATTATTTTTAAATGAGAATCTTTTTATACTTTTTTACGGTACTTATCTTTATTTCCTGTTCAAAAAACATAGTCTCCGAAAGGGACAGCAAAAATCGCAAGCTGGTTGGAAAAATGGTCAACAACCAAAAACAGGGTGTTTGGAGGTATTATGATGAAAAGGATCGGCTTTATATGAAAAGCAGCTTTAAAAACAATGTTGAAACCGGTACCAGTAAAGTGTACCACGAAAACGGGAAATTAAGACAGATCGGGAAAATTGACAACGGAAAACAGGTTGGCAGCTGGAAATTTTACCATCAAAACGGGAAATTCTACGGTAAAGGAAATTTGGTTAACGGGAAAATGGACGGCAAATGGATCTGGTATTTTAATAACGGGCAGCTCCACACCATAAGGCATTATGCCGATGGAAGACTACTGAATGTGGACTTTTCAAAAAACAGAAAAGGCGAAACGATCGAAAGCGGTTCGTTTAAAAATGAAAACGGGCAGTTAATTATCTATGAAACGCAATCTGAAAAAGATAGCGTGGAATATATTCTGAACTATAAAAACGGATTAATTGTACCGTAGCGGATCATTTCCGGCAAAAGCAAACAATTTTAAACAAAAAAAGACCTCATCCGGAGAAGAGGCCCTTTTCAATAAACAAAGCAACAATCTAAACGGTACAGTACCATTATTCTTCGGTACTGTTCATTAATTTTGTCAATAAGGTATAGGCATTTTTAACGACTATTTTTGAGTTTGTTTGTATTGAGGAAGCTATAATCTGCTGGATTCCGTTATGGGCATTTCCCAAATCGACCGGTATCATTGTATAAGTACCTTCTTTTTGCTCGGTAAAGACATAGTAACGGTTCTGCCAGCGGACAACGGCATCTTCCGGAACGGAAAGACCTTTGTTGTTCCGGACGGCAACTTCGCCCTGCATAAACAATCCCGGTAATAAAGCCGCATCGATCTTCTCGAACTTACAAATCAGTTCCATCGCGCCATCGGAGTTGAGTGTCGTATTGATATACTGTATGCTGGCTTTGTATTTTTTATTGCGGTCATTGTTCGAATACGCCATAACGGTCTGACCAATGCTGACCTGATCCACATTTTTTTCAAAAACATTCAGCGTCAGAAGCAGGTCCTTTGTATCCACCAGTTCAAACAGCACATCGGTGGGAGCAGTATATTTGCCCACATTGACATTTACTTTTGCCACTAAACCGGTAATCGGGGAAACAATAGCCACCGTTTTGGAAATAGAGGCAGCATTCAGCTTTTCCGGATTGATACCAATCAGGCGTAATTTCTGCGCAAGCGAAGCCATATCGATCTGCTGGGTTTGTCTTTCGGTATGTGCCTGTTCGGCAACTTTATCACTGCTGGCTTTACTTTCATTCAGTCCTTTCTGACGTTTGTATTCCTTATCGGCTAAAAGAAAACGCTCTTTTGCCGTTAAAAAATCCTGTTGCAGCTGTATGAACTGTATGTCTTCCATAGTAGCCAGAACCTGGCCTTTTCGAACGTACATACCGGGTAACATCGCAGTGTGTTTCAGATAGCCGCCCAACGGGAAGCTAAGGCTTACGGTACTTTGCGGCGGAACGCTCACCGAACCCTGGAGCAATAAAGATCCCTGAACATCCTGTACGACCGGTAAAGCGGATGCGATTCCGGCATTTTTTATTTGTGTGGCAGTCAGGGAAACCACAGTAGGAACTGTTTTTCCGGCAGCGGTTTCCGGAGTCTCTTTTTTGTTACTGCAACCGGTGAGTAAAAAGAGGTAGGTGAAAATCAGGATATAGTGTTTCATGTTGAATATTATAAATTGTGAAGTTGCTGTACTTGTATAACGGCCTGGTTATATGCGTTAACGGCATCCAGGTAGTCATTTTTAATAGCGATAGCCTGATTGATAACCAGTACCCATTGCAGGTAATCTATTGCACCGCTTTCAAACTGCCGGTTTGCAGCCTTAATGATGGTATCGGCATTTTTTAAACCTTCCGTTTCATAATAATGCAGGGCTTCGGTATATTTTTCAACCTCCTGCAGCGCAGTACCGGAATTGGTTTTTAGCTGTAGCAGCAGTAATTCCTGCTGTTTTTGTGCAGACTGCCATTCCACTTTGGATGCCGCTATCCGGGCTGACTGTGCCGAAAAAAACACCGGAATGGTCAATCCTACGGTTACATAATGAAAACGGTCGTTGCGGTCGTAATAAACGTCCGTGCCGTTTGCGGATGTTTGCATGCCTGTAATGCTCAGGTTATTGTAGCCCAGTACAAAGTCGGGTAACATTCTGGAACGTTCCGTTTTCCATTGCCATTTGGCGGCTTCAGTCTGGTGACGGCTCCATTGCATGGCAGGCAGCTGTGCGACATCGGCGGTTTTGAATAGCGAAGCCGGTACTTCTATTTTTAAACTGTCGTGCTTCGGAACATACGGTATGCTGTCCTGTAACAGCAGGTTAAACTGCTGCTGGCGTATGCTGATGTCTTTGGCAAGCAGCTGCAGCTGATTGGTATATTTCTGCCGGTTGGATTGTGCGGTTGCTTTTTCCAGTACGTCTGTAGCGCCTTTGGTAAACCGCAGGTTGGCTTTGTTTTCCAGCAAACGATAAATACTGTCGGCATATACCAGTAAGGTTTTCTTCTGTTGCAGCCATAACAGCTCATAAAAAAGACTGCTGACATGGCTTTTTAACTGTTGCTGGGTCAGTTGGGTCTTAGCCTGTGCGGCAGCATAGTTTTCTTGCAGCAGCTTTTTCTGGTTGGTGTAAACCGTTGGAAAACTAAAGGACTGGCTGGCACCGAAACGGGTATCGTTCAGCCGGCTGTTAAACTGTCCGTAGTCCATATCCAATTGGGTTTTGGGAAGCTCAAAAGCCGTTTTTTGAAGCAGTTTAGCAGATTGCTCGCTTAACCGGGCTCCCTGTACCTGGTAATTGTTTTGCAGGGCCAGGGCAACCGATTGTTTCAGTGTGATTTCTTTTGGCTGCTGTGCCTGTACGATATAGGAGGAAAGCAGCCCCAAAAATAATAAAGGCAGCTTATTTTTAAATTTCAATTTTGTTTTCATTTTTGAAAAATCAATTGTGTTATAAAACATAAGATATAAGGCAGGTAGTACAAACAAGGTGAGCAGGGTAGCGGTAATCAGACCGCCAATCACTACAGTAGCCAACGGGCGCTGTACTTCTGCACCGGCACCGTTGCTGAGCGCCATCGGTAAGAATCCCAGTGAGGCTACGGCAGCCGTCATGAGTACCGGACGCAGCCGGTTTTTGGTACCGGTCATGACCTGCTGCAGCGGATCGGTTATTGTACCGGCTTTTTTGATACGGTTAAACTCCGAGATCAATACGATACCGTTTAACACGGCAACACCAAACAGCGCAATAAAACCAACGCCGGCAGAGATACTAAAAGGCATGCCCCGCAAGGCTAAAGCAAAGACACCGCCAATAGCCGATAAAGGAATTGCCGTGTAGATGATAGCGCCTTCTTTTAGCGATGAAAACGCAAAATAGAGCATTACAAAAATCAGGAACAAAGCTACCGGAACCGCTATTCCCAGGCGTTGTTTTGCCTGTTGCAGGTTTTCAAAAGCACCGCCGTAAGTAATGTAATAACCGGAATCAAATTTAATCTCGGCATTTACTTTTTGCTGTAATTCCTGAACGATCGACTGTACGTCACGGCCACGGACATTAAAGCCTACGATAATCCTTCTTTTGGCATTTTCGCGCTGAATCTGGTTGGGACCTTCGATTTCTTCCACCGCTGCTACCTGCGACAGCGGAATCTGAACACCGGACGGAGTAGCGATTAATAAATTGCGGACATCGTTTATATCCTTTCTTCCGGCATCTTCCACACGAACAACCATGTCAAATTTTTTCTCACCTTCATAGAGCTGTCCGGCAACCGCGCCGGCAAAAGCCGCATTTACAGTACGGTTAATATCGTCGATATACAACCCGTATCGGGCTATTTCTGCCCAATTGTAATGGATGACAATCTGCGGCATTCCGGTTACTTTCTCAATATACCAGTCGGCAGTTCCGGAAACCGTTTTACTGATACTGCCCAATTTTTCGGCATATACCGCCAGTTTGTCCAGATCTTCCCCATAAATCTTACAGACAATATCCTGTTTGGCTCCGGTCATCAGCTCGTTAAACCGCATCTGAACGGGAAACTGGAATCCGGTCGATACGCCGGGTGCGACCTGTTGCACTGTTGCGGCCATTTTATCGGCCATTTCCGGAAAGGTTTTGGCACTGATCCATTCTGATTTGTCTTTCAGCACGATAATCATATCACCGCCTTCAATAGGCATCGGGTCGGTAGGGATTTCGGCGCTGCCAATGCGGGAAACGACTTTTTGGACTTCGGGATATTTTGCTTTCAGCTCTTTGGATATCTTTTCGATAGTTGCGGTAGTGGTCGAGAGGTTAGTCCCTAATAACAAACGGGTTTCTACGGCAAAGTCGCCTTCTTCCAGCTGCGGAATAAATTCACCGCCCATCTGTGTAAATACCAATACAGCCAGCGCAAAAAGGGCAAAAGAAGCCCCGACCAGTCCTTTTTTAAAACGGAGTGCTTTTGCCAGTGCCTTTTCATAAACACGTTCCAGTTTTTGCATGACCCTGTCGGAAAGGTTTGCCTTGTGGCTTATTTTTTTACTGATAAACAGGGAACTGACCATTGGCACATACGTGAGCGATAAAATAAAAGCACCCAATATTGCAAAGGCAACGGTTTGTGCCATGGGTTTAAACATTTTCCCTTCAATACCCTGCAGGGAAAGTATCGGCAGGTACACGATCAGAATGATGATCTGTCCGAATACGGCGGCATTCATCATGCGGGAAGCCGAACCCGAAACTTCTTCGTTCATTTCTGCCTGCGAGATAGTATTGACCGTTTTGTATTTTTTGGCACTGTGAAGATGGTGTAAAATAGCTTCGACTATAATGACGGCACCGTCAACGATGAGCCCGAAATCCAGTGCGCCAAGACTCATCAGGTTACCGCTTACGCCAAAGGTGTTCATCATGATAATGGCAAACAGCATCGAAAGCGGAATTACGGAAGCCACGATCAGTCCGGCTCTCAGATTACCCAGGAAAAGCACCAGTATCAGCACTACAATTAAAGCGCCTTCAATCAGGTTTTTTTCAACGGTTCCAATGGCATTGTCCACCATTTTGGTTCTGTCCAGGAAAGGCTCAATAACCAGACCATTCGGTAAGCGTCCCTGTATTTCGGCTATCCGCGCTTTGACATTTTTAATTACTTCCGAAGAGTTTTGTCCTTTCAGCATCATGACGATACCGCCCACGACTTCGCCGTTATCATCAGTGGTCAGTGCACCATAGCGCACCGCGGAACCTATTTTAACGTTGGCTACATTTTTAATCAGTACCGGCGCACCGTTGTGCAGGTTTTTGACAACAATATTTTCGATGTCGCCAATGCTTCTGGCCAGACCAACGCTGCGGATATACAATACCGTAGGACCTTTTTCGATATAAGAACCTCCGGTATTCTGGTTGTTCCGGCTTAAGGCCGTAAACACATCGGTTATGGTAAGGTTTAACGATTTTAAACGCGACGGGCTTACTGCCACTTCATATTGTTTGAGGTTACCGCCAAAAGTGGCAACATCGGCTACACCTTTGGTTCCCAGTAACTGCCGGCGTACATCCCAATCCTGGGTTGTCCGCAAGTCGGCCAGGGAATATTTAGCCTCATAACCCGGTTTGGGCTTTAAAACATATTGATAGATTTCTCCCAAACCGGTAGTCACGGGTGCCAGTTCGGGCGCATTGGCCTTTTCGTCTATTTTAACCTGCTGCAACCGTTCCGTTACCTGCTGGCGTGCCCAGTATATGTCGGCATCATCTTCCAGTACGATCGTTACCAGAGAGAGTCCGAACCGCGAAATACTGCGGCTTTCCTTTAATCCGGGAATATTACTGACGGCCTGTTCGACAGGGAAGGTGATGAGCCGTTCCACATCTTCGGCACCAAGTGACGGTGCGGTCGTTATGATTTGTACCTGATTGTTTGTAATGTCCGGTACGGCATCTATTGGCAAACGGCTCACTTCATAGCATCCGTAGAGAATCCACAGTATAGTGAAGATGCCAATTGCCAGTTTATTTTTAACTGAGAATTGAATGATCTTATTAAGCATAATTGGATGTATTTGAATAAATAGCAGGGAGGCTAAAACAAGGCTGTTTTAACTTCCGAAAGTATTTTCTAACAAGGCAATTATGCTGAAGGTGGCCGGAACAGGCAGGCTAATGCCGGATTGGTATGAAAAGTGGGTTTGTATATTATTGGTCGCTGATCCTTTAAGATAACAGGGCAGGACGGGAACTCAACAGGTCGGTCGAGTGGAACAAATACAAGCTGGGCGGTGTGCAGGTCGATTTTTTTGAACGGAAGCTGCAT
The DNA here is from genome assembly GCF_001898245.1 of Flavobacterium sp. 40-81. Lineage (NCBI taxonomy): Bacteria > Pseudomonadati > Bacteroidota > Flavobacteriia > Flavobacteriales > Flavobacteriaceae > Flavobacterium > Flavobacterium sp. 40-81. The sequence continues at coordinate 46,447 of NZ_MKTM01000009.1, forward strand.
GTCGCGTTCCTGATCATTATCGTTATCATCCTGACCCCAATAGTGCATGGAAAGGTATTTTACAAAATCGATATCATCGTGCTGCTGATGTTCCATATAGTGCTGAAACAGCACCGGCAGTTTGTAGAACTGCTGAAAAAAGCTGTTACTGGAGCCGATCAGGAAAACTAATATGTAGATATAGATTTTTTGCACAAGGTAAAATTACCCTTTCAGTAGTTTATAAGCAACAAAAACGATGATTATGTCTGATTATTATCGTTAATATAAAATGAGACCAAATAATGTTATGAAATCATTAAAAAAGGAACCCTGTTTTACCGTTGTAATAAAAGCGGCATAAAAAAAGCCTCATCCGGAGATGAGGCCTTTCCAAATAACCAAAATAACAAATAAAAAATTGTTTACAATCAATCAATTGGCTGATGCTTTTTCTTGTTGAATATCCAGAAGATAATCGGGAATACCAACAGTGTCAATATGGTTGCGGTTATCAGTCCGCCAATAATTACGATAGCAAGCGGTTTTTGTGACTCGGAACCGATTCCGGTTGAAATCGCTGCCGGTAACAATCCGATGGAAGCCATTAAAGCAGTCATTACTACCGGACGGGTTCTGATTTTTACAGCTTCAATAATGGCCTCATTGAGCGTGAGCTTTTCCTTGAGGTTCTTATGGAACTCGGATATCAGGATCACACCGTTCTGGATACAGATACCAAACAGGGCAATGAATCCGACACCTGCCGAAATCCCGAAGTTCATACCGGTTACGTGCAGTGCAATAATACCACCGATTACGGCAAACGGTACATTAGCCAGTACTAACAGGGAATCTTTGATGTTACCAAACATGATAAAGAGCAAGACGAATATCCCAACCAGACTGATCGGTACGACCTGGCTTAAACGTTGTGTCGCTCTTACCTGATTTTCAAATTCACCGGTCCATCCGAAGCTGTATCCGGAAGGAAGCTCTACTTTTTTATTGATAACCGATTGTGCTTCGGCAATAGTACTTCCTAAATCACGGTCACGTACAGAGAATTTAACGGCAATAAAACGTTTGGTGTTGTCGCGGTAAATAAAAGCCGGTCCGGTGATCTTTTTAATAGTGGCAATCTCTTTTAACGGGATTTTTACGCCGTCAATGGTCGGAACCTTTAATTGTGCCAGATCTTTTTCATCTTTTCGGTATTCTTTTGTATAACGGACACGAACATCAAATTTTTTCTCTCCTTCATATTTCTGGGTGGCTGTTTTTCCTCCAAAAGCCATTTCCAGTACTGCCTGTGCATCGGCAAGGGTAACACCATAAGCGGCCATTTTTTCCCTGTCCAGGATAACGCTTACTTCCGGTTGTCCGACGTTTCTTAATATACCCACGTCTTTAATACCGTCAATATTTCTGATCTGTGCCAATACTTTGGTGGCCAGTTCATCCAGTTTGTTCAGGTCGTCCCCGTAAATTTTTACGGCATTGGACGCTTTAAATCCGGCTACCGCTTCTGCCACGTTGTCAATTACAGGCTGCGAATAGTTATAGGTGATTCCCTGAATCTGTTTCAGTTTGGCATCCATCTGGTCTATGAGCTGTTCCTGCGATATGTGTCTTTTCCATTCTTTTTTCGGATAAAGGTCAACCTGGAACTGGGCGAATCCAAATCCGTTCGGGTCGGTTCCGTCGTTACTTCTTCCGGTTTGCGATAATACCTGTTCCACTTCCGGGAAGCTTCCCAGAATGGTCCGTATTTCGGCCGATATTTTATTACTTTCCGGAAGCGACGTACTGATAGGCATTTCGGCCGTTACCCATAAAGCTCCTTCATTAAGTTGCGGTAAAAATTCCGTTCCTAAAAACTTGGCCGATATAAAGGTTAAAATCATAAAGGCTATCGAAACGAACAGTGTTTTTTGTTTGTGCTTAAAGGTGAAGCGGAATCCTTTTTCTACGATTCTGTTCCAGAAGTTCACAAATGGGTTGTTCTTTTCTTTAACGTTCTTATTCAGTAATATATGGGACAATACCGGCACCAGCGTAAGCGTGAACAGCAAGGCTCCCAGTAAGGCAAAACCAAGGGTATAGGCTAACGGTGCAAACATTTTTCCTTCTACTTTCTGGAAAGAGAAAATAGGGATCAGGGCGGTAATGATGATCAGTTTGGAGAAGAAAATAGCTTTCCCCATTTCTGTACCGGTTTTTTTGATCACGCTACCAATAGCCAGCTTGTTGTAGGCTTTCATACCCTTTTTATGGGCGAGATGATCCAGCGTTACAAATATCCCTTCGACCATGACGACGGCTCCGTCAATAATGATACCGAAATCGACGGCTCCTAAGGACAGCAGGTTGGCACTCATGCCCTTTATTTTCAAGCACAGGAAGGCAAAAAGCAGCGACAGCGGTATGATGATGGCAACGGTTAAAGTCGTTCGCCAGTCGGCCATAAAAAGGAATACAATTACGGTTACGAAAATGATTCCTTCAAAAAGATTGTGCATCACGGTTGCTGTTGTGAAATTCATCAGGTCATCACGGTCGTAAAAAGTAACCATTTTGATGTCTTTCGGCAATACGTTATCGTTGATTTCGTTTACTTTTTCCTTGATTTTCGTCAGTACTTCTTTCGGATTTTCGCCTTTTCGCATCACGATAATTCCTTCCACAACATCGTTGTTTTTGTCAAGACCAACCTGTCCGACACGCGGATAGGAGCTTTCGGCCACATCGGCAAGGTTTTTTACCAATACGGGATTACCGCCGGCATCGGCCACAATAATGTTCTGGATGTCTTCAATGGAGCTTAACAACCCGACACCACGAACCACATAGGCCTGGCCGTTCTTCTCGATAACGTCACCACCTACGTTCAGGTTACTTTTGTTTACCGCATCAAATACTTCCAGCGGTGTAATGTTGTATTTAGACAAACGTCCCGGATCTACACTGATCTCATAGGTTTTTTCCTGTCCGCCAAAAGCAACCACATCGGCTACACCGGGAACGGCTCTTAACTGACGGTCTATTACCCAGTTCTGGTAGGTTAGCAGGTCGCGGGTGTCCCGGTCTTTACTTTTCAGCACATAGCGGAATACTTCCCCGGTTGGCCCGTAAGGCGGCTGTACGTCCGGATCCACACCATCGGGCAGGGAAACGGTACGCAGCTGGTTGTTTACCTGCTGGCGGGCAAAAAAGTCGTCGACATCATCTTCAAAGATAATTTTGATAACCGACAGACCAAACATTGTAATACTTCGCACACTCGTTTTTTTCTGAACAGAGTTCATCGAAATCTCGATAGGAGTCGTTACAAAACGTTCAATTTCTTCGGCGCTTCGGCCATTCCATTCGGTAACGATAATAATCTGGGTATTGGTTACGTCCGGGAAGGCTTCGATGGGCATGTTTTTAAAGGCTACAAATCCTGATATGACAAGAATTCCAACCCAAAAAAAGGTGAATGCTTTGTTCTTTAGGGAAAAAGCAATTATGTTTCTGATAAATTTATTCATGATTAATCATTTAAGGCGCCATAAACTAGCAATTGATTGTGTGTCATTACTTTTTCTCCTGCACTGATTCCGGAAGAAATATAGGCGGTATCTCCAACCTGGCGGAATACTTCAACCTGTCGGGTTTCGATATTGTTCCGGTCTTTATAAATGATTACAAAATTCTTACTCTTGTCAAATATCACAGCGGAAGCGGGAACAGAAAGCATTTCTTTGTCTTTTTCCACATAAGAGATCTTGATCGATGCTCTCATTTCCGGTTTCAGGACATAATCGGGATTGTTCAGTTTGATCAGCACTTTCATGGCTTTCGTATCCGGATCGATGATGTTGAAAATCTTGTCGACTTTTCCGCTGAATATTTTATCAGGGTAACTCAACGTGGATACGGCCGCATTTTCGCCCAGTTTGATCTCGTTGATCTCACTTTCGGTTACATTGGCGATAGCCCATACATCGTTGATTTCGGCGATGTCAAAAATATTATCGCTGCGGTCGTCGCGAAGCAGCATGTTTTCGTTGATGTTTTTCTGGATGATAAAACCACTCAACGGGGAACGCACTTCATAGATAGCACCCGATTTGATATTGTATATCTTATACGTTTCCTGGATGCGCTGCAACTGGGACTTGGCTTTGTCGTAATTGCTTTTGGCTTCAATAACATCTCTGTCGGAATTTAATTTTCCTTCAAATAGTTCCTGGGCTACTTTCAGGTTATTTTTGGACACAATCACATCGTTTTTAGCATCGTCCAGTTGTTTTTCAAAATCGGCTACTTCGGTACTTCTGATGGTTGCCAGCAGCTGGCCTTTGTTTACATAATCACCCAATTGTACATATACTTTTGCAACACTACCGCCCACAACCGGGAATACTTCAATGGTTTTGTTGTTATCGGTCGTGATTTTACCGTAATAATTCAACTCGTTTCGCAGCGGCTGTAAGGTTACCGGTGCCGTTTTGGTTGTTTGCAGCATTTTATTGCTTAGCACGAAGGTTTCTTTTATTTCTGCTTTTTTTTCTTTGTCCTGACAAGAAAGTAAAGCAAGCAGGGACAGGCAAGTTATAAATGTATATTTCATCTTAGAAAATAGTTGTATTGGTAATATGATTGATTTGTTCTCCGGATAGTATCAGTTGTTTTCTCATTTCGTTCAGCTGTAATGTGCTTTGGTTATAGCTTTCCATAAAATCGGTGAACTCTAATAATGAGATATTGCGTCGCTGAAAGTTTTTCAGAATGCCCTGGTAAACCAGATCAAGGTTCTGGTTGATGGTTTTGGACAGGGACGTATATTGTGTTTTTTGTTCTTTCCAGATAGAAAGCGCTCCGTTGACTTCATTTTTTAATTCTAAGGTTTTAAAGTCTTTGTTTGCTTTTACCTGGCCCAGTTGTGCTTCGGCTACTTTAATGTTTCCCTTGTTTCTGTTCCAAAGCGGAAGCGGGATGCCCAATGTAAAGTTCACCTCGTTTTTAAACGCACCACCCACCTGATCGTAGGCAAGTCCGGCAGTGATATCCGGTACGGAAAGGGATTTTTGCAGTTTTACGGCCAGTTCCTGACTTTCCACCTGTTTTAGGGAGCTCAGGTATTCCGGGTTTTTTTCTTTGGCGATATTGAATAATTCGCTTTCGTTATATTTTGGAGCGTTAAAGGTCAGGATCAGTTCATTTTCGTCGGCCGATGGTACAATTTCTTCATCTATTCCGGTCAGGATAACCAGGCTCTTTTTTTGCTCGGTTATTTCTTTCTGGATAGCGATACGGTCATTTTTAAGGTTTAACAGTAAGGACTGTAGTCTTACCACATCTTTTAACGGAATGTTTCCTTTGTCTGCCTGTACTTCATACGATTGCAGCAGGTCTTCGATTTGTTTGGTCTGCGATTCGATGCTGGCAATTTTTTTCAGGTCGAAGAAAACTGCATAGAAGCTTTGTCTTAATTCGTGCTTTAAATCCTGCATTAATTCTTCAAATTGCAGTTCGGCAAGGGCCACATTGGATTTGGCCAGTTTGATTTCATTTCTCTTTTTACCGCCAATGTGGATTAGCTGGTCTACAGCAATCGCTTTCTGCCCGTTTTTACCGGCATCAAAATATCTCTTTTCATCGGGGTTAATAGCATTAACGGCAAGGGAAAGATTGGGATGATCCCAGATTTTAGCCTGAATAACGGCAGCTCTGGAAGCGGTGATATTGTATTGTTCGGCCAGTAGCTGGTAGTTATTTTGCTGCATGGCATCTTCGCAGTCTTTTAGCGTAAGCGCTTTCTGCGAAAAAGTCAGCTGAAAAAATAGCAGTGTGCATATAAAAGGTAGTACTCTCATCTGTAAAAGAATTAAATTCTTTACAAAGATGCTATCACGTACCTTAAAACAGCCTTAAAGCCGACCTTAAAAAAAGCTTAAAAATGCATTTAAGGTGGTTTTTATGAAAGAATTAAGTAGGAAAAATAATTGTAAACTGATGAAATCCGGTTTGATCAATGTACGTATACGCCAGTTTTGCTTCGTGGAGATCCAGGATTCGCTTGGCAATGCGCAATCCCAGACCGGAACCCTGAATGGTCTGGTTTTTGGTTCCTCTTACGAATGAGTTGAAGATCTTTTTCTCTTCTTCCGGCGGCAGTTTTTCGCCTTTATTGCTGAGTTGTATCACCACAGTTCCGTCGTTGCTGTCTTCGATGGCAACGTTGATCTTTTTGTCGGAAGAGTAGAGGTAGGCATTTTTAAAAAGGTTGCCAAACACGATTTCCAGTAACGATTTGATGCCTCTGATTTCGAGGTCAGATTCGCTATTGCCGATTTCGAAATTCATCTGGAAATCGGTAAAGTTTTTTACCGTTTTTTCATATTCCTGGAAGATGATTTCATCAATACGTTCCTTCTGGAAACCGCTGCTAAAGCTGGAAGCGTTAATCTGAGCCAACAATAGCAAGGAGTTGATCAGGTCGGAAATCTGGCTGACGTCTTTGCTCATGCTATTGAGGTAATTGAGCGTGTTTTCGGAATGGCCGCCCTGCTGAATCAGGTTATCCAGTTGCAGCGTCAGCCGGCTTATGGGCGTTCGCAGCTCGTGTGAGGCATTGGAGGTAAACTCTTTTTGCGCCAGATAGGATTTTTCAATACGCAGCAGCATCTGGTTGAAGGCTTTGGACAGTACGTTAATTTCGTCTGCTTTTGAGGATTCAATGAGCTGGGTATTCAGTTTGTTAATGGAGATACTGGTAATGATCTTCTGGAAATTGTCCAGCGGTTCCAGTAGTTTCCGGATAAAGAAATAGGTTGTCAGCCAAACCAGAGTGGTTCCGATAAAGAAGGAAATGATCAGGATCTGGTATAAATATTCGAGCTTGCTGATTCCCGATTTGTCTTCGGCGGCAATGATGATGTAATAGTCGGTATTGTTGTAAATGTGGAAAACCCCGAGGACATCTTTTTCTTTTTCGAAAGAATATATTTTTTTGTGTTTCTTGATATTCTGTAAAAAATTGACGTCCCATTTCACGGAAGCATCGTCAATACTGCTGTAGATTAGTTTGTATCGGCTGTCGAAAATAAGCGTCTTTTCGTTATACAATTTATTGATTGTATTTTGATCTATCAGCTTCAAAATCTGATTGTCAATGTCTTTTACTTCAAGTAACAGTTTGGTTGTGGTAAGCGCCTTTTCTTCTAGGCGTTCCATGAATTCTTCTTTTCTGAAAGAAGAAAAAGAGATATAAATGAAAATAGCGGATATGCCGTAAATTACGGAGAAAGCAATACTTACGTTTACGGCTATTCGTCTTTTTAAAGTCATTATTCGTCTTTTAGGTAATATCCGAATCCGGGGCGGGTGTGAATCAGTTTGGTTTCATAATTCCGGTCAATTTTCTTTCTCAGGAAATTGATATACACTTCAATGGTATTCAGGTTGGTGTCAAAATGTGCATCCCAGATTTGCTCGGAAATACTTTGTTTGGAAAGTGTTCTGCCTTTTGCCCGTGCCAGTAATAATAATAGCTGGTATTCTTTCTGGGTGAGTTCGATAACGGTATTGGCGCGTTTTACGGTCATGGTAGACGGTGAGATTTCCAGGTCGTCTATAACGATCAGTTCTTCTTCATTTTGCGGGGTGCTGCTTCTGCGCAGTAACGCCAGTACCCGTATCAGCAGTTCTTCCAGGTGAAACGGTTTTACCAGATAATCGTCGGCTCCCAGCTGGAAGGCATCCACTTTATCGGTCAGATCACCATAGGCACTAATCATCAGAATAGGGGTGGTTTTGTCTGTTTCCCTGATTTTGGTACAAACATCCAATCCGTTCAGCTTTGGTACATTGATATCGAGTAAATAGATATTGTATTTATCGGTTTTTAGTTGTCTGAAAAAAACTTCTCCGTCAAAAACGCAGTCGCATTCGATGTCTTTTGATTTTAAAAAGTCATGAATTTCTTTAGAGAGTACTAAATCGTCTTCCAGCAGCAGGATTTTAATCATTCGATTGGTGGTTAAGGAATGGTAAAAGTAGGAAAGTTAAACGATTATCGGAAATATGTACTGCGGATTACTGCCGTATTTTTTTAAAAGATAACCGGATTATCGGTTAGGCTACCGGCTGACACAGGTTTACAATCATCTGATACAGCTGTTTGGGTTCGAAAGGTTTTATGATAATGCCGTTCATATCGGAAGCATATACCTGTTCGGATATTTCCTGTTTGTCGAAAGCTGTAAGCGCAATAACAGGAATCGTGATACCTTTTTCCCGGATGAGCCTGGTGGTTTCAAAACCGTTGATCATAGGCATGTTAATGTCCATTAATACGATATCGAAGGATTCTTTTTCGAGCAGTTCAATGGCATGGTAGCCGTTGTCGACAATAATACTTTCAAAATTGCTGTCGTCCAGTATTTTCTTGGTAACCAGCTGGTTGATTTTGTTGTCTTCCACCACCAGTATTTTATAGCTTTTCTGGTGTACAAAATCCACTTCCAGATCATTGGTATATTCTTTTATTTTGTCCTTATCGGATTCAAAACCAATGATAAAGGTCATTTTGGTTCCTACATTTTCTTCACTTTCAATGTGTATTTCACCATTAAAAAGCCCGATCAGCTGTTTAACGATAGGCAGTCCCAGACCGGTTCCCTGATAGTCGTCTTCTTTGCGTTCGATCTGTACGAATTTTTCAAAAACCTTTTCCTGGTCGGCTTCGGCAATTCCGATACCGTTGTCGATTACCTCAAATTGCAGGTAAACGAATGTACCTTCGGTCCGGAGCAGCTGTACGTTGATCTTTACCTGTCCGTTATGGGTGAATTTAAGCGCATTCCCAATCAGGTTCATAAAGATCTGCGACAAACGCACCCGGTCGCCGATTAACAGCTGCGGGATATCTTCGTCCACTTCAAGCGTCAGTTTGTTTTGATTTTTTTCGGCCAGGAACATCAGACTGTCCGTTACCTGGTGCAGGTCTTCAATAACATTAAAAGCCGTGTTGTCGAGGGTTATTTTCTTTTCATCAATTTTATAAACCTGTAAAATATCGTTCACTAAAGACAACAGGTATCTTGCCGAAAACTTCAACGATTTCAGATAGGAACTGTTGGACAATTCTTTGTGCTCGTCGGCAATGATATCGGTAATACCCACCACGCCGTAAAGCGGTGTTCGCAATTCGTGACTAATTGTCGAAATGAACTGGGATTTTAGCTGGGATACTTCTTCGGCCTGTTCTTTTGCTTTTTGAAGCTGTTTATTGGCCGTTTTCAGGTCGCGGTTGATCTTTTTACGGATCTCATTGTTCTTATATAAAGAGAACAGGAAGAGCAGTAAAAACAGTAATGTGATGATAAACAATACAACGATAATTCGCGATTGATGCAAGCTTCTTGCCTGTAATTGCTTTTCACTTTCAATCTGGCTGATCTGTCTTTTGTATTCATCCAGTTCAATCTGATTTCCGGCTTTTTCAACCTCACTGATCCGCTGATCGTTATAGATCTTGTTTTTGGTAGTGGTGTATTTGTCAAGATACAGGTAGGCATTTTTATAGTCCTTAATTTTAAAGTAGTATTGCGCAAAATCTTTGTAGAGCTCACAGGCATTGGTTTGCAGGAATTCGATCTTGTTTTTTTCGCAAAGCTCCAGGGCTTTCTGATAGAAAGCTTCTGCAGTTTTAAAATTGTTGGTATGCGTATAATAAGAACCTAAAAGAGAATTAAGGGAAATTTTAGCTTCCAGTTCATCACTTTCCATGACAATATTTTCAATGTCTTTCAGGTAGTAAATTCCTTTTTGAAAGTCTTTAATCTCAAAATAGGCACTGGCAATATTCAGCCGGGTATAAATAATTTCGTTGGTATCCTTTAATTTCTTAGAATAGAACAGTCCTTTTTTATAATGGTCAATCCCTTTTTCAAAATCAAGTTTATGGAAACAATAGGCGCTGCCCAGGTTGTTGTGCAGCCAGTCTTTAATGGTATCGTTTGTTGTCTGATTAGCATAGTGAAGCCCTTTTTCATAGTAGGTAATCGCCTTTTTAAAATCGGAAAACTCTTCATAGTTCAGTCCGATAATGTTATACGCTTTGGCAATAAGAGCTTTGTCGTTGATCTGGTAGGCCTGATTCAGTGCTTTTTTGGCGAGATTCAGCGATTCTTCACACTTCAGGTTGAGCATGTAATCACTGGAAGCAGTAATCATTTTAGAAATCTCTTTTTGGGTTATTTTTCCAGTCTGGCTGTATCCAAGCTGGGAAAATAACAAAACTAATAAAAGGGAAGTACTTAATGGCTTATTAGTCATTGATCAGTTAATAATACTATAATATAAATCTAACGAATTAGTATTATGTTAAAATTGTAATGGTTCACTATAACAATATTAGTACAAAAATACTATAAACAGCTTGTTTTAGGAATTAAATTGTTCTCATAATGTGAGAATTAGTGTTTTCTTATTTTTTTAAAGACTAAACTTGTTTTTTGTTAAAAAGTTCTTAAAAGCTACAGATTAAGTGTTATTATTTAAAAAAAATTAACAGTTTTATTTTGGCTAAAATAGTAAAATAAAGCGGAATAACATTAATTCATAAAGTCATCAAGCCAATAAAACAGCACTTTATAGACATTCTCCCTTACCGGTTTTGGAGAAAGAATCAAATCGTGCAGCCCGCCATCAATGGGCTTAAGGGTTACTAATCCTTTTATTTTTCGGGCACCCGATTCGATATCCTTAACGTTTAGAATTGCATCGCCGGTAAAAAGGACATCACTCCACTTTTTTTCGGTTATGGATTTTTTAGAAAACAGCACTAAAACAGGTTTGTCAATGGTCAGGCTGTCTTTTACTTTTTGATGACCGTAATGAATCGCCCTGATAAAACCATAATTGACTTCGGGAGCGATATGCGGTTTCCAGTTCAGGTTATAATCCCATTCGCCGTAGTCGTTTTTATGCAGACTTTTGCCATAGAGTTCTGTAAAACCGCCTTTGATGGTTTTATCCGGTTTTTTCAGCCCTTTTTTAGCAATATAGGGAATCCCTATTTTTTTAACAATGGCATTCATGTTGAAATCAAAAAACGGGCTGTTTAGGAACACAGCACTAAAAAGCGGACTGCCGTTATGTGAATCGGCATAAAGTGCGGCTACTAAGCCTCCGGTTGAATGACCGCTCAACAGTACTTTTTGATTCCCTTCTTTTTGAATGATCTGTAAAGCCGAATCAATATCGGCATAATATTCGGTCAGATCACGGACATTATTCAGTTTTTGATGGGGCAGGTGAGCGCGGCCGTATTTGCGCAGGTCAACAGCATAAAAATTATAGTTGTGCTGGGTAAATTCTTCCGCCATTTCCTTCTGGAAGAAATAATCGTTAAAACCGTGAATGTACAGTACCGCCCTGTTAGTGGTATGGACTGCCTTTTTACGGATCAGGGTTGTAATTACGCTGCCTTCGTAGTCGTCCGGCTGCCGGATAACGGTTTGCTCAAAACCGGCTCCCAGTATATCTTCTTTATAGTCCTGTGCTTTTATTGTCATGTGGGTTGTGATTAGGATCAAAAAAATGAAGCGAAACGATTTCATACAGCTGCCGTTTTGATTGTTCTTAAAGTTACAAAAAGTTTTAAAAAAGAACCCTATAATAACAGTGATTCGGCCTTGCAGGAGTCCTGCTTTATTTTTTCTTTAAAATCCGGACAAAGTGCAGCCGCAAAGCATTTTTGACGACCATTAAAATTTTGGATAAAAATAGCAGGTGCATTATTTTATCTATTAAAAACCGGAAATTCCACATAAATATTAACTAAAAAAATAATTTTTTGACATTAAGAAATCTCTTTTATTTTTATTTAGTCTAAATAAGTAATTTTACCGGATTAATAATAAAACTATGCAGTAAAACTATTTATTTATGTATTCAAATGACAAAAAACAAAGCAACCTCAGGTTGTATCAATGGAAAATGAAATGTTTTCTGTTGGGACTCTTTATCCTGCCAACGACCACTTTTGCGCAGGTTTCCAATTACATTTTCTCCCAGAATCCGGGAACTTATACAGAACTTGCCAATCCGGTAGTTCTGGCAACGGCAACAGCGTTGTCCGGTTCGGCCTCTTTAGACGATGTGATCTACACTATTCCGGACAATAGCATACCGTTTGCTTTTACGCTGAACAATATTGCTTATTCCGGTGCGAAAGTAAGCACAAACGGTTTTGTTACATTGGGAGCTACCGCTCCGAGCTCGTCGCTAACAAGCCCGATCTCGAACAGTACCGGATATACTGCTGCAATCAGTGCTGTGGGTTCCGATTTAAATGCCTTATTTAATATTGAGGGCAAAACCGGATCCATAGGATATGAAGTAGTGGGAACCGCTCCAAACCGTGAGTTTGTAATTGAGTGGAAACATTTCAGACCGTATTCGTCTTCTGCTACTGTAAGCAGTTATTTCGACTGGAATTTCCAGATCCGTTTGCGGGAAAACAATACTGTCGCCATTGTATATGATTTAAAAATCACCGGAGTGCCCACTTCGGCACTGGTTCAGGTTGGATTAAGAGGCGCTTCGGATGCAGATTATACAAACCGGTCTGCAGGCGGAACGGCAAACAGCCACTGGATGGCTACCGCAGCGGGAACCTCAAGTTCGTCAAGTGTTACCTGTAATTCAACTTCATTGCCAACATCCGGATATACTTTTGTATGGACACCACCGTCACCATGTGTGGCACCTGTTGCACAGCCATCCAATTTAGTGCTAACAGTGGCCGGAACTACGGTTAACGGAGTGTTTGAAGCGGCATCACCGGCAGTTGACAAATACCTGGTTGTGAGAACACCGCTGGGAACAGCTCCAACGCCGCCGGTTAACGGTATGACCTATGCCACCGGAACAGGACTGGGCGGTTATATTGTTTCCAATACCGCATCACTAACGTTTGTGAGTTCTGCATTAACCGGAAATACGGCTTATACCTTTACCGTTTTTGGCTATAACAGTGCCTGCTCCGGCGGACCGCTTTATAATGCAGTCAATCCGGTATCGCAAAACATTACCACCTGTCCGGCAGCACCGGGAACGGTTACAAATGCAAACATTACGGCAACTTCTTTCGATTTGAATTGGGTTGCTTCTGCCGGCGGATCGGCAGCAGCAGTTGCCTATTTTGTAGAAGTGGCTACCGATGCTAATTTTACCAGTCAGATTGCCGGTTCTCCTTTTAGTGCACAGGCAGCGTTGACGTATGCTGTTCAGAATATCAGCAACAGTACAAAATATTACTACAGGGTAAGAGCTAATAACGGTTGCAACAGTGCTTATTCAAGCGTTGGAAATCTAACCACTTTGTGTCTTCCTGTTGCGGCGTTTAATGAAAACTTCGACAATGCCGTTACACCGGATTTAGCCGGATGCTGGAGTAAAATAATCAGAGGAACCGGTACAGGCTCTTCATCGGTTGCGACGAGCAGTACCAGTGGCAGCAGTACGCCTAATGCCGTGAATCTATACAATTCCGGTGCGAATACTGATAATGCCGGTGTAGACGTTATATTGGTAAGCCCGCAGTTAACCAATTTAAATGCCGGAAACTACAGATTGCGATTCAAGGCAAGAAGAAGTTCTACGACGGCAGGAAACAATATCCAGGTCGGAACGCTGGATAACAATAGTGCTACAGCAGTATTTACCCCATTTGGAAGTGTTACGGAACTTACAACGGAATATAAAGAGTTTACCGTATATTTTACAAACTATACCGGTACGGATTCTTTTATCGGATTAAAAAGAAAAGGAAGCACAACCTATTCGAATGTATTTGTAGACGATGTGGTATGGGAAGCAATTCCGTCATGTTTATCACCGGTTACCCTTACTGTATCGGGAATTACTCCGAATCAGGCGGCGATCAGCTGGAATTTCGATTCGAATGCAGGAGCGCCAAACGGAGGATATGAATATTTTATTTCCGATACCAATACGCCTCCTGGTTTAACAGATCTTTTATTGCAAACAACACAAACAACCGCGACTATCGGGCAGTTACAATCCGGTACGACATATTATGTATTTGTGAGAAGTGTGTGTGGAGCTAACGATAAAAGTAACTGGACTAAAACATCTTTTACCACCATATTGACCACTCCGGCACCTTGGCTGGAGCCTTTTACAGGAACTACAACTCCGAACGGATGGACAACTACCGGATGGACAATCGGAACCGAGAGAGGTGCGACAGGAAATACCGGTAATAATATCTATAAAAACTTATACAACACGGCACCGACAGGAACATTCAAAACCATAAATGTAGGACCGCTTCCGGCGAACTACCAGTTGAGTTTTGATTATAAACAATCTGCCTTTTCTACACCCTATTCTCCTTTGGCTACATGGGGTAATTATACGGTAGAAGTTTCTACGGATTTCGGCACTACCTGGACCAATATCACCAATATTGAGAATGAACAGGGAACCGGTAATTATATCAGTAAAGTATACTCTCTGGCGGCTTATGCAACGCAGTATGTTTCTATAAGAGTAACGGCCAACAGAACAGCCGGAGATTACGATCTTTCTTTCGACAATTTTAAAATTGATGCCGCACCGGATAATACTGTTCCGGTAACCAGCGTGGTGGTTACTACAGAAAATAATGTACCGGCAGCGATAACCACAAATCACGGTACGTTACAGTTAGTAGCTGCGGCTTTACCGGCAAATGCCAATCAGCAGGTAAGCTGGTCTGTTTCCAATAATATGGGCATGGCAACGGTTTCTGCTACAGGATTGGTAACGGCCGTTACAAACGGAGTGGTTACCGTAAGAGCAACCGCTACTGCCGATACGGCTATTTTTGGTGAAATCCAGATTGCCATCACCAACCAGTTACCGGTTTATTGTACGCCGGCTTTCCCTCAGGGAGTGGAACCGATCACACTGGTTGATTTTGCAGGAATTAATAATGTTACTTCAAATGCCCTGACAAGTCCGGCCTATGAAGATTTTACAGCAATTACCGGAACGGTTGTTAAAGGACAAAACTATCCTATTAAATTAAAAGGAAATACGGACGGAAGTTTGAGCAGCTATTTTAAAGTTTATATCGACTGGAATCAGAACGGAACGTTCGAAACGGAAGAAGGATATGAACTGGGTTATATTAGCAACTCAACGGGAATTGATGCAAAAGAATTAACCGGTACGATTCCTGTGCCGCAGACAGCCTTTTTGGGAACAACCCGAATGAGAGTGCTTAAAAAATTCGCATCACAAAGTATCGCTCCTTGTAATACGGAAAGCTACGGACAGGCTGAAGATTATACACTGCTTGTTGAGGAAACCATGGGTAGTGGCGATTTTGATAAAACAAACTATGTTGTTTATCCGAATCCAACAACTTCAGTGGTAAATATCCAGTCGGATGCAGCAGTGAAATCCGTTAAAGTTTACAACCATTCAGGACAGCTGGTAAAAGAAGATAAAAACAATACACTTGATTTATCAGCAGTTTCAGAAGGGATGTATATTTTACAGATCACTTTTGAAAATGGCAAATCCGCCACCCGGAAAATTATTAAAAAATAGTTTTTCGTTTTTTTGATTTGAAAAGCTCCGGATTTCCGGAGCTTTTTTGTTAAGAAATTTTTCCTACATTTGCACCGGAATGAAAACACAAAAAAGACATATCGCCGTACTATCACAGGATAGTAATAATCGTTTAGGAGGGGATTTCCCGGCCAAACGTAGGGCGTATGGGTATTATTTTGATGTTTAAACAATCCGCAAAATTGTAAGAAACGTTTAAAAATATAGCAAAGCGTCCTGATTTCAGGGCGCTTTTTTTATTGCAGATATGCAAAAAAGGTTGCTGCGAACAGCAAAAAATAGTTAAAAACAGTTACGGAATGGAATTCCGAATAAAAAAATGAAAAAAAATGTTTAATGAATTATCATAATAGTCCCAAATAGCCTTGAATAGTAATCAGATGAGAGACAGCCATTTGAGAAAAACAGTAAACCGCTTTCGTTAGCGGACAGGGATTGCTTTGCTCTAAAATCATGTATAACTATCTGATAATCACAAAAATAAATTAAAAAATACTTGCACGGTTGAAAAATTCAACTTTATCTTTGCAGCAGAAAATTACAGCACAACAATGACAAGAATACAGGCAACATATAAAACACTATTACAAATGAATTTCAATTCAGTAAAAAATACTATCGGAAGCAATCCTCTTACTGGATTTGACTTTCAGCGAATACGGGTGTATCCATAATGCATAAGATCATGATAATCTTATACAATTGATGAGCACCTTATACAAGGTGCTTTTTTTATGCCCTTACAAAAGATTCTGTAGCTCAATTGGCAGAGCGCTTGACTGTTAATCAATAGGTTGAAGGTTCGAATCCTTCCAGAATCGCAGGAGTTCTTAGAAAGGAACCGGACTTATTGGGATTTCCGACTGTCTCTCGGAAATCTCATAAAGTCAGCCGGAATGGTGGTGTACCCGGTGTGCACGTCTGCCTGAAGCGCAGAAGGTATTCGTTCAATTCGGATCCGTTCCACAATAAAATGAAGTTTAATTTAAAAAAGGTACGCTATGAGACCAGACATTTTAAAAAGGTTTTTAACCAATACTGATGAAATAGGAAGATTTTTAATGAAATCAGGAAAAACAGGAATCATCTATTTTGTGGAGCCGCTTTACAATGGAAAAACGCCGGAATGGGGTGATGTGGATCCGGCTACCAAAAAAAATACCGGCAATTGCGGTTCCGGATATACCGGAGCCGTTACCCGGAAGGAATCGATCATTACCGAAGAAAACGATTTTGTAAATATTGGCTATTGCAACGGAAGTTCTTTAGGAGAGACATGCAGGCGGAATCAGGAACATTTAAAACGGATGTACCATGGATAAGCTGTTATATAACCGGATAGCCTTAGTGGGGATTGAACCGGAAGAATACGACATTATACAGGCGAATTACCAGGGCCATATCGTCTGGCATCAGGCCATACCGAAAATACTGATCAAAGACGGAACGCTGCTTATGGAAAAACAAACCGGAGTAGGGATGCTGCCCATTGACAAAGTGGTGTACTATGGAATTTATGAAAACGATTTCGATTTTATAACCGGTCTGGCGCTATGGGGAGGCGATTGTTTCCCAAATGCCCTCGGCATGATGGATTGCCGGCTAAAGATTCCGTGCCTGGTAAAAGCGATGCAGTATTCCCGTTTTAGTTCACCCAGAGGGTTTATTTCGGAAGATACCGAGATGGATACTCAAACGGATACTGTGGCAAAATGGGGCAACTGGCACTGCGGGGAAAACAAACACCGTTTTTCAGGATACTGGAAAAGTGAGGAAGCTTCCGTGATTGAGCCTTTCTTTAGCGGTGAGGCTGTCCGGATCATGATTATCGGTACCGAAGCCTGGCAGATAAAGCTTGAAGGAGCAACCTGGCTAAAATCGATACATCCGGATGAAGCCTGCTTTATGCCGGTCGATCCGGAACTGTTGGAAGATTCGAAACAGCTGATGGAAAAACTCCGGATGGACATGATCGGAAACGATTATATCCTCGGGGATAACGGAACAAAATATTTACTGGAAGTAAACCATATTCCGAATATCACCCGGTTTGAATCCGTCAGATTAACATATTTACACACTGTTATTGCGTGGATTAAAAAATAATTTGAAAAAATATTTATATACGCACATATACTGCGTAGTTGTGTTGAAATCTTTGTCCGGTAATACATGACAACGTTTAAAACACATTTTAAAAATATCAGACAAGTCCTGTTGTGTGTTTCGGTATAGCACCATTGCAATATACTTTGCTTAGCGGTATTAAGTTTTATTGTGCAACTTGATTTGAAGGTTTTACTGTTTTCCAAAAAAGCAGCAATGAATTGCAGGTTCGAGTCCTGCTTCCGGTTAAACGGAATTGCGAAATTGGTAATCGCACAAGTTTAGGGGACTTGTTTCATTTAAAAGGGTTCGAATCCCTGCGTATTTACATACGTTAGCTCGTCCGGTTGAGTACTACACTTCTAATGTAGTTTTTGTTACAGGCCAAAAGTCTGTGAGACCGAGTTGGCATTTCTCTAAAAAATGCACCAGAAAACGATTGTGCCTTTGTTGGTGATTATTGCCTGCAATGTCGATAATCACATTCCTGACAAGACCTGAGATCAGGCTTTGTTTATGGAAAAACAGATTTGCTTTATTGTTTGCTCTTTTTTTAGGAAAAGAAATATAGCCATAAACCATTCCTGCGGATCTGTAAACCACTTGTTTTCCGTCCTTTTCAGGAAACAACGGCCATCGTTTTTATTAAAAAGATTTAAAAATTTAAAAAATACAGTTATGTTAAAAAAAATACATATTAAAGCTTTACAAACCGCTTTGGTTTTCCAGAATCAGAAATTGATTCAGGTATTACAGGAAGGTTCTTACTGGATTTTCGGTAATAAGGAAGTGGTTATTTACGATAACAATACTGCCTTTCATTCCCAGTATGAATTAAATTATATCATGCAGAATGAAGCATTGGCAGCTATGTTAACGGTTGTTGAAGTAGCTGATGATCAGATTGTATTGCAATTTGAAAACGGTAACTTTAAAGAAGTAATGACAGCCGGCCGTTATGCCTTTTGGAAAGGTTTTATCAAACGGGAATTTATTACGGTCGATTTATCCAAAGTGGATATTACAGAAGCTGTTCCGATAACTTTATTGGACAACATCCGCATCAGTAATTATGTACGCCGCTTTTTGGTTTTGAGCCATGAAAAAGCATTGTTGTATATTAACGGTGTGTTCATCAAAGAATTGACAGCCGGAATGCATTATTTCTGGAAGAATAATACCACTGTAGAAGTACGGACAATCGATGTCCGCCAGCAACAAATGGAGATCTCCGGTCAGGAATTATTAACGAGAGATAAAGCGGCCTTGCGCATTAATTTTTTTGTTCGTTATCAGATAACCGATATTATTAAAGCATTGGTTATTAATAAAGATACCGAAAAACAATTGTATATTATGATGCAGTTGGCATTGCGTGCTTTTGTGGGAAGTTTGACCCTGGATGAATTATTGAATAAAAAGGATGCCATTGCCGAAATTATCTTGCAGGAAACAGCAGCCAGAATCAGTGAGTTGGGCTTAACGGTTTCCGATGCCGGTATCCGCGATGTGATCTTACCGGGCGATATGAAGGAAATCATGAACCAGGTATTGGTGGCCGAGAAAAAAGCACAGGCAAACAGCATCATGCGACGTGAAGAAACGGCAGCAACGCGCAGTTTATTGAATACTGCCAAATTAATGGAAGAAAATGAGATGTTATGGAAATTGAAAGAGATGGAATACGTTGAAAAAATTGCGGATAAAATTGGTGAGATCACCATTTCCGGCAGCGGTAACGTCATTGGTCAGTTGAAAGACATCTTTGTAAAATAACAAAACTACGGGTAGGGTATCCGTAGTTTTTAAAAAGATAAAAAATGAAAACAACAGCTAAAATTATCATTATAGATTTAGAAGCCACATGCTGGCAGGGACCGGTTCCGGCCGGACAGGAAAATGAAATTATTGAAATCGGGATTTGCGTGCTGGATAGCCATACCAGTGAAATAACGAAGAATCAGGGGATTTTAATAAAGCCGCAACATTCCGCTGTAAGTGCGTTTTGTACGGAATTAACAACAATTACCCAGGATTTGCTGGAACAAAAAGGAATTCCGTTTGCGGAAGCGTTGGAAAAACTTACGGAACAGTATGATCCAAAAGAATACACCTGGGCGAGTTATGGAGCCTACGACCTGAACATGTTAAAGAAA
This sequence comes from Flavobacterium sp. 40-81, assembly GCF_001898245.1. NCBI lineage: Bacteria > Pseudomonadati > Bacteroidota > Flavobacteriia > Flavobacteriales > Flavobacteriaceae > Flavobacterium > Flavobacterium sp. 40-81. The sequence continues at coordinate 66,330 of NZ_MKTM01000009.1, forward strand.
CAATGTGCCCGGTTCAATCTGGATTACCCTATGGGAGCGGAGCATATCAATGTTAAAGTGCTCTTTGCCGAAACCAGAGGTTTGCAAAAACCTACCGGTATGAATGGCGCTTTAAGCATCCTGGATATTCCGCTGGAAGGAACCCATCACCGTGGTGTGGACGATGCCAAAAATATTGCCAAGATCCTGTATTGGTGCTTAAAGCAATAATTGTTTTTTGATGTAAAAGCTTCAGAATTCCGAAGCTTTTTTTATTGGTCAAAAGTGAGTTTACGGCTATTGGGATTACCGGAAATAACAGACCGGTAAATGGATTGTTTTCGGGAAAATTTCTATAATTTAGTAGATTATGTGCACAGTAACTTTTATAAACAGCAACGGTAAATACATCATTACCTCAAACCGTGATGAAATGATTGCCAGACCGGCTTTAGAGCCGCGAAAATATTTTGTTAACGGGCAGCAGGTTTTTTATCCTAAAGACAGTAAAGCAGGCGGAACCTGGTATGCAGTGAGCGAAAAAGGCCGTGTTGTTGTGCTTTTAAACGGAGCAGAGGAAAGGCTTGCCCGGAAAGCTGCTTACAGAATGAGCAGGGGACTGATCGTTTTGGAACTAATAAGCGCTGCATCAGTACTGCAAAGCTGGCGCAACATCAATTTAAACGAAATCGAATCTTTTACATTGGTTGTCTTTGAAGCGGATACATTATACCAGCTGCAATGGAACGAGGTCAGTAAAAGTGAAACGGAACTGGATGCCGCCAAAAACTATATCTGGTCCTCCGCAACCTTGTATCCGAAAGCGGTCAGGGAACAACGGGCTGAATGGTTTGCCCGTTTTGTAAAATCAAATCCGGTTATTACCGAATCGGAGATGATGACGTTTCATCATTATGCCGAAAATGAAGACTGCGAAAACGGACTGGTGATCAACAGGGATAATATCTTGAAAACGCTCAGTATTACGCAAACGATAATTCAGCAGCAAAAAGTGACGCTCAATCATGAAGACCTGACAGCAAACCAACAATTTACAAACACTTTTATTAGTGTTTAATCAGATTTAAGAAAGTTTAAAACTTGTTTTATTTTAAAGAATTATATGCGTTACATATTGTTTTTAGCTCTCAGTTTATTTTTAATCGGTTGTCATCAAAAAAAGGTGGTAGGAATTGTTCCATACAAAGGAATGGCTCCGGATAAGGTAGATACAATTTCAAAAGTTATTTCCAATTTTTATGATGTGAAAATTGTCGTTTTACCGGAGCGAAAACTATATAAGGAAGCTTATACAGCTGTAAAATCACCAAGATATAGAGCTGATAGTATTATAAGGATTCAAAAAAGGGCAGATCTGGATACGCTGGACTATGTTTTAGGATTAACAAACAGCGATATATCCATAACAAAATATGATACAAACGGAAATATTAGAAAACCGGAATCGAGGTATCGTGATTTTGGGATTATGGGATTGGCATATTGTCCCGGCAATAGTTCGGTCGTATCGACTTACCGGATACAACATAAAGATACTGAAATTACACTGTCAAGATTTAAAAAGGTCGTTATCCATGAATTCGGGCATAATTTAGGTTTGCCCCATTGTGAAGACAAGCACTGTGTGATGACCGATGCTGTCGAAAAGATTGCAACAGTGGATAATGCAAAAATGAAACTCTGTAAAAAATGTAAGGGGAAATTAAACTAATTTCCCCTTATTATTTTTATAAAATCGCTCTAACGGTAATGTGTGATTCTTCACCGCTTTGCCACAGATCGCCTTTAACGGTAATCGTATCACCAACAACAACTGTTTTGTATTGTTCGTGTTTGGTTAAATTAGAATGGCTGATGGTCGCAAAGAATACTTTTTTATCAGCAGTTTCCAAGGTTGCGGTATAACCGTCTTTACCGGGCTGGATAGCGGTAATTTTTCCGGAAACCGTTTCTGTTACCTGTGGAGCTGCTTCCGGTTCTGCTGCAGGAGCTGTCTGCTCAACTGCGGCCGGTTCCGGAACACTTTCCTCTTTTTTAGTCTGATTACAGCTTAATAATAAAGCCAGGGCAGCAAAGCTTGCGCTATTTCGTAATATATTTTTCATAGAAATTGATTTTAATACCAAAAATAGAAAATTTAAACAGGGAAAAGATTAATATTTTCCGTTTAACAATTCACCGCCAATAGGCGCTTTTGCTTCCAGTCCGAGTTTTTTCATCATTTCATAGGTCGTACAAACGGCGGCAGAAGTCACCGGAATCCCGATTTCTTTCTGGATCAGGTCAATCGCTTCCAAAGACGGCATCTGCACACAGGCAGAAGCTACCAGTACATCAACACCTTCCAGGTTCAGCCTTTTGTAGATGTCCAGCAGGTTCATCGGATCCTGCGCAGCCACTTCCAGATTATCCGGAATTTCCAGGGCAATCGAATCGACAACCTCAAATCCCTGATGTTCGATATAATCAACAACCAAATCCGTAAGCGGACGCATATAAGGCGTAATAACCGCTACTTTTTTAGCCCCCAAAACCTTTAAACCGTTAATCAGCGCACCGGCACTGGTAACGATAGGAGTAGGGAAGTCATTTTTTATGGTTTCCTGGTGCAGGTTCACTTCCGAAACGCAGTGGTAACCGCGCCCCATACTCATGATGGCTACCAGGCAGGCATAGCCCATAACATCGACATGCGCATCGGATAATTCCTGAGCACATTTCAAACTCATGGCATCCATTGCTTCCAGTTCTTCTTTGGTCACTTTTTTCATTCGCATACGGCTGGAATGAAAGGTAAAACGTTCCGGTAAAATCGTTTCACGGGAACGGAAAACAGCCGGAATTTCGGTTTCCATAGTTACGTTGGAACTGGGAACGATCTGGCCGATTCTGTATTTTTTCATGGGTATAATCGGGATATTAATTTTTATTTAATTCTTTGATTGTATTGGTTATAGTACCAATTCCTTCAACTGTTGCTTCAACCGTGTCGCCATCCCACATCCATTCCTGCGGATTGCGACCGGCACCCACACCGGCAGGTGTTCCGGTAGCAATAATATCGCCCGGTTCCAGGGTAAATACCGTACTCAGGTCTTCAATCAGATCGTTGATGTTGAACAACATAAACCGGGTATTGGAATTTTGTTTTTCAACCCCATTCAGCTTTAAAGACAGGTTCAGGTTATGCGGATCCGGGATTTCGTCTTTGGTAACCAGAACCGGTCCCATCGGTGCAAAAGTATCCTGTCCTTTTGAAACGATCCATTGCCCGGAACGACGGCAGTCTCTGGCACTGATATCGTTGATTATCGTATATCCGAAAACATAATCCAAAGCTTTTTCTTTGGCTACATATTTTCCTTCCTTACCGATAACAACGGCCAGTTCCACTTCCCAGTCCAGCTGCTGTGTTAGTTTCGGATTGTGAATGATAGCAGTATCTGTTCCGGTAACCGCTGTTGGCGGTTTTGAAAAAATTACCGGCTGTTGCGGCAATTCTTTGGATGTGTCCAGTGTTCTGGCACTTTCGGCAACGTGTTCGGTATAGTTTAATCCGATTCCGATAATATTTTTGCGGGGTTTCGGGATAGGAGCCAGGAACGTTACATTCGATAGCGGATAATAGCAATTGCTCTTTTGTTCTTCTGTCAGGCTGTCAATCAGGCTTTGTATTCGCTTAACCTCATCCAGCCCGAGGTCAATCAGATCCAGCATTGTCAGCGGAAGCGTTTCTTCTTTTATTCGGGCAACATCTTCAAGATCGATCATGTGATTGTCCTGAACAACTCCTAAACGCGGAGCAACATGGTTAATTCTGTAAGTAGCTAATTTCATTGTGTATTTTGATTCTTCGTGTAATTAAATGGTTTGAAAGCCGTTGTTTTCCGTATATGCCTGTTCCTGATACAATCCCAGCGATTTGATAACCGGTAAATCGTTAAACGAGAAAAGACAGGCGTCTTCTGTTTCGGAAAGGTTTACATGCTCGTGATATACCCATGACGGTACGCAGAAAATATCGCGCTCTTTCCAGTCATAGCGTTTTCCGCCAATGATGGAATAGCCTTTTCCTTTGGCACACTGGTATACGAACGAACCAGTATGCCTGTGGGCTTTGGTGTGTTCACCGGCACGCAGTAACTGCATCGAAGCACCCATGGTCTGCATAACCGGTCCGCCGGTTAGCGGATTGGAGTAATCCATGATGATGCCGTCATAAGGAGAGCCTTCGTTTACTTTTGCCGCTTCCAATAAAGCAGGATAAACAGTTTTCCAGGAATATTTAAACAATGGAGAGTACGGCTTATCCCAAACCCTGTCGGCAGGGATTAACCCGGCGCCGCTATAAGTTAACGGCAAATGGTTTAAAGGCGCTTCCAGAGGCTGTTTACCTTCATGAACGGCATAATCATTAGCTTCCAGGGCATTGACCAGCGGAATATCCAAACCATCCTGCCAGATACAGGTTTTGCCATCGGCTTCAACGCCGTGTTCGTGCCAGCTGGAATTGGGAGTGATCACAAAGTCATTAACTTCCAGCATGATCTTATTCCCGTCCACTACGGTGTAACCGCCGGAACCTTCCATGATAAAGCGCAGGGCAGAAGCCTTATGGCGGTGAGCCGAAGTACTTTCGCCCGGTCGGGTAACCTGAATACCAGTGTATAGCCAGCCTACGGCGGCACTTACGTCTTTTCGTTTGTCATTTACCAGATAAACCACACGGCGGCCGGCTTGTTCCGGTGTAACCAGTTCGGATGATTTTAGTACCAGTTCGCGTAAGTTTTCATATTTCCACAGCATCGGAACCGAAGAAGTCCGCGGTTCCCAGGGCTCAATATCGTTGGCAACGGTCCACAAGGCACCGGCACCTAATGTTTCCAGTTCTTTATAGTAGGCTTCCAGTTCCGGAGTATCTTTTACCCGGGCTCTGCCAATAACATCATCATTAAATGGATCATTCATAATTATTCCTTATTAAATGCTTCGTGACTGTTAATAAAAGTTATTTTTCGGGTTGGCGCCGTGTTTACGCGCAAATCGAAAATATCGAATCGGTTGTAATGCCCTAAAATGTCATGCATCTGTTTGGGCTGTATGCATTTTGCCAGATCAATATCGGCATATACGATACCTTCCTCATCAATTAGCGGTTCGCCGATCACGGCTCCGTTTGGTCCTATAAACCCGGAGAAAGCCGAGTTTTTTCGGGTTAGTAATTCTTCCACATTCGGGACATCTTCTTTTAGTGCATCCATAATTTCCTGTGAAATTGTAGAGCAGGAAACAATGGTAAACAGTTTGCCTTCAAAAGAATGTGCCGCTGCCCGGATTTTAATAGCTTCCGCCATATTGTAATCCGGCGGAGCTACCGGAAGGGAAATATAATTGGCAATGTGAATCAGTTCGCCTTGTGCCAGCAGCGTAAACCGTGCCAGCGTATTGGTGTTTTCACCACAGGCCAGCGTTCCGATAGGGCCAATTTCGGTGGGATATACTTTAAGGGACGAACCGTCGCCGGAAGTCCATGTTAGTTTTTCTGCCCAGGTAGGGACTAATTTCCGGTGTTTGCCAATGCAGTTTCCCTGATTGTCAATGATCAGATTGGTGTTGTAAATTTCGCCATAGCTGGTACCGCGCTCGTTAATACCCATAACAATATGGATGTTATGCGTTTTGGCAGCCTGGTAAATCCGTTTCATTTCCGGATCATCCACCGCTACAGCATTGCGGTATAACACTTCATACCATTTGCTTCCCTGAACCGGTGTCATGATCCAGTTCCAGTACGGATAACCGGCAATAAAAACCTCCGGAAAGGCGATGAGCTGTGCGCCGTTTGCGGCGGCTTCTGCAATTATACCGATGGCCTTGTCAACCGTTTTCTCCACGTTTAGAAAAACCGGAGCTGTCTGGACGGTGGCGGCTTTAAATTTTGAAAAATCCATTGTAATTTTTGATATATGATTTTTGAGGTATGATATATGATTTGGGATGTTTGATATATGATGTATGATATACCATTTGGGATGTGAACAACAACCGGATCTTATAGCGTTACCAATAAATACTTATTAATTTTATGCTTCATGTCTTCAGAAAAAGCTTCGGCTTTGATATTGTTCCGGTTTTCGGTAAAAGCAACATTAACAAGCGTTACTTCGCCTTCCAGGCATATTGTTCCCTTTTCATCCTCAAACTGAAATCCGCACAACAGGGAAGCACCGCCCAGGTGTTTTACCCATAATTTTTTGGTCAGGGTTTCTCCCAAACGGGCCGCTTTTTTGAATTGTACTTTTAAATCTACCGTTGGGATGCCGTTTGTTTCGTGCATTTTGGAAAACGGACGTTCCAGTGCTTCTTCAAACCAGTCTTCAACCAGGCAGTTCAGCATTTCCAGAAAGCGGGGATAAAATACGATTCCGGCATAATCAACATGCTGGAAGCGGACTTTTTCAGTTTTTATAAAATATTGGTTCATGGTATTGTAATAATTAATTTAGAAACTTTCCGCAACGGCTTTTTTCCAAAAGAAGGCAAATTCTTTAGGAACGGTTGTTTCGTTTAACAAACAACCACGCTCGATTTCCGGATACATTTCATAATAGGTTTCTATTTTTGTTCCGCTCACGCGGGCACTGATAACAGTCCGGTCAACATCGTCCGGATGTTCCAGTCCGGCAGAAGCCATCAGTTCCATGGCACTTTTAACGGTTTCATGCTGAAAACGGGCAACACGCACGCTTTTTTCTTCCGGAACCAGTCCTTTTACCAGTTTGGGATCCTGTGTGGCAACACCGGTCGGACAGGTATTGGCATGGCATTCCAATGCCTGAATACAGCCCAAAGCAAACATCATTCCGCGTGCCGAATTGCAGACATCTGCACCAATCGACAGGCATTTGATAATGTCGAATCCGGTAATTACTTTTCCGCTGGCAATGATCTTGATCTCATCCTTAATGCCAAAACCGTTTAAACAGTCATATACAAAGGCTAAAGCTTCCCGTAACGGCATACCCACATGATCGGAATATTCCTGAGGCGCCGCCCCGGTTCCGCCTTCGCCGCCATCGACAGTGATAAAGTCAAAATAGGTCCGGGTTTGTACCATTGCTTTGCAAATGGCTAAGAATTCCGATTTGTTACCAATACAGATTTTCATCCCGATCGGTTTTCCTCCGGAGCCTTTGCGCAGGATTTTGATAAAGTCCATCAATTCCAGTGGTGTCGAAAAAGCGGAATGTCTTGGCGGGGAAATAATATCGTTCCCTTTTTCGACCAGACGAATGGCTGCAATTTCATCGGTTACCTTTTGTTTCGGTAAAATTCCGCCATGTCCCGGTTTGGCTCCCTGTGAAAATTTGATCTCGATCATTTTTACATTGTCCAGAATGGCTCTTTTGGAGAATTCTTCATACGAGAATTTGCCTTCTTTATCGCGGCAGCTGAAATATCCGGTTCCGATGTTCCAGACAATATCGCCGCCGTTTTGAAGGTGATAAGGTGAAAGTCCGCCTTCGCCGGTATTGTGGTAAAAACCACCTTGCTTAGCACCGGAATTTAAAGCCAGGATAGCATTTTTACTTAGGGAACCGTAGCTCATCGCACTGATGTTGAATAAGCTGGCCATATACGGTTTTTCACATTGTGAGGAGCCGATCTTGATTTTCGGATCGGGATCCACTTCCGAAAAAGGAATGGCTTTAATACTGTGGTTGATCCATTTGTAGCCGGGTTCGTAAACGTTTAACTGCGTTCCGAACGGCATGGAATCCGTTTCTTTTTTACTGCGCTGGTACACCAGGCTGCGCTGCAAACGGTTAAAAGGTTTTCCGGCCGTGTCGGTTTCGATAAAATACTGGCGCATTTCCGGTCCGATCGATTCCAGCAGGTAACGCATTCTTCCCAGTAAAGGGAAATTTCGTTTGATACTCTGTTTGGACTGGTACATGTCATGTAGTCCCATCGCTATTAACGGAAGGAATATTAATAGCAGAAAACTGAATTTCCAATTCACATAGATTAAAATCGCTGTTATGGATAAAATGGTTATACTGAAAACTACAAATGCTTTTCTCATCCTGTTACTATTTTAGTTTATATCGTTGAATTTTTCCTGTTTCCGTTTTGGGAAGACTATCTAAAAAACGAATTTCTCTCGGATATTTATACGGGGCAGCCACATCTTTAAACCAGTTCTGAATCGATTTTCCAAAATCGTTGCCCGCTTTGGATTTGTCTTTCAGAACAATATACGAGCAAACCAGCATACCGCGTTCTTCATCCGGTAATCCTACAACGGCACATTCGGCAATTTCCGGATGAGTGAGCAATACGCTTTCTACTTCAATGGCAGCAATATTATAGCCGGAAGAGATGATCATGTCATCCCCGCGGGCGATAAACCAGAAATAACCGTCTTCATCTTTTTTAAAGATGTCACCCGTCAGGTTCCAGCCGTTTTGTACATATTCTTTTTGTTTGTCCGTTCGGTTCAGGTAACGGCAGCCGGTAATTCCGCGAACGGCTAATCTTCCCGGTTCGTTAACCCCAAGATCGTTTCCTTTTTTGTCTACTATTTTGGCTTCATAACCGTGAATAGGCAAACCGGTAGCGCCTTTTCTCATATTGTCGTCATTGGACGAAATAAAAATATGCAGCATTTCGGTAGCTCCGATTCCGTCTATTATTTTTAACCTGGTGGCATCATACCAATCTTCCCATACCTTTAAAGGTAATGTTTCTCCTGCAGAAATACACTTGCGAAGCGAAGAAATATCATATTCTTTAACTTTTGTTGCCAAAACACGCCATGCGGTAGGAGCAGTAAAGCAAACCGTTATTTTGTGTTTCTGAATGGCTTCCAGGAGCAATTCCGGTGACGGTTTTTCAATCAGAAAAGTGGAAGCACCATAATAGAAAGGAAACAATACCAATCCGCCTAATCCGAAAGTAAAGCCTAATGGCGGGCTTCCGGTAAAAATATCTTCCGGTTTGGGCTGCAGGGAATATTTTGGGAAAGCTTCACAAATCAGGACAATGTCGCGATGATAATGTGCGGTCATTTTAGGATTTCCGGTTGTACCGGAAGTAAACCCAATCAATGAAACAGAATCGGATTTGGTTTTATAATTGGTAAATGTTTTGGATTTGTGCTGAAGCATGTCTTCAAGTTCACAATTGGTTTTTTCGGAACCGTCATAGTGTACCACTTTCTTTAAAAAGGGAGAACGAACCAGATCCATTTCCTCTTTCAGGCGGTAATCGCAAAACACGTGCGTGATTTCGGCACTTTCGATCATTACCGATAATTCTTTTTCTCTTAAAAGCGGCATAGTGGCCACTACGATTCCACCGGCTTTTAAGATGCCGAACCAGCAGGCAACAAACATCGGATTGTTGGCAGAACGGATTAAAACCCTGTTGCCGCTAACGAAATCCATGTCGTCAGTAAGTGCATTGGCAATCTGGTTAGCCTTGTCATACAAATTCTGAAATGTCCAGGTGGTTTCAAAGGTGCGTATCGCAATATGATGGCCGCGGTTTTCTTGAATGTGAATGTCCAGTAATTGCTCGGCACAATTCAGATCTTCCGGAAATTCAAAATCCGTATGATTGAAAATATAGTCCGGCTGGTGTTTGTCTGCCGGCAGATTGTTATGAGCGAAATTATCACTATAATGTTTCATTATTAATTACAAATTAGGAATTAAGAATTACGGAGTGTTTTTTGAATGGAGCCTATTATTCGTAATAGTTCTTCTACATCATCCGGCAAACTCTTCGATAATTCTTTGGTTAAATAATCAGTATCTTTTAAAAGTCTGATTCAATAATGTGTTTCTCTGGCTTCTTTATAAGAAACAGAGCGTTTGGCATAAAAATCTTTCCCCGACTGCCTGCCGATTGCTTCTTCTATGTTCGCACCAATGGAGGTGCCGGAAGTAGCAATTGCTTGCTGAGTACAAATTCTTTCCTGTCATTACATAAGAATTGATACACTTTGATTATTCTAACAGCAAAAGCATAGCTTTTTAACTGCACAATGTTATCTTTTCTCATTTCCTTAATTTTGTTTAGATGGCTTATAGTGTCTTTATTCAGGCGTAACTCATAATTCGTAATTATGAATTCTTCTTATGGCTTTCCGGTTTCAATGCTTTCTTCATGCCTTCGGCAGCTTTTCTTTCGGCGCTTTTCAACGGATACAAATGCGAGATACCCGCCTGATATTGTTTGGGGATATCGTCAGTTTGATACTGTTCGTAAGCCTGTGCATTCCGCACGAAATTAGGATCGATCAGTAAAGGTCTTCCCAGTGCTACCAGATCGGCACGGCCGTTTAGCAATATGGTGTTGATCTGGTCAATATCCTGGATATAACCCGTTGTTATCGTAGGGATGTGAACCGTATTCCGGATCGTGTCCGAAAAAGGCGTCTGCCACATTCTGCCTACCTGTGGTTTTTGTCCGGAAACAGTATTTCCGGTTGAAACGTTTATAATGTCTGCTCCGGCATTTTTAAAGGCTTCAGCAATCGCGATTGTATCGTCTTCCGATATTCCGTTTGTAGCCCAGTCGGAAGCAGAGATACGAACCGACATTGGTTTTGCAGCCGGGAATACTTTACGGATGGCTTCAAAAACCTGTAGCGGGAATCGCAGGCGGTTTTCGATGCTGCCGCCAAATTCGTCCTGACGGATATTGGTTAAAGGCGACAGGAAAGAAGCTAACAGGAATCCGTGATGTGCCTGTAGTTCGATCATGTCAAACCCGGCTTCATCCGCATTTTTTGCAGCCTGGACAAATTCAGTAATTACCTGTTCCATATCCTGTGCTGTCATTTCTTTCGGAACGGCTGTTTTGTCGTTAAAAGCAAGGGGTGAGGCAGAAAGCAGTTCCCATGGTTTTTCAATCGATTCGGTAGCGCCTTCCCACGGTTTTTTTGTGGCACCTTTTCGCCCGGAATGTCCGAGCTGAATCCCTATTTTAGCAGTGGTATTTTGGTGGGTAAAATCTGTTACCTTTTTCCATGCAACTACTTGTTCCTTAGTATATATACCGGCGCAACCTAAAGTAATGCGTCCGGTTTGGGAAACGGCGGTCATTTCGGTTAAAATTAAGCCGACACCACCGGTAGCACGTGCACCGTAATGCATTAAATGCCAGTCGGAAACCAATCCGTCTTCAGCCGAATATTGTCCCATCGGGCTCATTACAATCCGGTTTTTTAATGCCATTTCCCGTAGTTGGAAAGGTGTAAATGCTGCAGGTGTATTGGCAGTATTGTTGTTCTTATGGTTAAATTCGGCAAGTACTTTTTGTGTAAAAGTAGTATCCCGCAATGCCATATTTTCAAACGTAACTTTTTTGGAACGCGTCATCACGCCAAAAGCAAACTGCATAAAATCGTGCTCGATATGGCGATCCATGTGCTCAAACCAGTCCAGCGAAACATTCGCAGCATATTGAATCATTTCAACACGGTTTCTGCGCATTTTTTCATATTGCTGAAAAGCTGCTGTTACGTTACCGGGATTGCTGATCACCGCTTCCGACAGGGCAATGGCACATTCCATAGCCAGTTTGGTTCCGGAACCAATGGAGTAGTGGGCGGTTGCTTTGGCATCACCCAATAAAACAATATTGTCTTTGTACCAGTTGTCATTGGTTATAGCCGGAAACTGGCGCCAATGAGAACGATTGGAGATCAGGCCGTGTCCCTGCAGTTCTTCTTTAAACAGGGATTCGATTTTTTGTATCGTATCTTTTTCATCAGTTACACTAAAGCCGGCTTTTTGCCAGGTGGCATCCGAGCATTCAAAAATCCAGGTACTCATACCTTCCTGGTACTGATAGGTATGGGCAACAATAGTTCCGTATGGTGTTGTTCTGAAAAAATATGTAAAAGCGTCCAGAGGTCGTGTAGAGCCCATCCAGACAAAGCGATTCTTTTTTAATTCGGTTTTAGTGCCGAAATCGGAAGCAAACCGATCGCGGATCGCACTGTTGATACCGTCGGAAGCAACAATGATGTCGCTATCGCTCAGTTGGCTCAGGTCGTCAATATTGGTTTCAAAATGCAGGTTAACACCTTCTTCGCGGCAGCGCTGCTGTAATAGTTCCAAAAGTGTTTTTCGGGAGCAGCCGCAAAATCCGTTTCCGGTAATGCGAACAACTTCACTGTCACGGGCAACATCCAGGTCGTCCCAGTAAGCGAATTTGCTTCGTATTAATTCATAGGATTCCGGATCTTTCGTCAGGAATTCACTCAGGGTTTCATCTGAAAAAACGACTCCAAAGCCAAAGCTGTCATCAGCCTTATTGCGTTCGTATACGTCTATCTGGCAATCGGGCTGCGCCTTTTTGGTTAAAATGGAAAAATATAAACCGCCGGGACCACCGCCAATAACTGAAATCTTCATTGTTTATGCTCTTTTAATGGAGAATATCTCTCCTAATTTTGAATAATTGGAACCGGCCAAACGCGCTACGGGCTTGTAGGTTTCCATATTAATTTTATAATTGTCGAGTAATACATCTTCTGCAACATGAAACATGACCACTTTGCCAATAACAATTGTTGCGCCGCCATGCTTGTGGTTTTCCAGTGTATAGTGGTGTACCAGTTCGCACTCCATAGTGATCTGGCATTCTTTTACCCGTGGTGCTTTTACTTTTAAGGAAGGGATCGGTGTTAGTCCGGCCAGTTCAAATTCACTTTGGTCGGAAGGAATATTCATCGAGGTCATGTTCATTTTTTCAACCAAATCTTCCGTAACCATATTGACTACAAATTGTTTGGTTTCCAGTACATTATTCAGTGTGTCTTTATTGGTGTTGTTGGGGCGCACTGTGGAAAACATGACATGCGGCGGATCTTCGCCAACTGCATTGAAAAAAGAAAAAGGAGCCAGGTTGTAAACGCCTTCATTATTCACGGATGATATCCAGCCGATAGGGCGCGGAATCACGGCGCCGGTAAGTAGTTTGTATATTGCCGATTGGTCTAATACAGACGGATCAAGATGCATAGTGTTGTTTGTTTTATTGCAAATTAAAGGTTTTTTTTTGCAATTAATATTTTTAAAATGATAAAAATATACACTATGTATTTTTATTCTATATTTTTTAAGAATTGTGTATTTTTTGTGATTTTATTGCGTTTTCGGAGCGTTTCAACCTGTTTTAAACGGAATGCCGGTTATAGGTGTTTTTAAGACTGATGGTTGTGAATATATTACCGGTTTAGTCGTCCTTGATTTTTCGCCATTCCTTTAGCGGCAGGTATTCGCCATCGCGATTGGCAACAAATATCTTGTGGCTTTGGAAATGCACTTTTACAAAACCGATACCCGTACAGATTCCAAATCGTTCCAGGTACAGTCGCCGGACTTCTATATAGTAAAACGGATCGTCAGCTGTAGGTTTTTGTGTCATCCAGGTAGCCAGGGTATGCAATCCGCCATCGCCGGATATTTGTTCCCGTACTTCTTTTAATTTCCAGATCCTGTCAAAAATGATGTGGTCCTCTTTTGGTATGGCACTCATCATTTTTTGATAATAAGCCTCCCTGTTTTCTGCGGTCAGGTATTCGGTAGTATTAAAAAGCTGTTTTGTGGTTTCGTTATGGAGCTGATTGATATATTCTTCATCAATATAGATATAGGCACAATCTTTCGGATGCAGGCGGATAAAACTGCTGTAAAACAGTTTCCCGTCTAAAAAAGCCCTTTCTACGGAATCAACCGGAAAATCATAATGATTTGCAGTTGTTTCGGACTGATGATTTGGCAGGGAATGTTTACAGGATAACAGCATGAATGATAAGACGGCAGCTGACAAAAGCAAGGATTTCATATACATGACCGGATATATGGATTAAAACGGTGTGATTTTTTAAAAAGCATATTTACTGTTTTAATCGTAAATATAGTGCTTTAAATATGTGTAAAGTGTAATTTTTTATTTAAAAAAATAGCAAATTGATGAATGTATTGTTGCTAAAATACTATATTTATGCAAAATTTATATACATGGAGATTTTAGCCTGCCCGAAATGCCAGAACGACAAGATCGTTAAAAGCGGTGTGATCAACCAGCGTCAGCGGTATTTGTGTAAAAAATGCCAATATTACTTTACCGTTAATAAACTGGGTAAAAAGATCGATAATTACTATGTAACAAAAGCATTGCAGTTGTACCTGGAAGGGCTGAGTTACCGCGAAATTGAACGGATTATCGGGGTTTCCCATGTAACGGTGAGCAACTGGATAAAGGAATTTAAGATCAAAAAGCCTTCACACGCCGATTATCATCCTACCTACAAGATTTTTAACCATATAGAACTGATAGAATATCTTAAAAACAAAGAGCAATTATCGGGAGCCGGAATGATCATTACGGAGCTTGGGGACAAATTTATGCTGATAAAATGGGAGCGTTTTAAAGATTAGCTATACTGCTTTACAAAAATATATACAGCAATATTTTTTTTCCGTTTCCTTTTCAGAATTTGGTAAAGCAAAAAACAAATTAACAACCAAATTTTAACACCTTATGAAGCGGATCATTTTATTAGCCGGCTTACTGTTTCTCTCGGTAGAAAGCTATTCTCAGGGTTCCACGGATTATGGTTCAGGATTAAAAGTAAATTTCAATGAAGACGGATCCAAATACATGCGCTTTATTGCATGGAATCAGATTTGGTTTCGTTCCTCCGAAATGAATCCGGGAACAATGATTGGTGATGAACCGGCCAGTACGAATACCGATATTGGCAACAGACGTTTGCGAATGCTGGCGTATGCACAGATTTCAAAAAGATACATGATTGTGACCCATTTCGGGATTAACAATCAAACCTTCAGCAGCCCGGCAGGTTCTACAAAAAAACCGGGTATGTTTTTTCACGATGCCTGGAACGAATATGCAGTTGTATTGCCGGAAGCCGATAAGAAATTCAGTTTATCGATAGGCGGCGGATTGCATTACTATATGGGACTTTCCCGTATGACGATGGCCTCCACACTGAATTTCCTGACAATTGATGCCCCGATTTTTAACTGGCCGTTAATTGATAATGCCGATCAGTTTGCCCGACAGGTGGGAATATTCGCCAAAGGGAAATACGGAAAACTGGAATACCGTATGAGCATCAACAAACCTTTTGCCACCAGTACGGCTCCTGTGGATGTGGCGGTCGCCGATAATGCCGTTGCCGTGGATAACAGCGGAAATACCCGATGGTCGAAAGCCGGGTATTTTGAATACCAGTTTTTAGATCAGGAATCGAATTTGCTTCCTTATAAAGTAGGTTCTTACCTGGGTACCAAAAGAGTTTTCAATTTGGGAGCCGGATTTTATACGGCACCGGAAGCGACCCGTACCTCGGTAAACGGTATTGTTTCAAAACATGACATGAAATTATTTGCAGCCGATGCCTTTTTGGATATGCCATTGGGAGCAAAGGACAAAAAGATGGCTTTAACAGCATATTCCGTGCTATACGATTATGATTTCGGGCCCAATTACCTGAGAAATATCGGGATTATGAATGTAGGAGCTTCCGATCCTGGTTTTACAGGCGACAGAGCTTTGGCAGGAGCCGGTAATACACAGCCCATGATTGGTTCCGGAACGATCTGGTATACCCAGGCAGGTTTCCTGCTGCCGTGTAAAGCCGAAAAACCAACGGTTCGCATTCAGCCTTTTAGTGCCTATACCTATAAAAAGTTTGATGCATTGGAAAAATCAAGCTCTCAGTTTGATATCGGTGCCAATTTCTTTCTGGACGGACACCATGCTAAAATCACCACTCAGTATTCCACGCGCCCGGTTTATATTGCAAAAGACAATATTGACGGCATGAAAGGGGATTTATTGATTCAACTGCAAATCTATTTATAAACAACTTTGACTAATCATTTATGAGTAATAAATCAACAAAAGGAATATGGAGTGTTATCACAGCATCGTCTGTAGGAACACTTATCGAATGGTATGACTTCTATATTTTCGGAAGTTTGGCAGTAGTTATTTCCACCAAATTTTTCCCGTCCGACAATCCCACTGCGGCATTTTTGTCGACACTGGCAACGTTTGCGGCCGGATTCGTGGTTCGTCCGTTCGGAGCTTTATTTTTCGGACGTCTGGGCGATTTGATCGGTAGAAAATATACGTTTATGGTTACCCTGCTTTTAATGGGTGGTGCCACTTTTTTAATAGGCTGTATTCCCAGTTATGAAACGATAGGCTTTATGGCGCCCTTACTGGTATTGCTTTTAAGACTTTTACAGGGACTGGCATTAGGCGGAGAATATGGCGGTGCGGCGACCTATGTGGCCGAACACGCACCAATAGGACAAAGAGGTTACTGGACGTCCTGGATTCAAACAACGGCAACGGCAGGTTTATTTGTTTCCCTGATGGTTATTCTGGTAACAAAAACCTCCTTATCCTCGGAAGCTTTTGACGAGTGGGGATGGAGAGTACCGTTCTGGGTATCGATATTAATGGTGCTGGTATCCTATTTGATCCGTAAGAACATGCATGAATCACCGGTTTTTGCCAAAGCGAAAGCCGAAGGAAAAACCAGTACAAACCCGCTAAAAGAAAGTTTCGGAAACCGCTACAATCTAAAATTTGTCCTGCTGGCTTTATTCGGAGCGGCAATGGGGCAGGGAGTTGTCTGGTATACCGGGCAGTTTTATGCGATGAACTTTATGAAAACGGTAATGAGTGTCGATTCCACGCAGGTGGATACTTTACTCGGGATTGCCCTGCTGATGGGAACTCCTTTCTTTGTGGTTTTCGGCTGGCTGAGTGATAAGATTGGCAGAAAAAGCATTATGATGACCGGAATGCTGCTGGCGATATTCTTATACCGACCCATATATAAGGCCATGTACAGTACAACAGACGTGGCGTTAAAAACGGAGATCGTTGAAAAAACAAAACTGGTTGCCATCACGAAGGAAAATGCCCACCAGACAATTGATTCCGTGTACACAACAACAAAAGAATTCTCAGACGGTACCCAATGGGAACAGATAAAAACCGTACATTTAGAAGACGGGAAACCGGTAATGGTGGACGGAAAAGCAAAATCGGATATTAAAACCACTGTGCATATCAATGCTTCAGACAAATGGCTACTGATTTTCTTAGTGTTTGTTCAGGTGATTTTTGTAACGATGGTTTACGGACCGATAGCAGCCTTTTTAGTGGAAATGTTCCCGGTAAAAATCCGATATACGTCCATGTCGCTGCCATACCACGTTGGAAACGGAATATTTGGTGGTTTGCTGCCAGCCATTTCCACATATCTGGTGACTGTGGCAAAAGACAACGGCAATGCCGAGTTTTACCTGGAAGGATTATGGTATCCGATTATCATTGCAGCCATCAGTTTTGTGATTGGAGTGTTCTATATTAACGGAAAAGATAAAAATATTAACGACTAAAAGCAGTATCATGAACAAAATAAAAAGAATTCTCGGAATTGTCTGGCTTTTATTAGCTTTAGCCGCAGCCTATTTTTGTATCTTTATATTCGGTCTGCCTAAATTTACAACCGGAAAACAAGACGATTTGGTGTTTGGAATCATCATTTTATTCATCTTAACGCCGTTAATCGTTTTAGGTTTGGGAACGTTTGGCTATTATGCCCTGATAGGAGAATATGACAGTAAAGAATAAGTATATAACTACCTAGTTGCTAATTGTACTCCGGTTTCCTTGTTTGCAAGCGCCGGAGTCATTTGGTTTCGTATATTAAAATGAAAAATCGCCACGAACAGAAGTTAATCGTTTTATCCTTATTGCTTTTATTAGCTTTTAACCTGCCTTTGGTTTTACTTTTCGATAAAGCCGAAGCGATTGGAGGAATTCCGATTATCTATTTTTACTTTTTTTCCTTATGGGTGTTTTCAGTATTGGTTTCATTATTAGTGATTAAGCGGTATTATGAATAGTTTAGGATTGCTGATCATTTTATTGCTCTATCTGGCCATACTGTTTTTTGTGGCCCATTGGGCAGAGAAAAAAGCCCATAGCAAATGGACCAATAACCCTTATGTATATACGTTTTCGCTGGCGGTATATTGCTCGGCGTGGACCTATTACGGAAGCATTGGCGTGGCGGCCAAATCGGGACTGAGTTACCTTACGGTGTACCTGGGACCGGTGATTATCATTCCGGCATGGATTCTGATCCTGCGAAAGATCATCCGGATTTCAAGAGTTAACAAGATTTCCAGTATTGCCGATTTTATTTCCCTGCGTTACGGGAACAGCCGTTTTTTAGGAGCGTTGGTTACCTTTATCAGTGTGGTCGGTATTTTGCCGTATATTTCGTTACAGCTAAAAGCCATAGCCGAAACCTTTACGATAGTAACCAAAACATCACTGAGTTCCAATGTTTTTAATGATACCACAACCTACGTGGCTATCGCTTTAGCCCTTTTTGCCTCTTATTACGGTACCCGTTATGTGGATGCCTCCGAAAAAAGAAAAGGAATCGTTACCGCCGTTGCAATGGAATCGGTTTTAAAACTGTTCTTTTTTATCCTGGTTGGTGTATATGTAACCTTTTTTGTTTTTGACGGTTTTGATGATATTTATGCACAGGCAAGCCTGTTGCCCGGATTTAAAGAAAAAAACACTATTGGCGGTATTCCGCAGGCTTTAAACTGGTTTTTTCTGTGTTTACTGTCCCTTTTTGCCATTTTTCTGCTGCCGCGTCAGTTTCAGATGGCAGTGGTTGAAAACAACAGGGAAAGCCATATCAAAACGGCCATCTGGCTGTTTCCGCTGTATTTGCTGCTTTTTAATGTTTTTGTATATCCCATTGCATGGGGCGGGAATATCCTGTTTTCGGGAAACAGCGTAAATGCCGATACCTATTCGTTATTGATTCCGCAGTTTTTTGATAATTCCGTTATCACGGTGTTGGTGTTTTTAGGCGGATTTTCAGCTTCAATCTCGATGATAGTCGTGGCTTCAATCGGATTGTCGATCATGCTGAGCAACAACCTGCTCATTCCGTATGGCTTTTTGGGAACCTTACAGAGTGAAGTTCAGGACGAGAACAGCAAGCGTATCGTAAACATCCGTAAGGTTTGTATTTTTTTACTGATTATCGTTTCGTATCTGGTTTACCGCTTTTACGTACTGGATTACAATTTGTTTTCCATCGGACTGGTTTCGTTTGTTGTGATGGCACAGCTGGCTCCGGCCTTTTTTGGAGCATTAATGTGGCGGAGAGGTTCCCTGTTAGGGGCTGTTTCCGGAATGATTGCCGGATTTTTAGTGTGCGTGTACACGCTTTTAATTCCGTATTCCATCGGGATTACGAATATCGATAACAGCTTTATTACCGAAGGATTTTTGGGTATTTCCCTTTTAAAGCCCTTTCAGTTGTTTGGACTGGATTATCTGACGCCCATTCCGCATGCGCTGTTCTGGAGTTTGTTCTTTAATACAATTATTTATCTTGCCGTTTCCGTCAGTTTTAAAGGAAACTACCGCGAACGCAATTATGCCGAGATGTTTATCGATATCGACAAATATATTACGATGCATGAAAATGCTTTTATATGGAAAGGAACAGCCTATACCAGTGATATTGAAAAAGTTTTAAAACGCTTTTTAGGAGAAGAACGCACCAAAAGAGCATTGAATATTTTTAACCTTAAATACAATGTGGATAAAAACCAGAAACTGGCCGATGCAAGGCTGGTTAAGTTTGCGGAAAACCTGCTAACCGGACACATCGGAACGGCATCGGCAAGGATCCTGATTTCCAGTGTGGTTAAAGAAGAAAAAATATCCCTTCAGGAAGTGTTGCACATTCTGGAAGAATCCAAAGAAAATATCATTATCAATAAAAAGCTTACCGAAACATCTAACGAGTTAAAACAGATTACTGCCCAGTTGCAGCAGGCCAATGAACAGCTGATCGAAAAGGACTTGCAGAAAGATGAGTTCCTGGATACCGTTACCCACGAACTGCGTACGCCGATTACAGCAATAAAAGCCTCCAGCGAGATATTATTTCACGACGATGATATTCCGGAAGAATTGCGCAAACAGTTTTTAAAGAATATTATCTCGGAATCCGATCGGTTAAATCGTTTGATTAACAAGATACTGGATCTGGAAAAATTTGAAACCGGAAAACAGCGGATCCACGCTACAAAAAACAGTCTGAACAGTACAATAGATAAGGCTTTGGAACCGTTAGAACAACTGATACGCAACAAGACGATAACCATCGTGTTTGAAGATAGAGAAGAAGTGGAAGCTTTTTATGAGGAAGAACGCATTATCCAGGTAGTCAACAACCTGATTTCGAATGCCGTGAAGTTCTGTCCGGAAAAGAACGGGTATATTTCGATAACTTTAAGCGTAACGGAAAACAGTGTGCAAACCAGTATAAAAGATAACGGTAAGGGAATCAACCCTGAAGATCTGGATGCTATTTTTGACAAGTTTTACCAGTCCACCAACCAGAATATCAAAAAACCGGTGGGAAGCGGATTAGGATTAGCGATCTGCAAACAGATTATTGAACACCATAAAGGCAAAATATGGGCAGAGAACAGGGAAGACGGAACCGTGTTTCATTTTACGCTGCCAAGGTATAATACAACGGAAAAGGAATAATATGAAGAAAATTTTAATTGTAGATGACGAACCCAATATCGTTATGTCATTAGAATATACGTTTAAGAAAAATAATTATGAAGTATTCATTGCCCGTGACGGACAGGAAGCATTGGATATTTTAAAGATCCAGCTGCCGGACATCATTATCCTCGATGTGATGATGCCGATGGTAGATGGATTTGCCACTTTAGAGCAGATTAAAAAAGACGAACGCCTGCAGCACTGCAAAGTGATTTTCCTGTCGGCTAAAAATAAAGAAAAGGATATAGAAAAAGGGCTTTCCCTGGGAGCCGATCTGTATATGACCAAACCATTTTCGATTAAGAAACTGGTGGAACAGGCTAATGAGCTGCTCACCAGTTAAAAACAAACTGACTATGAACTACAAGGAATGCTACAACAGGAGTATTAATGCTCCGGAAGATTTCTGGAAAGAGCAGGCCGATGTTTTGGAATGGTATTCCAAACCGCAGGCGATACTTTCCAAAGATGAAAACGGTTATGCGCGCTGGTTTGCCGATGGCGAGCTGAATATCTGCTATCTTGCGATAGACAAGCATATTCAGGACGGTCACGGCGAGCAGGTTGCTTTTATTTATGACTCGCCGGTAACGCAAAATGTCAGGAAATATACGTTTAATGAAGTGAAAACCGAAGTAGCGAAGTTAGCCGGCGGATTGGTTTCGTTGGGGTTGACCAAAGGCGATACGGCGGTGATTTATATGCCCATGATCCCGCAGGTAGCTTTTGCCATGCTTGCCTGTGCCCGTATCGGGGTTACGCATTCGGTGGTTTTCGGCGGATTTGCCCCGCATGAGCTGGCTATCCGGATAGACGATTCCAAACCCAAAGCGATCATCACGGCTTCATCAGGAATTGAAATTGACCGGCTGATTGCCTATAAACCATTAGTGGATGAAGCTATTGAAATGGCAAACCACAAGCCGGAAAAAGTAGTTATTTTTAACAGGAAGTTGGGCGCCAGGATTCCGTTCCAGACGTATGATGTGGATTATGCCGATCTGGTTGCCAGATCGGAAGAAGTACCTTGTGTACCGTTAGAGTCCAGCCATCCGCTGTATGTTTTGTATACATCCGGAACAACCGGAAAACCAAAAGGAATTGTCAGGGATACAGGTGGTTATGCCACGGTACTTAAATTTTCAATGCGCTATATTTATAACGTTAATGAAGGCGAAGTTTTCTGGGCAGCTTCCGATATGGGCTGGGCGGTAGGACACAGTTATATCCTGTATGGTCCGTTGCTAAACCGCAATACGACCGTTATTTTTGAAGGGAAACCGATCAAAACTCCGGATGCGAGCACCTTTTGGCGTGTGATAGCCGAACATAAAGTAAGTGTTATGTTTACAGCACCCACCGCAATCCGGGCGATTAAAAAAGAAGATCCGGACGGATTATTTATAAAAAAATACGATTTGAGCAGCCTGCGTATCCAGTTTCTGGCAGGAGAACGCTGCGATGTTGCCACACTGGAATGGTACCGGAAACATATTCCGATTCCAACAATTGACCACTGGTGGCAAACGGAGTCCGGCTGGCCGATGATTGCCAATATGATGGGAGTGGAATACCTGCCGATCAGACCCGGTTCTGCCGGAAAAGCCGTTTCGGGTTATGATATCCGGATTTTTGATGAAAACGGCAAAGAATTGGGTGCAAATGAGGAAGGATATGTGGTAATAAAACTACCTTTGCCACCGGG
The DNA here is from genome assembly GCF_001898245.1 of Flavobacterium sp. 40-81. Taxonomy (NCBI): domain Bacteria; kingdom Pseudomonadati; phylum Bacteroidota; class Flavobacteriia; order Flavobacteriales; family Flavobacteriaceae; genus Flavobacterium; species Flavobacterium sp. 40-81. The sequence goes on from NZ_MKTM01000009.1 coordinate 88,732, forward strand.
AATGATGCTGGGTTTATGGGAAGACGAAGTGCGCTTTAAAGCCGGATATTTAAACCGTTTCCCGGGCTATTATTTTTCCGGCGACGGCGGGTATAAAGACAAAGATGATTATATTTACATAACAGGGCGTGTTGACGATGTTATCAATGTTGCCGGACACCGGCTTTCTACCGCAGAAATGGAAGAAATTGTAGCGGCACACGATTCAGTAGCAGAATGTGCGGTAATCGGGATCAACGATGCCTTAAAAGGGCAGGTTCCGTTAGCGATGGCGGTGGTAAAATCAGGACATGATATTGAGCACTTTCAGCTGGAATATGAAATAGTACAGCTGGTAAGGGAGCAGATTGGTGCGGTAGCTTCCCTGCGAAATGTAGTCGTGGTCCAGCGACTGCCCAAAACGCGTTCCGGTAAAATCCTCAGAAAATTGTTGCGCAGTATTGTTGACGGAGAACAATATCAGGTTCCGTCTACAATTGATGATGAAGCCATTATCGGAGAAGTGACCGACGCTTTTAAAAACTACGGAATAGGAATATTTAAAAAAGATGCAAAAGAATAAACAAATTAGTCATGAGTTATTATAAAATAAACAATCTCGAAGAATATTTTAAACACTATAAAAAGTCTATTCGTGAACCGCGTAAATTTTGGGGAAAAGTAGCAGAAGAGAATTTTACCTGGTACCAGTTGTGGGATAAAGTAATGGAATTTGATATGGCGGAAGCCGATATTAAATGGTTTGTGAATGGAAAGGTCAATATCACAAAAAACTGTATTGACCGCCATCTGGCAAAAAGAGGGAATAAAACCGCGATTATTTTTGAACCGAACGATCCGAAAGAAGCAGCAGAACACATTACCTATAACGAGTTGTACGACCGTGTGGCCAAAATGGCTAACGTTTTACGGGAACAAGGTATTAAAAAAGGGGACAGGGTTTGTATTTACCTGCCGATGATCCCGGAACTTGCCGTTGCCGTTTTAGCCTGCGCCAGAATCGGAGCGATACACTCGGTGGTATTTGCCGGATTTTCAGCCTCTGCCATCGCTTCCCGTATTATCGACTGCGAATGTAAAATGGTTATCACCTCCGATGGTGCTTTCAGAGGAAACAAAACGATTGACTTAAAAGTCATTGTAGATGAAGCCCTGGAAAAATGCCCTTCGGTAACCAAAGTATTGGTTGCGAAAAGAACCAATACAACTGTTACAATGAAAGAAGGCCGTGACCTGTGGTTACAGCCGCTTTTAGACGAAGCGATTCCGAACAACGTAGCGGAAATAATGGATGCGGAAGATCCGTTGTTTATTTTATATACTTCCGGCTCTACCGGGAAACCGAAAGGAATGCTGCACACGACTGCCGGTTATATGGTATATACAGCCTATACGTTTAAAAATATCTTCAATTATGAAGAAAACGATATTTACTGGTGTACGGCCGATATCGGCTGGATTACCGGACACTCTTATATTTTATACGGACCGTTATTAAACGGGGCGACAACGGTTATTTTTGAAGGGGTTCCGTCTTATCCGGATTTCGGACGTTTCTGGGATGTTATCGACAAACATAAGGTTACCCAGTTCTATACGGCGCCAACAGCGATCCGTTCGTTAGCCAAAGAAAGTACCGAATGGGTTGATAAACATGATTTATCCAGCTTAAAGGTTATCGGTTCGGTAGGTGAGCCTATTAACGAAGAGGCATGGCACTGGTATAACGACCATGTGGGCAAGAAAAAATGCCCTATTGTAGATACCTGGTGGCAAACAGAAACGGGAGGAATCATGATTTCACCGGTACCTTTTGTAACACCAACAAAACCAACGTATGCCACGTTGCCGTTACCGGGTATCCAGCCGGTTTTAATGGACGAAAGGCGCAACGAGATTGAAGGAAACCAGGTTGTGGGAAGTTTGTGTGTCAAGTTTCCGTGGCCGTCCATTGCCAGAACCATCTGGGGCGATCACCAGCGTTATAAGGATACCTACTTTTCGGCTTTCCCGGGTAAATATTTTACCGGCGATGGCGCTTTACGGGACGAAGTAGGCTATTACAGAATTACCGGAAGGGTAGATGATGTGGTGATTGTTTCCGGGCATAACTTAGGAACAGCGCCAATTGAAGATGCAATCAACGAACATCCGGCGGTAGCAGAATCGGCTATTGTTGGCTTCCCGCACGATATTAAAGGAAATGCCCTTTACGGATTTATTATCCTGAAAGAGATCGGGGAATACCGTGACCGTGACAATCTGCGTAAGGAGATCAACGAGCATGTGGCGAGTCATATCGGACCGATTGCAAAACTGGATAAGATACAATTCGTATCGGGATTACCAAAAACACGTTCCGGAAAGATCATGCGTAGAATCCTACGTAAAATAGCCGAAGGTGATTTTTCTAATTTTGGGGATATCTCCACGTTATTAAATCCGGAAATTGTAGAGGAAATCAAAAACGAGAAATTGTAGTTTATTCATTTCTATATAATAAAAAACCACTTTCAATTTGAAAGTGGTTTTTTGTTTATCAATGTTATGAAGTGAAGTTTTTTCTTTCTGACTTTTTGGTATATTTGTGAATATCAGCCATAAAAGCTCCATCATATTAAAGCCGACGGGGCGTTTCTTATACATCTTTTAATCCCATTAAAAAGTAAAAATGAACTTTACAGAAGGTATAGTAATTGCCAATAAATTTCCAAATCACAAACGTGAAGTCAGCGTGTACTTTAGCGACAGCGGCAATACAGATCCTAATAGGGGTTTAAGCGGGTTAGATATTGATTATCTGGAAGAAATCGTTACGGTATTAGAGAAACTGGTCAGTCAGAATGATCCTGATGAATATTATCAATGGGGTGCTGATTTGTTCTCTGTTGTATCGAATTGTCAAATTTCAAAATGCCGCAATGCTATTTGGGATGAAGAATTTAAAGATATAAATACAGGTTCTTTATTGTTATTTGTCAGAGCGTTAGAAAAGTTTAAAAGGAAATACAGTGTACCAGACGTTTTAAAAAGTATTGTTGGAGAAGCTTTTGAAACAATAAAAAACAATCCGTCATATTTTAAAGTGATCGAACATGGAAGCTATTACGAAATTCAAATAGATCAACTACTGGTGTCATTAAATTTGAATGAAGAAGATTTGAAGCTTTCCGTTTCGGAATATTTAGATGATATAAGCGAAAACCTTGACTGAAAAATAACGTATAGCAGCGGTTCAAAACCATTACCGGTTTTATCCTTTAAATGAAATCCTGCGCTATAATTTCAGTTTTTTCTTTAGCTTTAAAAACAGTAAAGCAATAATATAGGCATCGCCCGAAGCGGTGTGACGGTCGCTCTTTTTGATTTTAAAAATATCACACAATTCATCCAGGCTCTGGTGTTTGTCTTCCGGCAGGTTTTTAAATTTCTGATACATGACATCCACATCCAGGATCATATTTTTTAGTTTTCCCAGATTCAGGCGTTTTAATGCCTGATTGATCATTTCCACATCAAAGTTAATGTTGTGGCCGATTAAAGTAGCGTCTTTAATAAAATCCAGAAAACGGATAATAGCTTCCGCTTCAATGATTTTCTCTTCTTTGCCTTCTTTTAAAATACCGGTAAGAATGGCGTTTTCGGGATTAAAAACCTCTTGTTTCAGGTAAACTTCAAAAAAATCACCAACTTTAATTTCGTTATCAATTACAGCAATAGCACCAATGGAAAGGATTACATCATCTTTCCAGTCCAGTCCGGTGGTTTCTGTATCGAAAACAACATAGCGCTTTGTCCCGTTTTGTTCTTCTTTGTCAAAATGAGCTGCGTATTGTTTCCAGAATTGGGGAATATCTTTACCTGTAAGCCAATCTAATACCATAATCTATGTAAAATAGGTCAGTTGAAAACGATTTTTAATTAAATCCTGTATGTCATTTATCGGCTGAAAACAATTTTTCAGCTTCACTTTATCTACTTTCGATAGTTCCTGCAGGTTAATGTAACTGCCGTTGGAACTATTCTGCAGGCCTTCTTCGGTTCTGAACCAGATCAGGGTGTTAAAAGCTTCGGCGCATTCCAGATACAAATCGGCATTTTGCGGCTCTAAATCGGCCAGTTTTTTAAAACGCTGGTAGGTATTGGTAATGCCTTTGATGTTTCTGCTGATGCACAGCACACGGGCAGCATCAACCAATGGCATGATGGCACGGTTCTTAATATCGAAAGCATCTTTGTGTTCTTCATCCTGTTCTAACAGGAACTGGCGGAAAAAGCCTAATGGTGCCGGTTTTTTTATGGCATTTGTTCCTAAGAAAGCATAGAACAGCTGGTTGTTATCGGTACTGTTGAAAATGCTTTCCGTCAGGGAATTTTCAAAAGAAACATCCCCGTAAATCAGGTCGTAATCAAAGAAAATAGTACTTAGATTAATTCCTTTTTCACCTGGAGTATTAATCCAGGTATTGTATTGTTTTATCCAGTCTGTCAATGATTTACACCATAGTTCATTATTAGCCATTAACTCCTGCGGACAAGGTGTGTAACCCACTTTTTCAAGTGTTTCGATTACCTTGTCTGCCAGCTGCATAAAGTACTGTTTTACGTCGTCATAACGTTCTGCTTCAACATCTTCAAATACCAGAATGTTGTCGATATCCGTTAACAGCAATTGCTCTTTTCGGCCCTGGCTGCCCAGGTTAAACCAGGCAAATCGGGTAGGAGGCGGTGTTTCCATTTTTTCAATAGCCAGATCGATGGCTCTTTTGGTAATGGCAATATTGATTTCTGCCGCCACATTGGTGATGTGCGAAATCGGGATATTTTTATCGATAGAATTCTGAATCAGGTCAGTCAGTTTTTCCCGTATCGTTTTCAGCTCTTTGGAGCGTGTGGCACGACGGGTTAATTTTAAAAGGATTCCCGGATTACTGGCTTGTGCCGCTACGATATCGTGTTCTGTTATAATTCCGGAAACAGCACTTTTCTCGGTTCCGTCCCTGGTTACACACAAATGCCCGACATTGTGTTTGAGCATCATCATTTGTGCTTCGGCAATTGAAATGTTTTCCGGAACGGTAATTACCGGAGAAGACATGATCTTATCGGCTGCCGTGTCGATAGGGAAAGCCCCGGTTGCAATTTTGGAGCGCAGGTCCTTATCGGTGATAATCCCGATGGGTAACTGGTTATCGTGAATAATAACACTGCCAATCCTGCTGTTGGACATTGTTTGTGCAATGTGTTTGATAATATCGCTGGAACTGGCTGTAATGGGGTTTTTAGTATATTTAACCGGCTGGAAATACTGGATATCCGCGGCACTTTGTTCATCAAAAATAATATTCTCCGAGATTAATTTCCCGCGGTGGTCTTTGTCATAAGGATTCCGGGTATTGGAAGCGAAACTTTCCAGCAGGAAGCTTAGAACGTTGGCATTTTTAGCCACATACGGCTGAAATACGGCAATCGGAATCGCATAAATAATACTCTCTTCACGGGCTTTTGCCGTCATCAGGTAATTGTTTTTGGCAAAAAACGGACGCAGTCCCAAAATATCGCCCTCATCACATTTATCAATCAGGAATTCCTCGGCATCGGAAATTACCGAAAGACCAATCGCACCGTTTGCCACCACATAAAAATTCTGATGGGTCGCGTCGCCAACTTTAAACAATACCTGATTCTTTTCTAAATAGATCACACTGATAGTTTGTGAAATATCCACCAGTTCCTGATAGGAAAGGCTGATAAAAGGAGGATAATGCTTTAAAAAATCGGCTATGCGCTCTGCAATTGGGTTTTTCATAACAGGGATTTAATTCCTAAAAATACTAAAATTAAAACAATTTCAAAACAGAAAATTCACTTAAAAAGTATACAACTGTGAAAAAGTAATCACAATAATGGCAATTAGTGCCAAAATGATTCCGATATAATTGGTACGGCTGATTTTTTCCTTAAAGACGATAATGCCGACAAGGCTGCCCAAAAGGATCACACCAAAGTTCATCGTGGCAAACACGGTTGAAGGGTTATCGGCTAAGGCTTTGTGTGCTTTCAGATAAAACAGGATATTCCCGAAGTTAAGCAGTCCTAAAAGTACGCCAAACAACAGACTCAAACGGTTTAACCGTTCCTTTTTAATGACTGTTTTATACAGTGTTATGGCGGTAGAAACGACTAAAGCACCACAAAAAACAACAAATAAAGAAGTTGTATACGGAATCTCTTTATAGGAAGCGATTTGTTTGAAAAAAACATCAATTGTACCAAATCCGAGTAAAACAATTGCCGGGTACAGCCAGTTATTTTGGTTGTCCTGCCGGCTTTCCTTTTTGTATAACGTCAGGAATATGGCGGTAAAACCGATAAACAGTCCGCAGAATTTTAACGGGCTTATGGCTTCCTTAAAAACAAAATAGGCGATCAGGATCGGAATAAAAAGAGAAAAACGCTGGGCAATATCGGTTTTAACAATACCAATATGGCGCACTGAGGCTGCGAGAACCAGAAATATGGTAGGCAGCAGGATGGCGAGAATAGTATAAACCGGCCATGGTGCATTTGCATTTACAGCGCTGATCTCAGGTTGGTAAAACAGGTAACACAACGTAATGGCAATAACATAATTCCAGTTGATTACCTGCTGAAAAGAAACGGAATACCGTTTGGCTATTTTGAATAAAATACCAACAGAAACGCTACAGAGTACACTAAATAATAGGAAATGCATTTTGAATTTTTGTTATTTGAAAAGTCCTGTAAAGGTAAACGATAATGAATTTCAAAAATAGCGATTGCCGCAATTTGATACAAAAAAATCCTATAATCTGATTTATAGGATTTTATAAGATACCGTATTGTAGGTGCTTATGGATTGGTCGACCAAAGGCCTACATCTTTTACAAATGCTCTACGGTTTAGTTTCAGATGTGCTACTAATAATTCGGCAAAATCTTCCGGCTGCAATACACTTTCCGGATTGCCATCGGTTAAATTCAGGCTAACGGATAAATCGGTAGCTATCGTACTCGGATTCATCGTAAACACCCGGATATTCGATTTACGGACTTCCTGCATTAAGGATTCCGACAAACCGATCAAACCGAATTTTGAAGCACTGTAAGCACTTGTCAGGGCCGAAGCGCGTACGCCGGCACTTGAAGAAACATTTACAATATCGCCGGACTGACGTTCCAGCATTTCCGGTAAAACGGCATGGATAACATAATAAGCCCCCAAAAGGTTTACTTTGATAATGTTTTCCCACTCGCTGATTTCAAAATCCATGAATTTTGCAAATTTACCGATACCGGCATTGTTGATCAGGATATCAATAGCACCCAGCTGTTCTTTTAGTTTTGTGATAGCGGCCGTTACCGAGTTGAAATCGGAGATATCGGCAGTTGCGTAAGCCACATTCAGGCTGCTGTCGATGCTTTTTACTGCAGCGGCAACGTCAACCAGATCTTTTTCCGTTCTTGATAGTAAGGCAAGATGAACACCTTCTGCGGCTAATGCCAGCGCAACGGCTTTACCCAAACCTTTTCCGGCTCCGGTAATTAAAGCTGTTTTTCCTTTTAATTGTTCCATTTGATATATAATTTATGCTTTACACGCGATCAGCGTATTTTCTTTTTGTTTTCTATGGTAAAATAAAGCTATTGCAATCAGAATACCTACAAAAGCCAATCCGAATCCAACCCAGTCCGGTGACGTATAATCATAGCCCATCGTTAACGGTATTCCGGCCAGATAAGCTCCTAAGGCATTTCCGGCATTCATCGCAGCCGGACTGATGGAAGAGCCTAATATTTCGGCTCCTTTTGCTGACTGCATCATCATGATCTGAACCGGGGCAACGATCGCAAAAGCTACTGCACCGATAACAAATGTCATGATGATTACCGTTATCTTATTGTCGGCTACAAAGGTCAGTAACATTAAAACCAGGCACATGCCTACTAATAACCCGATTGAGGCAAAAAGGGGAGAATAAGTATCGGATAGTTTTCCGCCCAGGAAATTACCGAAGGTCATGCCCAATCCGGCAATTACCATTAAATAGGTAACCGTTCCGGCATCGAATTTGGAAACTTCCGTAAACAAAGGGGCGATATAACTGTACCAGCTGAAAAATCCGCCTGTACCGATGATAGCAATTAACAATACCAGCCATAAATCCAGTCGCTTAAAGATAGCCAGATCCTTTTTAAAGCTCGATTTTTCGGAGGCTTCAAATTCAGGCATCCAGTACATAACACTCAATATGGTCAGTAAACCGATAACGCCTACGATACAGAAGGTAATGCGCCAGTTGATGTAATGCCCGATATAGGTTCCCAGCGGAACACCAATCACATTGGCGATCGTAAGTCCGGAGAACATAATGGCAATAGCCTGTGCCGTTTTTCCTTCTTTGGCCAGTTTTCCGGCAACAACAGCACCAATACCAAAAAAGGTTCCGTGCGGTAAACCGGATAAAAAGCGCAACACCAGCAATGAGGTATAATCGTTTGCCAAAGCCGATAGACTGTTGAAAACCGTGATCCAGACCGCTAATGCGATTAAAGCTGTTTTGGGTGGTTTATTCTGTAATAATATGGTTAATAATGGGGCACCCACAACTACTCCGAGTGCATAAGCCGATATGAAATGACCGGCCTGGGGAATGCTCACTTTCAGGGAACTTGCCAGATCGGGAAGGATTCCCATCATTACAAATTCGGTCATTCCAATAGTAAAAGCTCCGATTGCCAGAGCGATAAGTCCTTTTTGCATATAATAAAAACGCTTGTTTAGTTTGCAAAATTCTACTAATTTTGAATATTATAAATGGATTTTCTTTTGAAAAACTGTTTTATTCATCATTATTGAATTTTATGATACAATCGGTAAAAAGAGCTTTTGATATACTGGAGTATATCACGCAAAACGGAAACCTGGTTCGCCTCAATGATATTGCCAATGCGTTGAACTTACAGAATACAACGGTTCATAATTTTCTGAACACCCTGAAAGATCTGGGCTATGTGGAACAGGACGAATTAACGCCCCGTTACCGGGTGACCACCAAGCTGCAATGCATTTATCCGCCTTCGGCTTCGGTTTCCCTGTTAAAAAGCCAGCTGCGTCCCATTTTGGAACAAATCACCGCACTGACGAATGAAACGTCTTATTTGTCTGTACAGATGGGCACGTATTTCCGGCATGAACTTATTTCGGAACCGGACCGTTCTGTTAAAATATCGCTGGAGCTTAATAAAGATTATGGTATGCTGCGCACAGCCATCGGGAAAGTATTTATGGCACATTCCGAACATTTACAGGCTACGTTAATGAAAAATATGGAAGAAGCAGACCGTGAAAGTCTGAAAAAAGAGATAGCCGAAATACAGCAAAACGGCTATGCTTTAGACCTGGAACAGTTTGAACCGGATTTGAATTGTGCCGCCATTCCGTATTACAGTAACAATAGAGTAGTGGCTGTTTTAGGTGTTTCCGGACCCGCTTTCCGCTTTAAGCTTCCCGAAATGCTGCAGGCAATTACCATTATGAATTCCCTTAAATAATATAGAAGCACATGACCATAGAAAACAGTACCCTAAATGATCTGACAACAATTTTTGAATTTTATGCTGCCGCTGTAGCTTATCAGAAAACGAAGTTTAACAAACACTGGCAGGATTTTGATAAGGAAATGGTACAGACAGAGATCCGGGAAAACAGGCAATGGAAGATTTTGATTGACGGAAAAACAACCTGCGTTTTTGCCACAACCTATGAAGATCCTTTTATCTGGGGCGAAGCCAATGCGATACCGGCGGTTTACCTGCATCGGATTGTGACCCATCCGGATTTTAAAGGGAATAATTTTGTGGTGCAAATTTTAGCCTGGGCAAAAGAACACGCTAAAACATTAGGTATGGACTATGTACGCATGGATACCTGGGGCGATAATGAAGAGTTAATCCAGTATTACTGCAAATGTGGTTTTCATTATTTAGGAAATACGACACCTACAGAAACGGCTGCTTTACCCAAACACTATTCGGCTATTTCGCTGGCGCTTTTTGAGGTAAAAGTAGATTAAATAAAAAAGTCCCGGATTTCCGGGACTTTTCTTTTTTATTAGTTGATGATAATCTTTCTGACTTCTTTTCTGTCGCCATCCTGAACGGTCACTAAATAAATACCGGACTGTGTGTTTTTTAACTGTAAATGCTGATCGAACAAACCGGTGTTCTGATAGGCTTTACTGAAAATTTCCCTTCCTCTGATATCGTGTACGTTTACTCTGATCTCATTGCTTGAAGCAGATCGGAACTGTACATTGAAGTTTCCGTTATTCGGGTTTGGATAGATTGCAAAATCCTGTAAACCGAAACTTTCTGTTCCTAAGGTTGCTGTCTGGAAACAAACTTCAACCGACCAGGAGTTTAACGTTCCTGTGTCGCCCTGGAAATAGTCGTTAATCAATAACTGCCAGTTTCCGTTGGTTGCTTTAGTGTTTAAAGCTGCCAAAGGCTGATTAGGAGCATAGGTACCGCTGGTGATTGGTGCTGTACAAACGATGTTCGGAGAACCGTCGTTGAAAGTAATGTTATAACCATCCTGATCGTTACAGATTCTGTTTCCTAAGATAACTTCTGTTCCGTCCGGGTGTTTCACTTTCGAAACCAAATCCCTGATCCAGGTGTGGGTCACGTTTACGTTTACATTCACATCGGTAATGGTTTGTGTAACAGGAACATTGATTGTAGACGTTAACGTTGGTCCCGGTGTCGCAGTATTAGGATTTGGTCCGTCCGGAATGTTCACAACGGTATTGTTGCTGAACGTCTGGCAGGTGTTTGAAATTGTATAGCCGATAGCAACGCTTTTTGACACGGCATAAAATATATTTCCTACAGCTTCTACCATGATTCTACAGTATGGAGCGGCTACATTGGGAACGGTAATTGCTTCCGAACCGTCATTTGGAGTGTTAGCCACCAATGTTGTAAAAGTAGCCCCGTTATCGGTTGATAATAATATGTTCACGTTAGCGGTATTGATTCCGTTTGCGGTTGTTCCGGCAACATCCCAGGTAATGGTTTGCGATGTTCCCTGAGTCCAGGAAACATTTTCAACATTTGGCGATGTAATTCGGAAAGGTCCGGTGTTTGCAAAAGTGATCACGGTATTATCACGTCCGGTTTGTCCTCCGTTTGGTGTTTTATTATCTCTAACGGTTAAGGCAAAATTCATTGTTCTGGCAGCACTTGGCACCACTTCCCAGGTAGGGATCAGGTTGCCGGCCAAAACGCTCTGGAAGTTTGGCATATAACGGTTGGGAGAAGTAGCCGGCGGTAAGGATCTGAAGTTTGGTCCTGATGTTGCGGTTGCTACCGGCGGCTGTGTCGATATTTGCGTATCGGTTTGTTCCCAGCAGTAGGTTAAAGCTTCACCGGCAGTATCGGTTGCACTTCCTTTAAGTATAAACGCCGTTCCGTATGGAATCGTAAAATCGGCACCGGCATTTACTACCGGAGCAGCATTTCCGTTGCTGGTTGTTACCGCACAGCTTCCTGTTCCGTTAACAAAAGTCTGCATTTGCGCAAGACTCACGGCGTGAAAGTGTGCATCAGAATTGCTCTGAACATCCGGCGGACAGATTCCGGCATATCCCATAATGGTGTTTCCGCTGCCCGGCTCAACAGCTGTTCCGGCCGATCTGTTTCCGCCGCAAGAGTTGTTAAAAGTGTGGGTTGCCCCGAACTGGTGGCCCATTTCGTGTGCTACATAGTCAATATCATACGGATCGCCAACAGGAGCCGGTGAACCGGTAATTCCTCTGGCTTTGCTGGTTGTACATGGCGAATTTAACTGCGCCAGACCACCGCCACCGGTACTTACCGTATGCCCGATATCGTAGTTGGCCAGTCCGATATTGGCATCAATAACTGTCTGGCTTTCATTGATTAAAGTATTGGCATTGTCATTGGAGAAATTATCACTGTCAATAAAAATAATAAGGTCGTTATTAGCAACCAGGTTCATGTGCAGGGACATATCTCTTTCATACAAACCGTTTACACGGGTCATCGTAACATTCATTGCGGCCAAAACGGCTGCTTTTTTCTGAGCCAGTGTGCCGCTGCTAACGCCTGCTGCATTCACATGATAGGCCGCATATTCAATGGTACACGCCATAGCCAGACGATATACACGGTAGTTTCCGTCGCTGGCAAGCGCAAGGGAAGTATCCTGTAGTATTTTACCGGAAACCTGTTCGTGATCGTCCTGAACCATACAGCTGAAAGAACGGTTGGTTACCAGTCCTTCTCTCGGGTAAACAATATAATTATTCAGGTCTTTGGTATAGGTATCAATATATGAGGTTCCTGTTTTTCCGGACAACGTCATGGTATGCAGACCAAAAATCGTAACACTGAAATTAATCGTAGCGGTAGGATCGTCAATCCCTTTACCGATATAGGATTTAATGTCCGGATATTTGGCGGCCAATGCCGGATCCATTACCGGTGATTCGTAAACGCGATAGTTTTCGAGTTTTCCATCCGGATTCGGGAAGGCGACAATAACATTGGATAATCCATTAAAATTTTGTCTGGAGGGTGCCGTTTGCAGTTTTGATTTTAAAGCGGCCAGATCAAGGGAAAACAATTCGAATTTCTGAGGCTGAGAACTGCGTTCCATTTTCTCGTACATCCTGATTTTTTCCTGACTAACTTTAGTCCATAATGAACTTTGCCCATAAGATGAAGCGAACGCACAAAATGCAATCGCAACAAAGAGTAGCTGTTTTTTCATTCATTTAGAGTTTTAGAGATTAATTTAGTTGGATAGGTAAAAATACAATTTTTTGACAGAATAATTGTGAAATGTTTGATTTTAAAGGGATATTTACGATTAAAATGCTGTTTATTGGGTTAAAGAGCACTTTTGTTATTGAAAGTTGAAGTGTTGCAAAAAAGTTAAAATATAGCCATAAAGTTGCCTGTATAAAAATAGTAAAGTAACTTTACAAAGTAAATTAATAAATTTTCTTTACTACTTATGGAAACACCCCTTATTGAAATGGCTTCCGATCTGAGAACCGTTTCAACCCGCCTGGTTCGCAATCTCCGACAACAAAGCTCGAATACTGCTTATTCCCACGTAGATCTTTTAACGATGGGGCTACTGCATGAACACGGTTCTTTATTGCCCTCTGAATTAGCCCAATTGGAACGCGTTTCTGCGCAGGCCATTTCGCAGGTTATCCAAAGGCTGCACGCCGATGGCTGTCTTGTAAAAACAATTGATAAAAACGATAAACGAAAAACAGCCCTTTCGCTGACTCCAAAGGGAAATAAAATCCTGGATGAAATATGGGAACAGCGCAATCAATGGCTTGTAGCGGCTATTGACTCCCTTTTTGATGAAGCGGAAAGAGCCACGATAGCGGAATCCTTAGTGTTACTTAAAAGACTGTCTGAATACAACAAATAATGCCGGAAGAAGATGACCTATTTAAGAGCTTTTCGATTTCGTAATTTCAGATTACATATCAGCGGTCAGATCATTTCCCTTATCGGGACATGGATGCAGCGCGTAGCGATCAGCTGGCTGGTTTACCGGTTAACGGATTCGGCTACTTTACTGGGCTTTGTAACCTTTTTGAGCCTGATACCGTCTTTATTCCTTTCGCCTTATGCCGGAAGTTTTGCCGACAGACACAACCGTTACAGTATTGTGAAGGTGACCCAGTTCCTGTTAATGCTGCAGGCTCTGGTACTGGCCATACTGGTTTGGTTTCAGTTTTATAATATTGTTATCATTTGTGTATTGAGCCTTGCCCAGGGAATCATTACCTCATTTGACACTACGGCGCGTCAGGCAATGATGGCGGAGATTGTTCCGGATAAAGACGATTTGCCCAATGCCATAGCCTTGAATTCATCGGCCTTTAATATCGCCCGGTTACTGGGACCTGCCTTTGCCGGTTTTATCCTGAGTACTATTGGTGAATTTGCCTGTTTTTTTATCAATTTTATAAGCTTTATTGTTGTTTTGGGCTGTTTAATGTCGATGCAGCTGGATAAAAGACCGCTGCCCAAACGAAAAGCGGATACCTGGACCGAACTGAAAGACGGTTATACTTACCTGAAAACATCACCGGATCTGTTGTCCTTAATATTGCTGCTAACCAGTTCCAGTTTGCTTTTAATACCGTTTACAACCTTACTGCCGGTTATCGCCAGGGATCTTTTTCATGGCAATGCGGTAACGTTCAGCTGGTTTGAGAGTGCGGGTGGGATAGGAGCGCTGGCCGGCGCTTTATATATGACGACTATAAAACCGGGTAAGGCGCTGGCCAATACGATACTGGTGGCTACGATGATCCTTTCGATCGGGCTGTTGTCGCTGGCATTTTCATCTAAATTATCGGTAGCCATCTTTTTTACGATCATGGCGGCTTTGGGACTGATGATCCAGACTTCTTCGATCAATACTTATATTCAGACGCACGCTTTACCGGAAATGCGGGGCAGGGCGATCAGTTATTACATCATGGCATTCCAGGGAATATTGCCCATCGGAAGTTTGCTGATCGGGTTTATGGCCGAAAAAATCGGTCTGGAAAGAACACTGGCTTTTGAAGGGGTATTGGGTATTGTAATTCTGGCTGTTTTTTACTGGAATAATAAAACCAGACTGCAAACGAAATCCATACAGATTTAATGCAGTTCAACGCACAAATATCCCAAACACTTCAAAAAAACGGTTATTTCCGTTGCGGCAAACGGGCTGCCTTCAATTCTTAGAATACGATCGCAGTCCTGCAGATCAAAATTGATCCGGTAACCCGGATATCTGGTTAAAAGGGAAGCTACTATTGCTTTGGCATCGTTTTGATGGTGTACCGAAGTTTTAAAAACCTTAATCATTTTGCTTAAAATAGGTATGCTGTTAATTTCTTCCTTTTTTTATTTTATGAAACGGATTAAAGGACAGTCCGATACTGACATAAAAAGAGGATTGTGGATTTGCTTTAAAAATATAATCGTTCGGAGATTCGTTCTTTTCGAATATCCTGCTGGTTGGAATGGTTTTTAAGCCGGTTTTCAATGTGCCGACAAATGTGCTGCCGAAATAGTGTTCGTACATCGCACCGGAATTGATTTCAAGCTGTTGAAAGACATGCTTTTGGGGACTGTTGTTAAAGTTGTACAGGTAAAAAGAGGTTACGGCCAATTCACTTCCGAAAGAAAGTCTTCCATCGTTAAAAAGGAGTTTTCTTAAATAGACTTTCTGCGGCAAGAAAACATCTGCCATCCATCCGTTGGAAAATTTATGTTCATACGAGAATGACGGTATAACCGGAAATTGCGAATTGGGATCGATCATCAGCGATAAGCCCGCACTCATTTTTGTCTGCGCATTTGCTTTGAGGATTACGATTCCGGTGAGCATTCCTTTAACTCTTTCAAAATGTTTGTCGCTTCCGTCCACGGTTAGTCCGCTTGAATAAATGACTGTTTTGTTCCAAAGTCTTGAAATATGCGTAAAGTTAAGAGTGGTAGCATGGTAATGAAAATCATGCTGACTGCTCACCAAACCGGAAGGGGTGTCGGTTTCTGTGGAAGCGGCGCTATACCTGTAATTGAATGCGGCACCCAGGATCCATCTGTTTTTCGTAATAAAATTGATGTTGCCGTCTATTTTGGTCTGGTTCAGGTTTTTTACCGTTGTTTCGGGCAATGCTGTACCGGACAGGTTAGACGTATAATCATAAGGGGTAAGCTGGCTGTATTCTATATTGAAAGCACGGGTTGCCGGGAACTTATCGGCCACATAGGCCACAACTTTTTTCGGAATACTGTCCTTTGTTTGCGAATAACTTACTTTTGACAGCATTAAAACGATAATAACCAGCACTCTTTTCTTTAGGATTCCCATTGTTTACGTTAGATTAATAATGCTTTGAAACCGGATGATCTCAAAAACTTTCCGCAAAGAAAATTCTAAGGACTATGGCAATCCGGGTTTTTATACGAACACCGTTACTTATTATACCAAATCTCGATTTAGTATAATAAAAAGGATGTTTTGTATAATTTAACGGCTGTCAACACAGATAAGGGCTATTTTTGTGGCAGTAAATTATGGTAAGTGAGTATGATCAACAGTATTTCGGGTAATTTTAAAAACAGGCAGCTCATCCATTTGCTGGTTGATGACCGTTACCGGCTTTTAAGGCATTTTATATTCCTGGCAGGGTTCTTCCTGGTCTTTTTTTATACCAACGACCGGCTTGATGAATACCGGTACACCGGCATGGTTTTTATTTATGCGGTTCTTATCGGAATGTTTTATATCAATATGTACCTGTTGCTCCCGCGGTTTTTCTTCCGGGCGAATTATCTGGTTTATATAATACTGCTCCTGATCATGGTGATATTGGGATTGCGACTGATGGGCTATATCTTAAATGTCTTTCTAAACAGGTATCATGTGGCGGGTGATTATAAGATGTTGCTGATTAATGCGGAAACCATTAGATGGACTTTTATCGTTTGTTCGGTAATTTTAATATCGACCACGATCAAGCTGCTGCAACGCTGGATCCTGGACACCGAGAGAATGGCCGACCTCCGGAATATCACCTTAAATATGGAGCTTAATGAGTTAAAGAACCAGATAAATCCCCATTTTTTATTCAACATGCTTAATAATGTGAATGTGCTGATTAAAAATGATCCGGAAAAGGCTTCGGTGGTTATTTTTAAGCTATCGGAATTTTTGCGCTACCAGCTTTATGAAAACAATGAGGAACAGACTTCGTTAGCTTCGGAAGTCCGTTTTTTGTCCAATTTTCTGAATCTTGAAAAAATAAGAAGGGATAATTTTCAATTTAGTATTGTTGTAGCAGAACAGGATATGCATCATATTTACCTGCCTCCGAATTTGTTTACAACCTTTGTTGAGAATGCGGTTAAACACAGTATTGATATTACCGGCGGAGATTCCTATATTAACATCAGTATAACCGCCGAAAATAAAAAAATACATTTCAAATGTATCAATTCGAAGAAGAACAGCTCCGATATACCGGAGCCAAAGAGCAGCGGATTGGGGCTTGCGAATATACAACGGCGACTGGAATTACTGTACCGGAATAACTACAGTCTGGATATTGCGGTAACAGCAGAGGAATATATTTTAAATTTAACGATTCCAATATGAATTGCATTATAGTAGATGATGAACCGCTGGCAAGAGAAGGTGTGCTGTCCATAGTTAGCAATATTGGTTCCATTCAGGTTATCGGATCGTTTTCGAATGCATTAACGGCATTGGATTTTATGAAGCACAACCCGGTTGACCTGATATTTCTGGACATACACCTGCCACAGGTAACCGGACTGGAATTTGCCGCACAGTTACCGAAAGAAACCTTAATAATATTTACAACGGCCTATCCGCAATATGCTTTAAAAAGCTATGAACTGGATGCGATTGATTATTTGCTGAAGCCTTTGGGAAAAGAACGGTTGGAAAAAGCGGTGAATAAAGCGGTTGCATACAAAAAACTGCTGTCGGCAGAAACTGTAAAAAATACCATTGAGGGCAACACAACCGATTTTTTGCTGATTAAATCGGACCGGCGTTATTATAAGGTTCCTTTCCAGGAAATACGGTTTATTGAAGGGCTTAAGGATTATATTGTTATCCATACGAATAAACAAAAGCTGATCACGGCAATGAATTTAAAAACGGTGCATCTGAAGATTGCCACCAAAAAAATGATCCGCGTCAGTAAATCGTATATTGTAAATATGGATCATATTGATTCTTTTGATAATCATACTATTTATATCGGTGAGTTTGAAATTCCGCTTGGGGAAATATTCCGGAAGGATTTCTTTGATAATTATTCCAAAGGGACTTTGGGAAGTGAGCTATAGGCAACCGGATAGGCTAAAAACTTATAAGCAGCAGGATTGAGCAAAGCATTATTAACGGTGGCATATATTCTTATTTTATATTTTACATAATGTATATTATAGTTCAAAATATAAAATAGTAATTTTAGGAGAATAGTCCGGTATTCGGAATATTTTGTGCTGTGATTAGTTGGTCTATTATACAGCGCTTCTGTTTGTTGGTCAGTAAAATTAATTGTTTCAAATTGCCTGTTGCCCTTTGCTATTTGCTATTTTTTTATAGCGCTAAGGAAAACTAAATTTTATTTTTTGTGGAGTTTGCTGGTGTATAAAAAACGTATACGTTTTTTTCTATGCTTAGGTTTATGGTCTGATTAATTGGTTCATTTATGTTGGTGCTAAATCAAAGAAAAAAATCTGTCTGGGCAATACTCCTTTGTTATTTGGAATAGTTTTTATTCTATTTGACATAATGTAGTAGATTCTTCTCTTTTATTGGTATTTTGAATACTGTTATTCTTTTTATGTATTATGGTAAACCGTAATTATATTAACTAAAAATATTATATTTGATATTATCACTCGTACCAATATGTAAAATGAGGGATATATGTAAGTTTCAAGAACAGTAGGAAATGATTCAGAAGTTGATTTAAGGAAAATAAATGCGATGGCTGATGTACATTCTAAAGAGATAAGGAGTTTTAATATGAGTAAAATAAAAGGAAAGGATACTAAGCCTGAACTACTCGTAAGAAAGTTTCTTTTTTCACAAGGCTTTCGTTATCGCCTGCATGATAAAAAATTACCAGGTAAACCGGATGTTATTTTACCTAAGTATAAAACAGTAATATTTGTAAATGGATGTTTCTGGCATGGACACCAGGATTGTAAATATTTTGTTGTTCCTAAAACAAGAACAGAATGGTGGCTGAATAAAATAAATGTTAATATTTCAAATGATAACAAAGCCCTGTTAGCTTTGCAAAATTCAGGTTGGAAAGTAATTGTGATCTGGGAATGTGAACTAAAGCCTGAAAAAATAAATGTAACATTAAATCAATTACCCTTTTTAATACGAGATTAGTAATGTATATAAAATCCAATATTGTACATTTGTGATTATTTAATGATTAGAATGAATAGTATCCCGGAACCAAAATTAATGCTTGAAAAAATTAATTTTTCAATAAAAAATTTAGTAGAAAAAAATAAAATTTTAACAGATAAAGAAGCTGTAATAACGCATTTTGCTCATACAGGTGAGTTTGAATATGAAGCACTTATATATATAACAGAAATTCTTGAAAAAGAATATCCTGATGTTGTTTTTAATGAAGAAAAAATATCTGAATTAATAAATTCCGGGAATATAAGAAATGAGAATATAGTTTTTGCTGAACAAGCCAATCCTACATTTAGGTTCATAGACTTATTTGCAGGTATAGGAGGCTTTAGACTTGCACTTCAAAATATTGGAGGGAAATGTGTTTTCTCCAGTGAATGGAATAATTATGCAAAAAAGACATATAGTTCTAATTTTGGCGAAGTTCCATTTGGAGATATTACTCAAATTGACGAAAATACCATTCCAGACCATGATATTCTGGTTGGCGGTTTTCCTTGCCAACCCTTTTCTCTTGCCGGTGTAAGCAAAAAAAATGCATTGGGCCGGAATCATGGATTTAGAGACGAGACCCAGGGAACTCTCTTTTTTGATATCGTAAGAATACTGGAAACCAAGAGACCCGGAGCTTTTTTATTAGAAAATGTAAAAAATTTAGTTTCACACGATAAGGGTAATACGTTTAGAATAATTCAGGGAACGTTAAATGAACTTGGATATAATATTCATTGTAAGGTTCTTGACGGTAAGCATTTTGTGCCACAACACAGAGAAAGGATTGTAATTGTTGGTTTTGACAGAAATGTATTTAATGGAGAGGAAAATTTCAATTTCCCTGAAATACATAATAATAATAATAATAATGCTATTAGAACCATTCTGGAGCCAAATATTTCAGACAAATATACCTTAAGCGATAAGCTTTGGAATTATCTTCAGGAATATGCGGCAAAGCACAGAGCAAAAGGCAATGGCTTTGGTTATGGTCTTACTAATTTAAATGGTATTAGTAGAACACTTTCAGCCAGATATTATAAAGACGGTGCAGAGATTTTACTTCCACAACATGGAAGAAATCCACGACGTTTAACTCCACGTGAATGCGCAAGATTACAAGGATACCCTGATAATTTTAGAATTCCTGTTTCAGATACACAAGCATATAAACAATTTGGCAATTCGATTGTAGTTCCACTTATGCAGGCAGTTGGACAGGAAATTGTTGAAGTCTTGAATAGAAATAATATCTGATAATTAACTTTCTTACTCCATCTATAAGAAAGTGTTTAATAAAAAGTATTACGAAATTAATATTTTTTCATATTTTTAGTTCTTCAAAACATATTTCTATGTCTGAAACTCTTTATACAGCAATAAATACAGTTAAAGTCAGTAAATTTTCATTTTGTAAGTTTGCGAGTCCTAATGATGCAGGTACAACAGGAGCCCATCAGGCAGGCCTTTATATACCTAAAAACTCATATAAGCTTCTTTTTGATGAGCCGGGAGTCAAAGGAAAAAACAAAGAACGTTTTGCAGAAATTACCTGGTCAGATGGCACTATTTCAGAATGTTGTTTAAAATATTATGGAGGTGGTACCCGTAATGAATATCGAATTACTCGTCTCGGAGTACATTTCAAAGAGGATGAACTTGTTATTATATCTAAAATCTCAGAAGATGAATATTCCGGATTTAAAATTTCAGATGAAGTGGAAAAAGGTATCTTCTTAAAGGAATTTGGGATTGAAAAGCAACATACAAATGCTTTAATTCCGTATGAGCCCAATACATCAGAAATAAAACAGCAAATATCCGAAAAATCTGTAGCTCAACATCAGATTGAACTATTTCCTTCTGAAGGAATAGAAGTTATGACTGCAAGTTTCAAACCTAAAGCACATATACTTACATTATTGGGAGAAGAACTCATTAAAGACCCAGTAATGGCAATTTATGAGTTGGTTAAAAACAGTTATGATGCAGACTCAAAAGGTACTTTTGTTAAATTTGAAAATATCGAAGATTTAGATAAGGCTTCAATAACAATTACTGATTCAGGTACAGGCTTAACAAAAGAAGTACTTGAAGAAGTGTGGTTTGAACCAGGAACAGATTTTAGAAAACCTTTCAACAATGATGGTTCAAGAAAAATAAAAAGAAGCCCTATTTTTTGGAGGGTTCCAATGGGAGAAAAAGGAGTTGGTCGTTTTGCAGTTCATAAATTAGGTCATACAATTAAATTAATAAGTCGCCCTGCAAAAGTAATTGTTGACGAGTTTGGTAAAGCCCAGTCAGTAAATTTATTGGACTATGAAGTTATAGTTAATATTGACTGGAGATCATATTTACAAAGTAAATATCTTGAAGATGTAAAGGTTAAATGGGAAGTTAATAATAATCCCGAGACATTTCATTTTAAAAATTCTCATGGAACAGAAATTACTATAGGAAATCTTAAAGAACCTTGGAGCCGTGGTATGGCTAGACAACTTAAACGTCAAACTATATCAATGTTATCTCCTAAAAATGACTCAAATAAATTTGATATTAAACTTGATTTTGGTAATTGGTGGTTGAATGATTTTCCAAGTATTGATGAAGCTTTAAGGTCTGCTCCTTATAAACTTGCAGTATTGGTGGAAGATAATTACGATATGACTTTTGAATACAAATTTGCTTTGTCAAATAATGAAATGATTGGAATTCGTTCTATAGACTCTAAAAGTAGTGATGAGCGCAGTAAGCAGAAATACAAGTGGAATATTAAAGGAGCATTAAGACCTTACTACAAAGAATATCTTCTTAAAAAGGAATATAATCAAGAAGAAGTTAATGTTTTTCTAGTAAAATATGACTCTGGTGATAATATAATACCTTTTGGCTCTTTTATGGTCGAATTGTATTCTTATGATTTAGATTCTGTTTCATTGCGTGATTATACCATATCTCCCTCCTTTATAAAAAGCATTTTGAGAGAACATTCAGGTATAAAAGTATTTAAACAAGATTTAAGGGTTTTTGATTACGGAGATCCTGGCAATGATTGGTTGGGCCTTGATATAAAAAGGGTTAACAACAAAACATGGTTTTCTAATAATCAAAATATAGGTTTTGTTTATCTGGATGATGAAAAGTCTGGTACTCTTATTGAGAAAACAAACCGGGAAGGATTTATAAATAATTATTCTTTTGATTTTTTGGTAGTTATACTCGATTTCGTATTAAATGAATTTAAATCTGAAAGAACATCAGATAGAGAAAGATGGTTAAAATTTAATAAAAAAGGAGCAGAAGGATCGTTAGAACAACAATTGGATACTTTTAAAGAAATAGTAAATAGTACTGATTTTTCTGATGAAGAAAAAAAACAGTTGGTACTGCAAGAGGCTGAAAAAATAGAAGAACGATATGCAAAAGATAAAGAAACATTATTAATACCAGCAGGGGTTGGTATGACAGCTTCTTTTGCAATGCATGAAATAGAAAAATTGGTACCCCGAATGGAAGAAACTATTATGGAGGACCCAATTAATTCAGCAACAATAGCGGATCAGGTATTGGAATTAAAAGATTATGTAGAAGGAATAATATCTGTTGTTAAAAAAGGCAATGACAAACCTATTTCTTTAACTGGGAGTATTGACCAAGCCCTTAAAAATTATACTACAAGGTTAACAAATCATAAAATAAGTGTAGATTTAGATTATGATTCAAATATTGAAACCATAAAATGTGATAAAAGACTTTTTATCACAATGATAATGAATCTTATTGACAATAGTATTTATTGGATTGATACTATTTATAAAACAGAGAAAGGCATATATATTAAAACTGAAAAAACAAATGAAAAAGTTACTATTCTATTTGTTGACAATGGTCCCGGTTTTAAAGATAATATTGAAGATATTGTCCGTCCTTTCTTCTCACGAAAAGATGGTGGTATAGGAATAGGAATGTATCTATTAGACACTGTTATGATGAAATATGGTAAACTTAATATTATTTATGACAGTGAAATTTTAAAAGATAGAAATGTTCCGGAAAAATATAGAGGAGCAGCAGTTGAACTGATTTTTAATAAAATTAACTAAAGATTATGTTTATAGATGATTTAGCAGGGCCTGATATCGTGGTCATAGATGATACGGAAAGAGAAGTAAGAAGTCTTTTAGAAGCATTAGAAACACGAGGTATAAATACAGAATATATTAAGGTAGATCTGGCTGGAAATATGCCAGAACATGAACCTATAAATTCTGTTAAATTGATATTTCTGGACCTCAATTATAATATTGGTTTTGGTTCGACCTTTGATGCTGAATATTGTGCAGAGTTAGTCTCTCGTATTATACCCAAAGATAAACAATACTATTTAGTAGCCTGGACTAAAGACGTCGATAAAACAGAAGCAGTGGTTGAAGTTTTAAAAGAATATAACGTAGCTCCTGTAAAATATTCAAGCAAACTTAAAGAAAAATACAGAACTGGTAATGATACTTATAATATTGATACCTTGCTTGATGAACTTAATGCTGAATTTAATAAAATTATTAAACTGGATGAATTTTATGGAGAAATTATTGAAGTTGAAGATAATTCAGTTTTAATAAATTGTTTACTTGATGAAGAAAAAGGAGTTTATCAAATACGAAAATTTGATCTGGCTCCTTTTGCCGATTATATTGATTTGGAAGTGGGAGGTATTATCTTGATACGGTCAACAACTAAACCTGGCAGTAGAATATTTGAGTTTTTTAATGAATCAAATGATAAAAAAGATTTGTTTAAAAAACCTAATTACTTTAAAGGATTAGATAATTCTAGATTTTTTACAGAAAAATAAACTATAGAATCTTATGAAAATAACGTTCAAGGATGTTGGCCAAGGAGATTCTATAATTATAGAATGGACTGATAAAGTAGACAAGGTTGGGATTATTGATTGCAAAAAGAAAGGTAAATCGAATCCGGTTGTTGAACATTTAGCAGAAAAAGGATATTCTGAGATAGAGTTCATTATTTTATCTCATCCTCATTCAGATCATTACTCTGGTTTTTTAGAACTATTCGATTATATTGAGCAAAATAAAATTAATGTTAATTTATTTGGAAATACTTTAAAAGAAATTGGGTCTGGTTATTGGGAATGGTTTGAAGTATCATCAGAAGACACAAGAATTTTGGCAGAAATTGTTAGAAAGTCAGATTCATTAAGTGATTTAGGTTTATTGAAAAAACACTTTTATGTTAACGAGTTCGTTCAGTTACCGATAAACGGTATAGAAATGCATGCTCTATCTCCTTCACATCTTGAAATAAAAACTTATCAAGAAGAAGTAAAATTTGATGCTATAGTCAATAAAAAGCACGCAAGTAAAGCCGCTAATTATTTATCATCATTATTTTATATAAAGAAAGGAGATTCTGTAGTTTTACTTACATCAGATACTGAAAAAGTAACTTTTGATAGAATTCATAATGAAGGACGTCTAAATGAATATTCATTTTGTTTATGTCAAGCTCCACATCATGGATCTTATAATAATTATCATGACAATTTTTGGGATAATTTAAAAACCGTTGATGGAAAGGATGTTGTCTTTTCATCCGGAATAAATGAAAAATATAAACACCCTCACTTAATTACGGTTAAGTCATTTGTAAAAAATGGTTATGGAATAAATCCTACCAATATTGTATATGGAATTCAAGAATTTCTTGATGAAATAGATAATAAAACACTTGTTCTCGATACAATTAGTGAAATTGATGAAGAATCTATTGTTGGTGGAGATAAGGTATTTACATTTTAATTTTTACACTCACTCGGTTATGCTCCCTACTCTATTTTATGCTGGGTTTGCGTGAGGGAAGCGAAAAGCCCACAGCAAGGTACGGGCGAGGACTTGTAGCGGAGAGTCCGACCTGTAGAGACACGCCCAAAGGATTTTTTTTAAAGTTGGTACTCTTTGTGGCTTCGCCACTTATTGTGCTACTCACATCTATAGGCTTTCTCTACATTATTTTGTGAGGCACATTTTGTTTATTTATCACATTTGGGTTTTCAGGCACATTGAGGGTTGTTTGGGTGTGTCCCCTGCCCTTTTTTCGGTTGTTTATTGGTTGGTCAGGCTTTTATTCGCTCCTCTCAATAAATGCCGCTCCGGTTAATTTAGGCAGTAAGTTTGCCTGTTTGTGGAAGTTTTGGGTTCGGATATAAGACAAATCACCTGTCTTGCTAAATTTTTTAATGATATTTTGTATCATAAAACAGGTGATTTTAAAAATAATAGTTACGGATTTGACTGAAAATATTATATTTGAAATTTATGATATATACTGATATGCTGCATAATAAAATATCCAAAGATCTAAATATCAAATGTTTCTATGGAATGCCCGACATCTGGCTGGAAGCCCTGAGCTACGAGTTGGACGATGATTGTAATCAGAAAAAAGTCGCTCTTCCCAAACAAAAACAATCCACAGAACTTTTTTACCCAATATAAATGGATAAAGTACAATATTACGGTGTCGGTTTTACATGGAAAGACGCTGATATTAAAAATCAATTACCCCGTTTTATCGAAGAAGGCATCTGGGAAAATGGTTTTGAAGATAAATATTTAGAGAGAGTTAATACGGTTGCTGTCGGTTCAAGGATAGCCGCAAAAACTACATATACAAAAAAAGAAAACGGTGAGATGATTTCAATCCTTGAAATTCATGCCATAGGAACTGTTCTTGAAAATTTAAAAAACGGACGAACTTTAAAAGTCAGATGGGATCAAAGTATCGAACCGTTTATCATTAAAAATAAAGGTGCCTATCGTTCTACTATTTCAAGAATCAATAATATTGGAACCATCAAAGCGATCTTCAAAAATGATAAACTTTCTGTTAAGTCAGGTGAATTTCTGTTTTACTTGAGTGGAGAATCTGAAAAAGAGGATTATTTATACCCTTGTTTTATTTTAACAAAAGACAAATGGAATGACTTCGGATATCAAACACAATATGAAGTGTATTATTATGATTCTCTCAAAGAACGTACCTATATTGGCGCCACAAAATTTTTAAATAAGGAAAAAGATAATGGGGAGTTACCCAATACCTTTACTTCGCTTGATGATCGTAATATTTGCTCACTTGGGCAATCAAACCACTATTATTTAAATCTTCGGGAAAACTTAAATAAAGAAGTTGCTCACTACTATCTGGACGCCATTAATGATTTAGCGATTAATAAAGGCCTGGCGGAATCATTTGAGCATGAAAAGGGATTCAAAACATCTTTAATCAGAAGCAGTGAAGCCCAAAAAGCACTTCATGAAGGATATAAGATTTATAATGGGTTGGAAACGGATAATACCCTTTGCTTTACTTTTTCAACACAGATTAGCGGGGCAATAGAAAAACACGCTATAAAATTTGATTATTCTGAAAAAGAAGATCTTCCTTTTAGAATCAAAGTCTTAATTGGTAAGAACGGAACCGGCAAAACACAATATATTGCAAAACTGGCCTCAACTTTAAGCGGGTATGAAAAACAAGGAAATTTCTCTACACAATATCTGCCGCCGTTTAGCCGTGTAATCGCCATTTCCTATAGCCTGTTCGACAGGTTTCCCCGGCCAAAACAAACAAAAACCTACAGTTATTATTATTGTGGTTTTCAAAGTGGCAGAGGCTTTCTTACAGATAATCAGGTAAATGCCCGGCTAAAAAAAGCATTGGGAATTCTTGAAAAATCAGAAAGAATGCATTTGTTTGGTAAATACATAGCAATTGTATTATCGGATGATATTGCTTTGGATATCCTGGATAAAGATTTTATCGAATTAAATAAAAACGAGTTCACTCTTTATAGTGAGGGTGGATATTCTAAGTATAGCTCAGGTCAGATAGTTATGATACTGATGCTCGCTGAAGTCCTGGCCTATATTACAACAGAATCATTACTGTTATTTGATGAACCGGAAACACATTTGCATCCTAATAGTATTTCTCTTTTTGTAAATGTTATTAATCGCATACTTAAAGAATACAATTCCTATGCCATTATATCCACTCACTCCCCTCAAATTATACAGGAAGTACCGGCAAAAGATATAATAGTTATTGAACGGTTGGATAACATTCCCAGCATACGGGGATTGGATATTGAAACATTTGGTGAAAATCTCAACACGATTACCGAAAGAATATTTCATACAAATAGTCATGATGAATATTACCGGGAGTTCTTAACCAAGCTTTCAAAAAGTAACAGCTACAGTAAAATTATTGAAATGTTCGAAAAAGAAAGTTTACCGCTTAGTTTAAGTGCTAAAATCTATTTACAATCCCTTTATTAATTATGAAAAATTTAATTCCGTTAACCAGGAAAATTGAGTATTGGGACAATATTGTAAATAATAAAAGAGAAATCCAACGGGTACCGCTTCAGGCAATACGCCCCAATATACTGGTTCGAATTACGGATTATACTGATCGTACGACTCCGAATAATTTAGAGACCATACCGGCATCTCCATTTACAGAGCCTCATAGTAATTATCTTCAGGGATGTTATGGAAAGTCCAATAATTTATCAGCTTTAAAAGCACGAATCAAAGACCGGCAAAATAGGCTACTGCGGGCAGAATGCCAATATTGTAATATTGGGGAACCTGAAACATTTGACCATTATTTACCCAAGAGTGATTTTCCGGAATTTTCGGCACTTTCTATTAATCTGATTCCTTGTTGTGCTAAGTGCAATACTAAAAAAGGGGAAGAATGGCTGTTTGCAGGTAACCGGAAAATCATAAACTACTACTATGACATTTTACCCGATGTTGATTATTTGAGATGTGATATCGTTTATAGCGCTAATGTGCCGCAAGCTGTTTTTTCAATTGATAGCGCCCAAATACCCGTAAATATTCGCTCGGTGATTGTCAATCATTTTGAAACACTTCTTTTATTGGACAGGTACAAGCAAAGGAGTAATAGTGAAATAATTGATGTGCTAAATGCCATAACCCCATCTTTAGAAAGATTGACACGTGTGCAAATTCAGGAAAATTTACAACAGGAGGCAATAAATATGAAGGCCAGTAAAGGACGTAATTATTGGAGGGCTATACTAAGAACTGCTCTATCTGATTCGGACCGGTTTCTAACGGAGGCCGGATTTTAGAATGATCCCATTAAAGTATTAAACCCTGTAATGTTTAAAGGATAGTCCCCTGCCCTTCGTGATTATGTTGTTTTAAATGAGTAAAGAGCAGATCAAAGCTTTAAGAGCCAGGTATTAAACACGTCTATTTCTCCCTGCACGCACATTCATGATGTTCATTAAGGTATTTAAAACTATCCTCGCATATTTTTTTTAAAGCGGGAATATTAATATCGGATAGCTTTTTGATATAGATACAGGCTTTTGAGATTTTATATTTGCCAAGATTGTCCAATAGATGCTTGTTTTCCTCCGTTGGCGAAAACACATATAACGAAAAGGCTGCCTTTCGCGGTGAAAAGCCAATAAGCGGCGCATCACCTTCATGTCCGCTGGCATATTTATAATGGTAATTACCGAATCCAATGATCGTTGGACCCCACATTTTGGGTTCAAATCCCGACCATTCCGACATTAATTCAATTAAGCGGAAGCTGTCGGCTTTCTTTTGTTCATTATCGACATAAGCGTTGATAAAATCAACCACATTAACCGCTGTATAGGTTGTTTTGTTTTTTGCCATAACGTTTAAATTTTAATAATGCCTGAAAATGTACTTATACATACAAAACTAAACAAATAGATCCAGATTATAGAAGGTATTCCCGGAACTAAATTTTATCCGGCATCCTGCTGTCTGGAAATAGCGCTCCGGTTTTACTATTGCGGAGGCAAATATTTAAAAAAGATGAAATAATTATACAATTAACCCGTTATAGTATCGAATATTAACAAAAAAAATAGGATGATTTCAACAGAAACACAAGAACACTCCAATTGGTTTTTAAAATTCTTTTTATGCCTTTTAGCTATCGTAGGAGCTGTCAATTCTGTTATTTATACAATCGCTCCCCTTTTGCCTGCAAAATGGGCAGCACGGATCATTCCTGTTGGATTATCGATGTTACTCATTGCGATTCTGTTTTCGGTTGGTTTTTCAATTTACTGGCATTATAAAGCTAAAAAAGGGAAAATTAATTCTCAGAAATACCGTATCTGGCTGACAGTGTTATTGCGCTATTGGCTGGCATTCCATATCATGATATTTGGATTTGAAAAATTGTTTGAGGTCAATTTTGCATTTGCAAGTCATCTGGAAGACGCCCTGGTTAATACCTTGACAGGAACGGAACTGACCTGGAAGTATTACGGATCCACCTATGGTCTTGCCGCAATTGTTGGTGTTTTTCAGATTGCAGGAAGTATTTTTTTATTGTTCAGACGTACGGTATTATTAGGTGTGGCAACACTGCTGCCGGTACTTTTTAATATTGTATTGATCAACATCTTTTATGGAATCGGACCGATTACAACTTTTACTTCAATGCTAATGACTTTAGGCTTATGCTATTTGCTATCGGAGCGAAAAGATGCCATAATAGCCTTGTTTACGAAATATAAAAATCCATCGCCGGCTGTAGGAAATAAAGCACTTCGGGCTGTCCTACGGGTGCTGTGTATAGTGATTCCTTTGGTATTTATCATGTATTACCGCTATGATGTTCATCTTTCCGATAAATATTTTGGAAAGTGGAAAGTGGATAGCATGATGCGCAACGGAAAGAAGATTGCTGAAAATGCATGGGAGAAAGACACTTCCGCCTGGAAAGTGGTTTACATTGAGGAACGCGGTAAAATATACTACAGCCCGAATCCGCATGTGTATGTAGACAGTACTTCGGTATTAATGCGCTATCAGTATGACGATACCAAAAACAGCTTACAGGTTATCGCTTACGAACGCAATCCTGCCCAACCGGATACTATTCCGGTGCAGATTAACAAATTCAACGGCAGTACGATGCAATGGAATATGGTACTGTATAAGGATACCATACAAATGCAGTTGAAGAAAGTAATCCGGTAATTTTTGCTTTCAGGGTTGAATTATAGTCTTTTACCGTAAAGCATATTTTCGGGAAAGTTAAATAAACGGGTATTCATCATTATGCAGGAAGATTAAGGCTGAAATCAGGGCCGGGAATATTTCTTAAATGAAAAAATCTCACTTTTTATTAGTAAAAAAACAATAAAAGATTATTTTTGCATACCTAAAAATAAAAATCCAACTAATTTCAAATTATAAGTACTGTGGAAAATCCAACTGCACAAAAACTAATCAATAAAATCCAGCTTGATTTATTCAAAAAAGGATTCAACGCCGAAACTTTAATTGAAGATTTAAAAAAATTACGGGAGTTTGCTCTTGAAGAACAAAACCCGGTTTTAGTTAAAGCGATACGTTTAGCTTACGAACATGTTGAAGAAAACGGCGCATTTTTAATTACAATCCCGGATGATGAACCTTTAGAAGATGAGTTGGAAACGGAATCGGAAAATGTGAAAGCTGAGGAAACAGATTTAGAAAGTTTGGAATATTTGATCTCCCTGTTCGCAGATTTGAAAAACAAAAACAATATTTCTGATTTAAGAGAATATAACAAAGCGTTTTTAGCATTCTAAACTAAAAACAGCCTGTAAAATACGCTAAAACTGTACTTTTTTAAGTGCAGTTTTTTTATGTATTTTAGTGAATAATTAACGAATTTTCTTCTTTTCTAACTTACTTTTGGGCTAATTTTGAGCGTTTTTTGAAGGCTTTTCAATAAAACCGGTATTTCGTTTATAATCAACCCCTTAAATAATCACAGATGTTACGTTTTTTTAAAATTATTGCTTTTCTGGAAGGGATATCCCTCCTGCTCCTGTTGTTTGTGGCCATGCCTCTAAAATATATGTATGACAAACCGGAAATGGTTCGTTTCGTTGGAATGGCACACGGATTACTGTTTATCGGTTATATTGTAATTGCCAGTATGCTGAAAATGGAAGAGAATTGGTCGTTTAAAAAATACTTCCAGGTTTGTATTGCATCGGTAATTCCTTTCGGTACTTTTTATATTGAGAAAAAAATTCTGTAATTTTAAAATATGAAAATCTTTAATTGGGCATATAAAATCCTGAAAAACCTTGATTTCAGTGATACTACGGCAAGTTATCTTAACCTGGCAGTTAATATAATTGTCCTCGTTGTTGTGGCTTATATTTTAGATTATATCTTTAAAAAAATACTGATTATCATTCTGGCGATAATCGCAGAAAAAACAAAATCGAGTTTTGACGACTTTTTGGTTGCCAATAAAACAGCCAAATATGTTGCCCATCTGGTTCCTTTGTACTTTATCAGCAAAGTTGTTCCGGTTGTCCTAAAAAACTTTGTCTACTGGGAGAGCTTTTTCGGAAAAGGCGTAAAAACCTATATGGTCTTCCTTTCGCTGTGGATCATCCGAAGTATCTTTAACTCCCTGAAAGACTACCTGAAAGAAAAACCCAAGTTTAGCGACAAACCGATAGACAGCTATACCCAGGTAATCATGATTATCCTTTGGGTTTATGCCATTACGTATTTGGTATTGATCCTTTTCGATACCAACTTCAAAACGCTGTTAGGGACTTTCGGGGCTATTTCGGCGATTATCATCTTAATTTTCAAGGACACCATATTGGGTCTGGTGGCCAGTATTCAGGTGACCGTTAACGATACGGTTCGTATTGGCGACTGGATCACGATTGATAAATTTGGAGCCGACGGTGATGTTATTGAAATCAATCTGGCTACCGTGAAAGTCAAAAATTTTGACAATACCACAACAACAGTTCCTACTTACAGCCTTATCTCCGATTCGTTCCGGAACTGGAGAGGAATGCAGAACTCAAACGGGAGAAGAATTAAACGTCATATCCTGATCAAAGAAAACAGTGTCCGCTTTATTCATGCGAATGAAATAGACCATTTTAAGAAGATTCAGCTGATTACGTCCTATATCGAACACAGGCAGTCGGATATTGAAAAATACAACACGAATAACAACATCAATAAAGAACTGGCAATTAACGGCCGCAACCTGACAAATTTAGGATTGTTCCGTAAATACCTGACCAGTTATATTGAAAGTCATGCCGGTATCAATAAGGAAATGACCCTGATGGTACGTCATTTAC
This sequence comes from Flavobacterium sp. 40-81, assembly GCF_001898245.1. NCBI lineage: Bacteria > Pseudomonadati > Bacteroidota > Flavobacteriia > Flavobacteriales > Flavobacteriaceae > Flavobacterium > Flavobacterium sp. 40-81. The sequence goes on from NZ_MKTM01000009.1 coordinate 121,028, forward strand.
AGCCTACAGATAAAGGTATTCCGATAGAAATATACGCTTTCGTATCCGATAAAAGATGGATCAATTATGAGCATATCATGGCCGATATTTTTGACCACATCATTGCGGCTGTAGACTATTTTGATTTGGAGATATTTGAATTACCGTCTAATAATAAAAATTATATAGGGGAATAAACCCTATATAATTTCTACTTCGGTTTTTCCGTGGGGAGCCGGACGCCCAAAGCTGTCCAGATTTACCATAGTAATGGCATCAACCGTGATAATGGTTTCTTTGGTCATTACGTTACGCACTTCGCACTTCATTATAATGGAGCTTCTTCCGAATTTTACAAGATCGATACCGATTTCGATAATATCCCCTTGTCTTGCCGAACTCATAAAGTTGATTTCCGACATAAACTTGGTTACAATCTTGTTGTTTTTTAGCTGAATGATCGCAAAAAGTGCTGCTTCCTCATCAATCCATGATAAAAGCATTCCTCCGAATAAGGTTCCGTTAGCATTCAAGTCTTCTGGTTTTACCCATTTTCTCGTTTGATATTTCATATAGTAAACTTTTGAAGCGCCAAATTTACTATTTCTTCGTGGTCAAATGCTAATTTTGGAAGCGCTTTTATTGAAAACCATTTTGCCTCCCGGGCATCATCGGCTGCAATAGCGATCGTATCTTCCGCTACCTCACCATAATAGGCTACCGAAACCACATGATTTCGGGGATCTCTGAAAGGCTTGCCAAAAGCACCAATCTGCTCCAGCTGCGTTACCGCAATCGTCGTTTCTTCATAAAGTTCCCGTATTGCTGCTGCCATAAGATCTTCGTTTAAATCGACGAAGCCGCCGGGCAGTGCCCAGCAGTTTTGAAAGGGCTCGTTGTTCCTTTTAATTAAAAGCAGGTAGTCGTTGGCCGGTGTTTTTTTTACGATTACCGCGTCAACTGTTAAAAAAATGTTAGAATTCCTCATAAAGTTAGAATTATGTATGCTGTAAATATTCAGCTTTTTTTTGTTATAAAAATACATTTTTAAGTTCCGTATGTGAAAAAATCAGCAAAAAAAAGATACTTTTTTTGAAGAATAATGAACGCAAAAGCCCAGTTTTCAAGGCAAAGGTACTGTTTTAAACACTTTAAGCCCGGCCAATCTCCCTATCTTTGCCCTAAATAAATAAGAATATTCAGCGGTTATCGTTGAATGAAAAAGTAAAGACATATGAAAAGAATTATGCTGCCTTTATTCGTAACGGTACTTTCTTTAGGTACTGCTACAGCTCAGGAAACCCCAGGTTTTAACAAATGGTCTATCGACATTAACGGAGGAATCAGTAAACCTACTACTCCCCTTACTACCGGTTACTATACTAAAGATTACAATCTTTTTCATGCTGACCTTGGAGTACGTTATATGTTCAACAACAAATTCGGTTTAAAAGTTGATGTTGGATACGACCAGTTTGAGAACGCTTCAAAAAGTGCTTCTTTTGATGGTAAATATTACAGAACGGATATCCAGGGTGTTGTAAATTTAGGACGTGTGCTTAACTTTGAAGAATGGACGCAGCGATTAAACGTTCAGGCACATACCGGTATTGGTTATGCTTTTATGACAAATGACCGGTTTGAAGGAACGGATAACATGTTAAACCATATTATCGGTCTTACCGGACAGGTGAAATTATCGGAAAGAATCGCTTTAAATGCCGATTTTTCGATGATTAACAATGTACGTCAGTCCAATACTTTCGATGGCGGTATTGCGCCGGAAGACAGAGGTTTTAACGGAACATTATACAATGCTACTATTGGTCTTTCGATCTATTTAGGAAAGAATGCCAAACATGCCGACTGGTATTATGAAGAAAGCAAAGTAGACAAATTAGCCGAATTGGAAAAAAGAGTTGGTGATCTGGAAACCATGATGAATGACTCTGATAAAGACGGTGTGCCGGATTATTTAGATGCAGAACCAAACTCTATTCCTGGTGTTGCAGTAGATACAAAAGGAAGAACGATTGACAGAAACAACAATGGTATTCCGGACGAACTGGAAAGCTATTTAGAGAAAAACTACGGTGGATCAGGTAACAGCGGTGCCGGTTTGAGTAACGAAACGATCAAAGACATGATCAACCAGGGATATGTTAATGTTTATTTTGACTTTAACTCTACCCAACCGTCTTCAAACTCTGTTTCAGGATTGGATTTCCTGGCGAAATTCTTAAAAGCAAATCCATCTGCTAAAGCAGAAGTAATCGGATATGCAGATGAAATCGGAAATACAGATTATAACAAAGACTTATCACACAGAAGAGCACAAACGGTAAAAACAATTCTTGCCAAATCCGGAATTGAAGCTTCAAGAATGACCATTGTTGGTAACGGTGAAGACAACTCTGTTGCGAAAGACTCTAAAGTAGCCCGTCAAATGGTTAGAAGAGTAACTTTCAGAGTGAAGTAATTAACAATACGTTATTCATAACTTATTAAAAACCGCTGCAATTACGCAGCGGTTTTTTTTTAACTTTAAAATAAAAAATGGAAAATCGCGACACTTTCCTGATTGATCTTAGAGGTGAAGCCTTGGGAACAATCACAGAGCAATCTTCATCGGAAGAAATTTTTCAAAACAAAATCTTACGTCCGATTTTAAGATTACAAAATGAACTCTTTATTCAGGTTTTCCTGAATTATGCTGTAAAACAGAAAAATGTTTTCTTTTCCTTAACCCCGGATAAAAAATTAGCGTATATCGAAAATGTAATCCAGCGGGACATTAAATTCAGAAATTCCTTAAAAGGGATGATTTTAGGACTCTTTACAGTTGAAGAATATCAGGTATATATTAAGAACTCATCCAATCTGAACAAGAGAATGATGAATGTCTTAATCGAGCGGTTAAAAAGCCAGGTACAATTATTAGAATTGGATTAATAACAAAAAGGGCAGTGAATTCACTGCCCTTTTATCATTTTTTAGCTATTAATTTAGTTTGCCGGTTGCTGGCTGCTGCAATTTATTGATAACAGGCAGCATAATGCTTTAATTGTTGGGAATCAATAAAAAAAGGGATCTTTACGATCCCTTTTCATGGTATGCCTGCTATCTACTATAACACAAAATAGGCATTTTTTACCGGTTGTATGTGTGCTAAATTCACCTCTTCTTTGGTTGCTTCTCCATCAAACTCAAACTCGTTTCGATATTCATTCACCATTTGAAGCAGATTCTTTTCAATAGTATTGGAAATCAGGATCATTGGTGTATCGGTCGGTCGGTTTTCAAACGGATCCTGCAGGTGTATTGCCATCTTTTCAATCAGGAAGAAAGCCGCACCAATCGTGGTTACCAGCGGAATTCGGAACCATCCCAGAAAATCAGTAAGCCCGAAAGGCAGTAAGATCAGGAACAGAAACAGCGTAAAGCGGATGTATAAGCTGTATGTGGTTGGGAAAATGGTGTTTTTAATACGCTCACACTTCCCCATTGAATCACACAGTCGGGTTAAAGTATTGTCAATTTCAACCTGCTGGTACACATTGATTTTTCCTTCTTCATTGGCTTTTCTTAACTCCTTTACGTGCAGCATCAATATAGCATTTGGAACGTGTTTGTGCTTTTTAACAAAACGCAGCTCTTCCTCAGTCAGTAAAGACTTTATCGGCTTTATCGGATCTTTACCGCGCAACGATTCGCCCAGACTGTAACACCATGCCGCCTGCCTGTTTGCAAAACGCTCTTTATAATCATTTGCCCTTGTTGAAAAATCAGGATCTTTATAAAAACCGATCACCTGACGCATTAAGGAACGCGAATCATTAACAATCGCACCCCATACAATTCGGGCTTCCCACCATCGGTCATAAGCCTGGTTGGATTTAAACGCCAGCAATAAGGAAATAATCGTACCAATAATTGACGGTATCGCAATTGGAATTTTTGTTGGAACGGTTTGGAAATAATGGTGGAAAATTTCAAAAGAAACGCAATACAATACAATTAATGCTAATTCCATTCGTATTTTTCCCAGTATATATTTTAGGGGTACTCTTTTTTTTAGTAACATACATTTGTGTTTTTAAGATTATAAAATCAAACCCTCTCTTCATATAAGGATAGTACCGGAAGTCCTAAAACTTCATTAACATGGCTATCCGTTCTCTTTTTTAAGCGGTTTTTTTCGGGTTTTCGGGTTTCAACCAACAGGTCAATATTGTTTTTTGAGATAGTTTCAGACAGGTATGGTGTAATGTCTTCCGGTTTTTGTTCTTCAAATACCGATGCCTGGCTTACAATTTTAAAACTGAACTTCTCACTTACAATTTTTTGAAGATCCTGAATCCCGATTTTCGTTTGTGTATGTTCGAGATACAGCGCTTTATTAAAATCACGTTCCTCTTTATTGTAGCCCATGTGCAGTATCGGGCATTTGCAATTGGAAACGAGCTGCAATAAATGACGTTGTGTTCTATTCGTGTTGGATTTGTAGGATTGGGTAAGAATAACCAATCCTACCGAAAAATGTTCCAGAAGATTCTTAATCAACGGTGCGGAAATACCAAACTGATGGTGCACCTTAAGCTGGCAGTTTTTGGTCGCGGCAACAATGCTTTTGCATTCCTGTAGTAATTCGTGCTGGGCTTCCGTCATTTCCGGTACTGCGGTGCGAAGGAAAAATGACGGGGAATAAATAGAGCCCGGAACATCTGTAACGGTAGTTAAAACAATTGTACAGCTTTTGCTTTCGGCATATTTTATAGCTGTTTTGATTGCATCAATAGTATCACTTTCAAACTGGGTAGGAATAAGAATATTGTTCATCGGTATAATTTTTAATGTTTTATACCAGCAAAACAACTGCACCCAGCTTATAATTTTATTAAACTAAAATTAGAATATTCTAAGATTTTACATTAGAAATTCTAATGTTGCCTTTATCTTTTAAAAATGATACTTACAATGGTTCCTTTATCGGCTTCCGATTGTATGGATAATTCACCGTTGTGCATACGGATGATTTTCATTGCCAAAGGAAGTCCCAGCCCGTAACCCACATATCGGGAGGCTTTTTTACCCCGGAAAAATGGCTCATAAAGATACGGGATATCTTCCGGCGGGATCCCGATTCCGATATCGGTAATAACGATTTTAAGCTGTTCCGCATTGGCTGTAACATTTACAAAAACTTCCTCATTATCGGAATATTTCACGCCGTTTGTAATGATATTTCCTATTGCGAGTTCTAATAAAGGCTTGTTGCACGGCAAAACCAACAGGGAATCATCTTCCGGAATGTCGCTCAGATTAATACTCACTCTGTTACCCGGATAAATTTTATCAAGGTCACTTTTCACTTCCAGCAGCAATTCATCCACGCGGATAATGTCCTGTACCTGTTTTTTGCCGTCATAACCGGTTTGCGTAAGTTTTAACAGGCTTTCGGTCAGGTTGCTCAATCGGGAAGCCTGATGGTGGATGTTTTCCAGTGTGCCGATGTATTCTTCGGTTCCCCTTTCTTTTAGCAGGGTAATTTCCGTTTCTGCAATGATGGTCGTAATAGGTGTTTTTAATTCGTGGGAGGCATTATTGATAAAATTGGCCTGTATTTCAAACGAGGTTTCCAACCGGTCAAGCATATCGTTGAACGTCTTGGTCAGATCGGCAAGTTCATCGGAATCATTCACCTCGGGTAAGCGGTTGTGCAGATTGGAAGCACTGATCCGTTTCACCTCGCTGGTAATCCTTGAAACCGGATTGATAACGCGTAAAGCCAGAAAACGCCCGAAAAAATAAGCTAAAATGATAAACCCCAAACCGCATAACAATAAAATACGGGTAATGAATAAAGTACTGGCACTGCCGCGAAGATCTTTAGCCGACACGATAACCATATATTTTACACGGGCCTCATTAAAGATCTGTCCGTAGTAATACAAGCCGTTTTCTTCTATCCATCCGGAATTGTTTTTCATCACGGAAGAATAAAATTCGGCCGGTAACTCCAGATCCGTATTGTATTCAAAAGAATTGGAACTATTCACTTTTAGTACATATTCTTTCTCTTCTTTCAGCTCCTCCAGTCCGTTTGTCTTTAATTCCTGGTAATATTTTGCCTTTAACGGATCGTGCTGATAGTGGATTGATGCTACAATTTTAGCCCGGTCCTCCAGCCTTTTTCTAAAGTAATACTGATTATTCTGTTTGAATAAAAAGAAAACAACAGTACATAATAACAAAGTACTGAATCCGGAAAGGGCAATATAATTGATCGTAATCTTCTTTTTGATCTGCATAATTATTCTTTTATAACATACCCTAAGCCTTTAATGGTATGGATTAGCTTATTCTCATAAGGATGGTCAATTTTTTTACGCAGATAATTAATATAAACATCAACTACGTTGGTATTCATGTCAAAATTGATATTCCACACATTATCTAAAATCTTGGCTCTGGATAAGATCGTGCCGGAATTTTTTGCCAGATAGTACAATAAACTAAACTCTTTGGCAGTAAGCACTATCGAAGTTTCGTTTCTTTTAACTGTTTTAGAACGGAGATCGATCTCTAAATCGTCAATTATGATTTTTTCAACGGGTTTCTGATCCTGTCCTGCTCTGCGGGCCAAGGCATTTACCCGGGCTTCAAGTTCGGTAAACTGAAATGGTTTTGCTAAATAATCGTCGGCACCGGCATTTAAACCGTGCACGATGTTTTCACTGCTGCTCAGTGCTGTCAGTATCAATATAGGGACATAATTGGCAGCCGCTCTTAAACGGCGGCAAATCTCAATTCCGTTAATATCCGGCAGCATGATATCAAGTATGATAACATCAAAACTGGTATTACTAATCATTTCCAGGGCTGTTGTTCCGTCTAAGGCAGCACTTACATCATGATTCTTTTCAGAAAGTCCTTTTCTTAATGCAGCAAGCAGATTGGGTTCATCTTCAACAATTAATAACTTCATTTCCTTGATGGTAATTTTCACAAAAATAGGAATTAAAATTAAAAATCAGCTGTTGCGATCCAATCTGCTTGCTATTGTAAATAAAAAACTTTATTTATGTTTAAGTTTAATAAAGTGTATTTAAGTGTTTGTTTTTTAAATTGTTAAAACTAATCTACTTTTTTAAAAACCAGTTTTATACCGTCCGGATTGGAAAGGTATAATCGGTTGTTTTTTATTTCATAACCGGTTGCACTTTCTAAAGCTTTCAGGAATTTTGCTTCATTTGAAATTTTATCACACAGCATTCTCGTAGTCCCGATTCCGGTAAAACGCAGCAGGTTTCTTTCAGAAAACAATTTTCCAAACATCCTGTTGCAGCCTGCCGAACCGCTGAAACGGGCTTCTGCGGCATTTATTTCCATATTCGGACGGGTATTGAAATCGGAATCGGCTACTTTTTGCCCTTCCATTTCTTCCAGTACCCAGATATCGTGCAGGCGGTAATCCACGATATAATTACCACATCCCTGAAGATTTTTGAAATCTTTGTCTCCGGTTAATTTCAGCGCCACTTTTACGGCATAATTGTGCTCCTGATCAGACATGCCGTCAGAACATTTGCCCTGTGTAATGGTCATTTTGATCTCGCCGGCTTTCGATCTGGAATGATAACTTTTAATATTAGCATCCATTACCCGCACCGGTTCCACTCCGTCAAAGACAATGCCTTCCGTGTTTTCCGGTGTTGTGTACTTAATTTGTCGGGCACTGATTTCAATTGCCCAGAAAGGTTCTGTTCCGATACTCTTAAAGTAAACCTGTTCCGGCTGCTGCTCACGGGTATCCCTATTTGTTGTTTCCTGTTTCACTTTAGTACTGTTGCAGGCAAATAAAGTCATTGCCAGCATTAAAATAGCTAATCTTTTCATCGTATTCTTTTTTTAATGACCAATGCTTTACAGAAACCGTACCAATTTCAGTTAATACAGGGATTCTCCGTTCAGGTTTGTCGATAAAACGTCACTCATATAGTCAAAAAACGGACGCATGGCCTGAAAGGTAGCCAGTACTTCCTTTTTAAAATCGGGATGGATAACCTCCTGATCGGTAAAGCTTTTGGATACCAGGAATTGTTTTTTACGAATCAGATCGATGGCAGGATGTGCCTTGTCAAAACCTTTCGGCGCTGTTTTAAGTTCATCTCCTTTTAACTCACCAAATACCTTTTGAAACGTAGGATCGGCAATAATAGCGCGGATTTCTTCATCATCCGTTTCAAACTCCTTCCGGATCCGGTTCAGGTCTTCCGCATTGGGATCCCAGAATCCGCCGCCAATAAAGCTGGCACCCGGTTCGATGTGCAAATAATAACCGCCTCTTAATAACGGCTTGGTTCGTGAAAATCCCACACTAAAATGATTTTTATAAGGGGATTTGTCTTTTGAAAAACGGACGTCCCTATAAATTCTAAAGACCTGCATTTTATCGATACTGTCCAGTTTTTCTAAGTCGTCGTTGATTTCCTTAAAAAAGGATTTTACTTTTTTTTCATGGCTTTGAAACTCTTTTTTATGTGCTGCAAACCATTCCCTGTTATTGTTTTTTTGTAAGGCTACAAGAAACTCCAGTTCTGCTTTTGTAATCATTTTTTTATTTTAAAAGTACAAATTATTTGCTTCTGTTTTTAAAATTATTTAGCTCTTTGCTCCAAAATTGCAACAACATCCTGTAGTTGAAATCCTTTTGCCTGAAGCAGTATCAGATAGTGAAATAGCAAATCGGCGCTTTCATTTAAAAACAGCATGTTGTTGTCATCTTTTGCCTCGATGATTACTTCTACCGCTTCCTCTCCTACTTTCTGGGCAATCGTATTGATTCCCTTTTGAAACAGGGAAGCGATATAACTATTGGTTTCCGGTTGCTCTCGCCGTTCTTTTATGGTCTGTTCCAATACCGACAGAAAGCCAAACGGTGGATTATTGGCTTCACCCCAGCAGGTATCGGTACCTTTATGGCAAACCGGACCTGCGGGAAGTACTTTTAGAAGCAGTGTATCGCGATCGCAATCGGACCGGAGCGATACCAGCTGCAGGTAATTGCCGCTCGTTTCTCCTTTTGTCCACAATCGGTTTTTTGTACGGCTAAAAAAGGTCACTTTCCGGGTTTCCAGCGTTTTGGTATAGGCAGCTTCATTCATATAGCCAAGCATCAAAACAGCGGCTGTACGGACATCCTGTATGATGGCCGGAAGCAATTGGTCGGGATTTTTATTAAAATCGGGTGTCATTTTCGGTTTTGTATCGGGTTAAATTCGAACGGCAATACCGTTTCTTCTGAGTTCTTTTTTTAAATCCGGGATTGTAATTTCCTGAAAGTGGAAAATACTTGCAGCCAGGGCAGCATCGGCTTTGCCGGACCGGAATACAGTCACAAAATCTGCTGTATGACCGGCACCGCCGGAAGCAATTACCGGCACGGGCAACGATTCCGATAACCGGGCTAATGCCTCGTTTGCAAAGCCGTTTTTGGTACCGTCATGATCCATTGAGGTAAAAAGTATTTCGCCGGCACCGCGTTTTACCGCCTCTTTTGCCCAGGAAAATAAATCCAGTCCGGTTGCGGTCTTTCCTCCGTTCCGGTACACCTGCCACTTAGTATCCTGAAATGCCGCATCGATAGCCACCACCACACACTGACTCCCAAAGCGTTCTGCCAATCGGGTAATGCTATCCGGATCTTGGATCGCTGCAGAATTGATCGCAATTTTGTCGGCTCCGTTTTGGAGTAAAGCGGCTACATCTTCCACGGTCCGGATACCGCCGCCCACCGTAAACGGTATATTAATTGCCTGTGCTACCCGGCGTACTAAGGAAATCATCGTTTTTCTTTCTTCGGCTGTAGCCGAAATGTCCAGCAATACCAGTTCGTCAGCCCCGTTTTCGGCATATTTTTTTGCCAGTGCCACCGGATCGCCGGCATCTTTCAGGTTCAGGAAGTTAATGCCTTTTACCGTTCGTCCGTTTTGAATGTCCAGACAGGGTATTATTCTTTTTGTTAACATGTTTTATAAATTGAATTGTTCCAATTGCCGTAACGTGATTCTGTTCTCGTAAATCGCTTTCCCGATAATAACGCCTTCACAGCCCAATGTGTTCAGGCGGATCAGATCATCATAGCCGGAAACACCGCCGGAGGCGATCAGCCTGATGTCGGGTACTGATGCTATTATTTTTTGGTACAGCTCCACAGCAGGACCTTCCAGCATGCCATCGCGTGAAATGTCTGTACAGGTAACATAGGAAATACCGCTTTGCCGGTATTCCTGCAAAAACGGAATAACGGTTTGCGTACTCTCTTCAAGCCAGCCGGAAACGGCTATTTTTTCTTCTTTGACATCTGCACCCAGGATTATTTTTTCTGGACCATATAAGGCAATCCAGTTTTTAAAGACTTCCGGAGCTTTAATCGCGATGCTTCCTGCTGTAATTTGCTGTGCTCCGCATTCGAAAGCAATCCGCAAATCGGTATCGGACTTTATGCCGCCGCCAAAATCAATTTTGAGATTGGTCCGGGTGGCTATTTTTTCTAAAATCCTGTAGTGGATAATACCTTCGGCTTTTGCACCGTCCAGATCCACCAGGTGCAGGTATTCCATGCCGTGATCTTCAAATTTCCGGGCTACTTCCAGCGGGTCTTCATTATACACCGTGACAGTGTCATAATTGCCTTTGGTGAGCCGGACACATTTTCCGTTGATGATATCAATTGCCGGTATAATTCTCATAATTATAGTTTTAAAAAATTGGAAAGCAGTTTTTCGCCCATAAGGCCGCTTTTTTCCGGGTGAAACTGTACGCCGAAAAAATTATCTCGCTGCAACGCTGCCGAATAGCAAATACCATAATCTGCAGCAGCGATGCACTCTTTTGAAAGCGGTGCATAATAACTGTGTACCAGATACATGAATTCCTGTTCCGGTATGCCTTTAAACAGTTCCGACCGGAGGTTGTATAAGGTATTCCAGCCTACCTGAGGTACTTTTACCGTGTTTGGAAACCGGACAACTGCAGTGTCAAAAATGTCCAGACAGGCTGTATTGCCTTCTTCGGAAGTTTTGCTGAGCAGATGCATTCCCAGGCAGATGCCCAAAACAGGCTGCCGGAGTTGCGGAATGAGCAGGTCTAACTGTGTTTTTTGTAAGCGGTTCATGGCGCTGGAGGCTTCTCCAACACCCGGAAACAGAACTTTGTCGGCAGTTGCTATAACTTCCGGATCAGCACTCAGGATACCGTTGTGTCCCAGTCGTTGTAACGCAAACTGAACACTCTGGATATTCCCGGAACCGTAGTCAATAATGGCTATTTTCATTTTAAAGGAGGCCTTTTGTTGAAGGCAGTATTCGTTTTTCTAAATCTTGTTTTACGGCCATTTTTATGGCTTTGGCAAAAGCTTTAAAGATGGCTTCTATTTTATGATGCTCGTTTGTGCCTTCAGCTTTGATATTTAAATTGGCTTTTGCGCCATCGCTAAAGGATTTAAAAAAATGGAAAAACAATTCTGTCGGCATTTTCCCGATATATTCCCGCTTGAAATCCGCTTCCCATACAATCCAGTTTCGTCCGCCAAAATCGATTGCCACCTGTGCCAGGCTGTCGTCCATTGGTAAACAGAAACCGTAGCGCTCTATGCCCAGTTTGTTCCCCAAAGCCCTGGCAAAAACTTCTCCCAGCGCAATAGCCGTGTCTTCAACAGTATGGTGCTCGTCTACTTCCAAGTCACCGGTTACTTCCAGACTAAGATCAATTTGCCCGTGACGTGCCAACTGGTCCAGCATGTGGTCGAAAAAAGCGATTCCGGTGCTGATGTTGCTTTGCCCCGTTCCATCCAGATTGATGCTGACTGTAATATCGGTTTCGTTTGTTTTCCGGGTTATTGCGGCAGTACGCTGTGACCGGCTCAGGTATTCGTAAATGGCTTTCCATGATGTTGCCCGCAAGGCGATACTGTTTTCTAAAACCTCTTTCGGAACAGCAACTTCATTACTGCCCAGTGTTTCATGATCGGTTATAAAAATAGCTTTGCAGCCCAGGTTTTTAGCCAGTTCCACATCTGTCATCCGGTCGCCAATAACAAAGGAACCGGTTAAATCATAGTCCGGAGTATCTAGGTATGATGTCAGCATTCCTGTTTTCGGTTTCCGCATCGGGCTGTTTTGTTCCGGAAAACTCCTGTCAATAAAGATATTGCTAAAGACAATGCCTTCATTTGCAAAGCTTTTAAGGATAAAATCCTGAATGGAACTGAAAACGGTTTCCGGGTAAGCAGCCGTTCCCAGGCCGTCCTGATTGGTGACCATTACCATTTCAAAATCAAGTTCGGTGGCAATCTTACCGAGGTAGTGAAACACTTCCGGATAGAATACAAGTTTTTCGAAAGTGTTTACCTGATAATCATCAGGTTCGAGGATTAAAGTTCCGTCGCGGTCTATAAACAATACTTTTTTCATGATCTGTTCATTTCCTGTAAAGCGATTAACAATTGGTTGTTTTCTTCTTTTGTGCCGATGGTTATGCGAAGGCAGTTTTGGCATAACGGATAGTTATTCCGGTTGCGCACTACAATTCCTTTATCGATTAACTGACGGTATCTTTTTTCGGCATCATCAACCTGTACCAGTATAAAATTTGCTGCCGAAGGATATATCTTTTCAATAAATTCAACTTGAAGTAATACTTCAATTAAATTCTCTTTTTCTACTTTAATTAAAGTGATTTTGTCTTTTACTTTTGTATCTTTAATTAAAGTTAATGCTTTTTCCTGAGTCAGCGTATTGATATTATACGGTGGTTTTATTTTATTTAAAATTGCGGTAATTGCTTCGGAAGCATACGCCGCACCCAAACGTATTCCAGCCATTCCAAATGCTTTCGAAAAGGTTTGTATGATGATCAGGTTGGGATAATCTGCTATTTTTTGCAGCCAGCTTCCGGTTTCCGAAAAATCAATATAGGCTTCATCAAGAACAACAATTCCTTCAAATTGTTCCAAAAGGCTTGTAATGGCTTTTTCCGGGAATGTATTTCCGGTGGGATTGTTTGGCGAACAGATAAAAAGCAGTTTGGTGTTTGAGTCTACCCTGTTTAAGATTTCCGGTATGTTTAGCTGAAAATCCGGCGTTAGCAGCACAGTCCTGTTTTCTAAGGCATTCAGCCCGGCCAACACTTCATACATGCCATAAGTGGGCGGCAGCGTTATAATATTGTCCTGATCCGGCGTACAAAAGGCACGGAATATTAAATCCAGCAGTTCGTCACTTCCGTTTCCTAAAGTGATTGCAGCCGCACTGACATTCCGGAAAGCGGCAATAGCCTTTTTTAAATCCTGCTGCTGCGGATCCGGATAGCGGTTTACGCCATTGTCAAACGGATTTTCATTAGCATCCAGGTAAATCATTTCCGGAGCAGTTTTTTGAAATTCATCCCGTGCCGCCGTATAAGCTTTCATTTGCAACACATTTTTCCGGATTAGTTTTTCAATATTAAATGTTTTCATCTGTCAATTCGTTAAGGCGCAGGGTAACGGCATTTTTGTGTGCCTGTAAACCTTCTGCTTCCGCCATGATTTCAATAGTTTTTCCTATATTTTGTATGCCTTCCGGGCTTATTTTCTGGAAAGTAACCGATTTTAAAAAGCTGTCCAGATTAACACCGCTGTATGATTTTGCAAAACCATTCGTGGGCAGGGTGTGATTTGTTCCCGAGGCATAATCTCCGGCACTTTCCGGGCTGTAATTGCCTAAAAAAACGGAGCCTGCATTTTGAATCCCTTCGGTAAAAAAAGCTTCCTGACGGCTGCAGATAATTAAGTGCTCCGGTGCATATTCGTTGATTAATTCCAATGCGACTGCATTGTTTTCAACAACGATAAACCGTGAATTTTGCAATGCCCGCTCCGCGATGGCTTTTCTCGGTAACCGGGTCAGTTGTTTTTGGATTTCTTTCTTTACTGCCGCTGCTATTTCCAGTGTGGTGGTAACCAAAACAACCTGGCTGTCCGATCCGTGTTCTGCCTGGCTCAGCAAGTCGGCACTTACAAATTGAATATTGGCACTTTCATCGGCAAATACCAGCAATTCCGATGGTCCTGCCGGCATGTCGATAGCTGTTCCCAATTGTGCGGCATATTGTTTTGCTCCGGTTACAAACGAATTACCCGGTCCGAAAATCTTATATACTTTGGGAATAGCGGTTGTTCCAACCGTCATGCCGGCAATCGCCTGTATGCCGCCGGCTTTTATAACGGTGGTAATGCCGCAAATACCGGCTGTATAAAGAATGACCGGATTTATCTGTCCGTTTTTATCCGGTGGCGTACAGAGTACTATTTCCTTACAACCGGCAATCGCAGCCGGCACAGCCAGCATTAAAACGGTAGAAAACAAAGGAGCTGAACCGCCCGGAATGTATAACCCGATTTTCTGAATAGGCTTTTTGCTAATCCAACAGCGGACTCCTGCCGTTGTTTCCAGCGCTATAGTTTCCGTTTTTTGTGCCGTGTGGAAGCTTTCGATATTTCTTTTGGCTTCCTGAATTGCCGTTTTTAGCGCTTCCGGGACTAATGCTGCGGCTTTTGCTATTTCTGCTTCGGCAACCTGAATATCGGTTAAACGGACATCATCGAAGAAATGGGTGTATTTTATAACAGCTGCATCTCCTTTTGCGGTGACTTCTTTAAAAATCTGTTTTACGGTAGCTTCGATATTTTCAAAAGGCGCTACGGGACGTTTCAGGATATCGGCCCATATTTCGCGTGACGGGTACAATAGTGTGTTCATAATTAGTTTTTTAAATGTTAAACGACCATTTTTTCAATAGGACAAACCAATATTCCTTCTGCTCCTATTTCTTTTAGCTTGTCGATGACTTCCCAAAATTGGGCTTCATCGATAACCGATTGTACGCTGCTCCAGCCGTTTTGATTTAACGGCACTATCGTCGGGCTTTTGAGTACCGGAAGGATTTCGCTGATTGCCTGTATTTTTTCGTCAGGAACATTCATCAGCACATATTTCAGCTTGCCGGCTTTCAGTACGGATTGCACCCGGAACCGGAAGCGTTCGAGCAATTTTTTCTGCTGTTCCGGGATAGCCGGTGAAACGGCCAGAACGGCTTCACTTTTCAGGATTACGGCGACTTCTTTCAGGTTATTTTTAAAAAGGGTGCTGCCGGTGGAAACTATATCTACAATTGCATCAGCAAGGCCGATATTGGGCGCAATCTCTACCGAGCCGGATATTTCGTGCAGGGCAATAGGGATTTCCTGTGTTTCAAAATAGGCTTTAACCGTTTCGGGATAAGAGGTGGCAATGCGCAGATTCCGGAGGTCAGATAACGATGCATAGGTGAAATTTTTCGGCACTGCTACCGAAACCCGGCATTTTGAAAAGCCTAATTTTTCCAGTATCGGAATCTGCGGGCCTTTTTCGATTAAAAGGTTGCTTCCCACGATGGCAATATCCACGACTCCGTCCAAAAGATATTGAGGAATGTCGGCATTGCGCAGGAATAGCACTTCCAAAGGAAAATTGGTTGCTTCGGCTTTTAGCTGGTCGTTCTCGTTGCTGATGGAGATACCGCAATCACGAAGCAGTTTCAGGCTGTCTTCGTTTAATCGGCCGGATTTTTGGATGGCAATTTTTAATGTACTCATTTTTTTAGTTTGGAGAATGTGCCTGAGTACAACGAAAGGTATCGGAAATAAAAAACCCGTTTGATGTACTCAAACGGGTTTAAAAAATATATGGTTTATACACATATCATTATCACTTCGCTTGAGCGGAGGTATAATGATGATGATGTAGTTGGTTTAAAAACATTTTTCTGTTCTATTTTGTGTTGCAAAGTTAAAGTCAAAAAAAAATAGTTTCCTAATTTTTTATAACTTTTTTGAATAAAATATTTTTTGAAGTACTTTTTTAAACTGTTGTCAGCTACTTAATTTACAGGGTTTTGCGCGTTGTTTTCCCTGATTTCTGTATGGCGGATTTCCCCGCCGGTAGTGCCTACACTTTTGGATAAAACAGCTGTTGCAATCGCTAAAAATAAGGTTATATAGGTAAAAACTTTGGCTTTAGCATGGTTCTTTAAAGAGGTAATCAATGTTAAAATAGCCACAGCTCCGGTTAAATACAACAGGATTATAAATTTCTCAGCGATTTCTTCATGTTCGTGTATAATGCTGCGGCTGATGCCCAGGTTTTCTGCAATCTCCTCCGCTCCTTCTCCGGTTCTCATGGATACCAGTCCGAATATTGCTGCTATAGCCAGTAACACAAACGCTGTGTACTGAATGGATTTGTTTTTGAATACTAAACCGGCAATAAGTATACCTGCCCCGAAGATGCTTCCAATAATCGGGAAATGGTTGACGATCATGTGTAAATGCGCCTGATTCATAATTAATTTACAACTTTAAGTGATCCTTCCAATATGCTTATTTTAAAGATATTGGTTTTTGATTCATAATATTCACCATCCAGCTGCATGGCAATACTATCCTTATTTTCCATTTCAATTTTAACCTCTTTTACAAGCTGGCTGTTTGCCTTTTTGAATTTTTCTGTTTTGCTCATCAGTACTAACGAACCGAAATAAAGCTGCTCAAAAATATTCAATTTGGATACGACCAACAGGTCTAACCAGCCATCCTGAAGGCTTGCTTTTGGCGTAAGGCTCATGTTGTATCCCATTTCATTGGAGTTGGAAATAAACAAAAGCATCGGATTTACCTCAAAAACGGTATCGTTACAATGTACGATCGCTTTATTGGCCTTATAACCCATAGCCGACTGCAAAGAAGCCTTTACATAGGTAGAAAGGTTACGGGTGGGCATGTTTTCGTATTTCTTAATAATTAAGGCATCTATTCCAAGCCCCATATTACTGAAGAAATAATGATTGTTGATCGAACCTACATCTATAGCCGATTCATTTCCCTGCTTGATAATCCGTATTGCTTTTTCAAAGTCTTTAGGAATGCTCAGGTTGGAAGCCAGTCCGTTACCGGAGCCTACCGGTAAAATACCCAATGCAATTGAGGTGTTTACCAGTCCGGATGCTACTTCGTGTATTGTTCCATCACCGCCGCAGGCTACAATCATTTCCGGATTTTTAGCTACGGCATTCTTCGTCAATTCGATAGCGTGTTTTTTATATTCGGAATAATCAACAACAATCTTATATTCATTTGACGGGAAGAATGCTTCCAGATCCTCTTTTCTTATTTTGTGTTTGCCTTTTCCTGAAATCGGATTAACAATAAAGTGAATGTATTTCATTAATATTTATGGGTAAACTGAGTAAGTGTAATTATAATTTGCAAAAATATATATTTTTAAAAATAATCCTTCCAAAAATTTATTAATATTGCATTCCTTTTTTTATATTTTTGCCAAAAAACCAATTTATGTCTACAATTGTTAAAAAAATTGCCCCCTTTTATAATTTAGCAATATTTTACATCACTGTAAGTGTTATTTTAAGAATAGTATTGTTATTTCATCCGATCACCCAATCTCATTTTGGCGTTCTGGATGTGCTGAAAATATTTACATTCGGAATTGTTTCTGATTTTTTTGTATTCGTGATCGCCAGTGCCTTTCTGTGGATTTACCTGTTGTTTCTTTCGGATTCAAAATATTACAAACCATGGGGGTATCTTATTTTTGCGGGATTAGTAGCACTTTTGGGTTATGTTAGTTTCTGTAATACTATTTTAAACGAATACGGCGGTGTTTTACCGGAAATCGGGATCAGCTTCGTCGCTTTAAAAACAGTATTGTTCGGGGCTTTATTGTTTTTACCGAAATACCGTCATAAACTGCGTCTGGCATTGTTTTCCATTACGTTGTTTATTTTCGTACTGTGTATCATCCAGAATGCGGTCAGCGAATTCTTCTTCTGGAATGAATTTGGGGTAAAATATAACTTTATAGCGGTTGATTACCTGGTATATACCAATACGGTAATCGGGAATATCATGGAATCTTACCCGGTTGTTCCGTTGTTTATCGGGATTGGAATCGCTGCTTTATTGTCGACATATATCATTGTTAAAAGATCAAAAGTATATTTAAGCAACCTGCCTACTTTTACTGAAAAGTTAATGATTACCGGCGGTTATGCTGTTTTGTTTCTGATTTCTCTGGCGGCAATTCCGTTTTTGGCCAAACAGGAGAAATCACAAAACGTTTTTACCAACGAATTGCAGGCAAATGGTGTATACCGTTTTTACCTGGCTTTTATGAATAGTGAGCTGGATTACTTTAAATTTTACAATACATTGCCGGAAAATGAGGCTTTAGCGCTGCTTCAAAAACAAATTCCGGATTTAACCGGCAATACTACCACAAGACAAATTACCGGTAAAGGTGCTGAAATACATAAAAATGTTGTTTTGATTACCGTAGAAAGCTTAAGTGCCGAGTTTATGAAACTTTACGGAAATGAGCAGGGTATCACGCCTTTCCTGGATTCCTTAGCCGGGCAAAGTCTGATGTTTACCAACCTGTATGCCACCGGAAACAGAACCGTTAGAGGTTTGGAAGCGGTAACCTTATCCCTTCCGCCAACAGCCGGGGAAAGTGTTGTAAAACGAAAAGACAATAAAGATAAATTTTCAACCGGTTATGTATTTAAACAAAAAGGATATACTGTAAAATATTTATACGGAGGAGATGCTTTTTTTGATAATATGCAGGACTTTTTCGGAGGAAACGGCTATGATATTGTAGATAAAAAGGTATTTACACCGGAAGAAATAACGTTTCAGAATATTTGGGGCGTTTGTGATGAAGATTTGTTTAAAAAAGCAATCAAGGTAATGAATGAAGAGGCGAAAGAAAACAAGCCTTTCTTCAATCATATTATGACCGTAAGTAACCACAGACCTTTTACGTATCCGGAAAACAGGATTGATATTCCGGCCAATTCCAAGCAAAGAGAAGGTGGTGTGAAATATACCGATTTTGCCATGAAGCAGTTTTTTAACAATGCAAAAAAACAGCCCTGGTTTAACAATACCATTTTTGTTATTGTAGCCGACCATTGCGCTTCCAGCTCCGGAAAAACGGAACTTCCTGTAGACAAATACCGCATTCCGGCGATGATCTATGCGCCAGGTTTTGTGACACCGTCCAGACATACGGTATTAATGTCGCAAATTGATGTTATGCCAACCTTAATGGGAATGCTTAACTTTAGCTATCAAAGCAAGTTCTTTGGTCAGGATGTGTTTCAGGCCGATTATAAACCAAGAGCTTTTATGGCAACGTATCAGGATCTGGGCTTTATCAAGGACAATGTGATGACCATCATTTCTCCGGTTAAGAAAGTAAAACAATTCTCGCTGACTTTAGATCCTAAAGCGGGTGTTGGCGAAGAATTCCAGCTGTATTATGAGCAGAAACCGATTGAGAAAATCCGCCAGGATCTGGTAAATGAAAGCGTTTCATACTACCAGACCGCTTCTTACCTGTTAAAGAATCATTTGTACCAACAAAAATAAACAACAAAAAAGCCTGTATTTACAGGCTTTTTTTATAGGTTTAAGAAAGATAACGTTCTTTGTATATGCTGATGTGGTGGTTCTGATGTCCGATAATCACAAATCCGATTGCTCTTACAGACATATTGTTATTGGAAGCGATACCAGATTTTAAAAGATCTTCCGGTGTAAAGCTTTTAAACAGTGCTATGGTTGCATGCCGCACCAGGGTTAATTCGGTTAGCAAATCTTTTAAATGGCGTTTGTTTGCGGTTGGATTTACCACTTCGGCATACTCATTTTCTTCAAAACCGGGCAAAGGCGTCTGGTCGCTTCTTGAAAAGCGCAGCGCTCTGTAAGCAAAAACACGTTCGGCATCAATAATGTGCTGTATAATCTCTTTAATGGTCCACTTCCCTTCTGCATAACGATAATCGAATTTATCCATCGGGATGTCCTGTATGAATTTAATGGTGCTGTAAAGGCTGATTTCCATTTCTTCTATCAGGTTTATATTTTTATCTAAAGCATCAATATACGTTTGATAATAAGCGGCATATTCGCCTGGTTCAAGTTGTGTCGGATTCATTAGCGTTAAATTTGTTTTTGTACCGTAAATGTAAAAAGAAAAACCCTCAGGTTTTCGCCTGAGGGTTTTAAAAAATAAAATATTTTGATTACATATCTTTAAAGATAGTGTGCATTAAACGTTTCTTGTCGTTAATGCTTTCTTCTAATGAAATCATGGTTTCTGTTCTGTAAACACCATCAATATCATCAATCATAAAGATAACTTCTTTAGCGTGTTTGGTATCTTTTGCTCTGATTTTACAGAAGATATTAAACTTTCCTGTAGTTACGTGTGCTACAGTAACAAAAGGAATTTCGTTAATTCTCTCAAGTACAAATTTAGTTTGAGAAGTATTATGAAGGAAAACCCCAACGTAAGCGATGAAAGAATATCCTAATTTTTCGTAATCTAACGTTAATGAAGATCCTTGAATAATTCCTGCATCTTCCATTTTCTTAACTCTCACATGTACAGTACCTGCTGAGATCAACAATTTTTTAGCAATATCTGTAAAAGGTACTCTCGTATTATCAATCAACATATCTAAAATTTGATGATCTACTTCATCCAAACGAAACTTACTCATAAAGTTATATTTATCTATTTATATTTAAAATGCAAATCTACGACAAATTAACACTAATTATTCAGTATAATTACCGAATTATTATTTTTTTAGCAAACCATTAACAATTTTCTCGTTTTTATCTACTAAAAAATTTGCGTTGTCATTAATTGCGGGTGTGGTTCCTTTATCGTTTGTAATTGGTTTATTTTTGAAATCATATTCCTGATGTCCAAAATAACCCGATAACGCACCTGCTTCTGAAATGAATGCCTGAAAATTAATTTTTCCGTCCTCCAGGATTTCTTTGTATTGGGCGGCAAAATTAGTAATTTTTTGTTTACCAGCACAATCTGTTTTGATATTTTTGTAAATAAAATCAAAAAAAACTATCTTATTTTGAGGAATATCGAAATATTCTGTCGTTTTATTGCTAACATGTTCGTTTTTTGAAATGGTTAGCAATGCAACTAAATAGGCGATAAAAATCATTTTCCGCGTCACTTCTCTTTCATAATCCTGCTGGAAATGCCCTGCCTCAAAAAGGATCGTCGGCGTTCCCAGTGTCTGAAACATATCGCCTATACAGTTAATATTATAGGAATCATCAAAGCGTCCTACCTGATTGGGGATATGTTTCTGTAATTCGGCATTCATTGCAGCAATAACGTTAATTGCCTGCTGTCTGACCTCATTAATTTCCCGTTCTTCATTATAAGAAGGTGCTAAAAATGAGACTGTTGCCGGATTACCTTCCGGACCGGCTCCGAAAATCGTGCGCTGGTCGTGCAGGTTAAAGCAAAAATCAGGCCGAAATTCTTCATATAGCTGGCGTAACAGTTTACTTTCCGGCTGACTCAGCGCAACAGAATCCCGGTTCAGGTCTGTTTCATTGGCGTTTACACGGGTATAGGCTGCCGCGCCATCCGGATTTAAGATCGGGATAATGCAAAAGGTAAAGGCATTTTTAAAGGAAAGCGCCAGCTCCGATTCGCTGTTTAACAGGTTTAATAAATCAAATAAAGCTTTGGTGGTCGTGGACTCGTTTCCGTGCATCTGTGACCACATATACAATTTTACGGAACCGCTGCCTACCTTAATAGTATATATAGGTAATCCGTTTACGGATTTTCCGCTACTGCTAACCGTAAAATCACTGCCCAGTTTTGTGAGTAACGGTTCGATATGGGTGTTGGTGATATAACGGCCATACAGGCTTTGTTCTTTGTTTGATTCGAATATCTTATGAAATTCCATTTGTAACTATTTTCTATTTACAAAAGTAAACATCTATTAAATTACAATTGTAAACACAGAAAATATGTATTTATGTTATCCCTGTAAACACCGGGTTTACAGGAGTCAGAATGTAGTTCTAACTATTTTAGCAGTATGTTAATTAAATTCATATTTTTCTTATTATCAAATGTTTGATGTGTGATATATGAAGTTAGATATTAATCATATAAACATTGTTTACAGTTGTAAAGTTGTTTGGATAGAACTATTTGTTTACATTTGTAATATTGCAAATTGAAATATTTTTTTACAATGGTAAACACAGATGATTTTATTAAAAGACTGGAAATAATACTGGATTATTATGGTTTATCTGCTTCTTCGTTTGCCGATAAGATCGGTGTGCAGCGTTCCGGTTTGTCTCACCTGCTCTCCGGCAGAAACAAACCGAGTCTTGATTTTATCTTAAAAATTATTGAGTTTTTCCCGGAAGTGGATTTATACTGGATTCTTAACGGCAAGGGTACTTTTCCAAAATCGGATGCTATTAATACGGCAACGATACAGGAATATGCCGTAGAAGAAAATATACCGGATTTATTTTCAACGGCAACATTTTCCGGACAAGAGGTTTCCGGAAACGAAAAAACAGCCCTTCCTCCCATTTTTAATAATCCGGATGCGATAGAGCGCATCGTGATTTTTTATAAAGACGGAACTTTTAAAAATTATGAACAACAATAAAAAAACCTCAGCCGCATAATGCAACTGAGGTTCTAACCTCAAACTAACCCAAAACAAAATGTATCACAATTTATTTACGAATCTAATGAACAGCAGTAACGCCTGCTTCTAAACGTTTGGACACCGGTACATAATCACCTTCGTGATTGGTGTATTAAACAAAAGAACATTTCCTCCTCCCTAATCGTTCCGCGATAAATATCTTTTTAGTAATGTTCTCGCTGGCAATAGCTACAGGATTCCCAGGCATTGTGCCCGGTTCATAAATTCTAATCTGGTTACTCATAGCAATTGTTCCCATATTCGGTGTAGCTGTAAATGCATCCGGGAAATTGTTACTTAAAATAATACCGCCGTTGGTTTGCGATGTGGCAGCGCCTACATCTGTTAAAACCATCAGATTACCGGAAGAAGAAAAAGTTCTTTTGTATGTTTTTGTCGGTAACGGGCAGGTATTCATATCCTGATCCTGATTACAGGAACAGAAAGATACGGATGGAATACATACTGATAACCGGACTTTCATAATCGTATATTCTGATTAATACAGGTATATACGAAATAGTAAAAGGTTTGGTTTTATTTTTTTGAAAAAAAATGATATACAGTCTTTTTAAGTGAATCGGCCTGCTGTTATTGGTTTCCGGATTTGTGAGAAGTATTTTGCAACGGAATGTTTTTTTTCGTAATTTAGTCACAGTGAATTGAAGACTGCAGACGAAATCTTGTCTGTGAAGTTTCAGGTTCTCACTAATCTCCCCTTCCCCCTATTTTTCCCCCCGAAAGAAACGTGCTACGTAATACAAACATAGTAACACTAATAGCGTATGATAACATCACAATTCATTGACATTATTGAAGCTGCCACACCGGATCCGAATCTGTTGATGTGGAAGTTTGAGGACACCGACAAAGAGATTAAAAACGGGGCAAAGCTCACGGTCCGGGAATCGCAAATTGCTGTTTTCCTGAACGAAGGACAACTAGCCGATGTTTTTCAACCGGGACTACATACTTTAAGTACTGAAAATATTCCGGTATTAAGTCGCTTAAAAGGTTGGAAATATGGCTTTCAAAGTCCGTTTAAAGCCGATATTTATTTTGTAAACACCCGTCAGTTTGTGAACAACAAATGGGGTACGCCTGCTCCGATTATGATGCGGGATCCTGAATTTGGACAGGTTCGTGTCCGGGCTTTCGGAACGTTTGATATTCAGATAAAGGATTTCGAAACCTTCTTTCGTCAGTATGCAGGTTCTTACCGGACCTTTACCATTTTTGAACTGCAATACGAATTAAGAGATTTTATTGCTCCGAAATTCGGCGAGGTTTTAGCGCAGGAAAATATTGCTGTAAAAGACATCGCCGGAAATGTAACGGAATTAGGCGGAAAAATAACACCTTTTTTAAAGCCGTATTTTGCTCAATTCGGTATTGATTTAATCACGTTTACGATTACCAGCGTTACCCTGCCCGACGAAGTTTCGGCACATTATGATAAAATCACGAATATGAACATGGTAACCGATATGGATAAATTTACCCGGTTCAGTACGGCACAGGCTATCGGGCAACAAGGCACTATTGCCAATGAAGGCACGACAAGCGGAATGATTGCCGGGATGATGATGAACCAAATGCAGCAGCAAATGAATCCGCCAGCCGCACAAGAGGACATTACGGTAAAGCTGCAAAAGCTCAAAACACTTTTTGAAAGCGGATTAATTGACGAAACAGAATACAAAGCCAAAAAAACGGAGTTGATTGATAAATTATAAGGTTATGGAAGAAAAGAAAAAACCACTTTCCATTTTAGAGAAAATGAAGCAGAAAGCCAAAGAACAAAAATCGTACGGAGGCGATTTTGTGGATGAAGCTGCAAAAGTAGCGACAAGAACCTGCCCCAATTGCGGAGCCGGAAGAGCAAAAGATGACGGATTAACCCACTGTGCTTATTGTGGCTTTACGTTTCTCTCCGTAAAAATATCGGATGGAATTAATATTAAAAAAGAGGATAACTCCTAAATTATACATGATCATGCAAGCAACCCAGGAACGATTTTTTATTTTCATAAGTAAATTAGAAGGCAAGCTCAAAGAGTTTACAGAAGCCTCTATTCCGGAATTGATAACGATAAACAATTCCGATACCGGCCAGTTTAGACGGGAATATTTAAGGATGAAATCGGCCGTATTAGGTCAGATGGAAAACATTGTAAAAAAAGCCCGTGAAGTGAAGGAGGAAAAAATAACGTATTTTCCTTACGATGAAGATGATCTTGTAACCTACCTTGAATTCAGAACCGAATGTTACGACAGATTCTATCAGTTAGAGGAATTGTATCAGGACTGCCGGGAAAGAATAGACAGTACCGATCAGGAAGATTATGAAGTGAAATACCAGAAAATTTTAGACGAGTACGAAACCATCAAAGATCAATTTCGCTGTACACAATGCGGAAGTCCTGTCCCGATTGAAAAAATCTATTTTACAACCGCTTATATCACTTGTCCCGCCTGTAGTACCCGGAATACTTTTGAGCCAAGCTCGCAGGCAAAAATGCTGGAACATCTGGGAAGAAGCCTTGCCGAACAACGAACAGCGCATTTGTTGAAAGAGTATTATGAAATTCCTGAAAAGATGGAAGAACTGCATCAGCAAAAACACCAATTAACGCTGAACATTATTTTCGAAAATGATCCGAACAGTATTCAGCAAAAAACAGCACAAATGGAGGATTTAGAGAAGCAATGGCAGGAATTGAAAGACAAAGCTCCGAAATTATACCAACATTATTTACGGGCGATGTTTGATGAATGGAACAAAATAAATCCGGATATGGAGCAAGAACACGAAAAATTTTATACCCGATTATTAAACGAATACAAAACAGAAAATTATGAGTAATCCATTATTAGAACCCATTCACGGGGTTACATTGTATGATTATGCGGCTATTGCTTCAAAAATGGCATCCGGAGTTGACCAAAACGAAATCCTGAAAGTATTGGGAATTGAAAAGGCAGTTTTTGAAGAAGCCTCTGCGCTTTGGGGAGCAAGAATGCAGGAAGACAGCACCTATGAGGTAGTTACAATTTTTGGGCAATATTTTGCAGAAGCAGGCGATCATCCGAAATTAGGCAACCTGAAAGCGGTAATAAGCGAAGAAGGTTCGAAGAATCTTGAAAAGATGCAAACAGACCGTTATTTCTATGAAGAGCTCAATGGAGCCCGGCAGGCCGCTTATGCTTACGGATATGACGGTGCACAATGGATACAGGATAATTTCGGGATTTCATTGGGCGATTTTCAGTCGGTGGCTATGCAATGGATGCCAATTGCTAACGAAGAGCTCGAAACAATGCGGTATTATTTAGACTACAGGGAGCAAAAAGAAAAGGAATATTCCGAAAAATTTGCTGCTGAACAAGGAGGCAACGTAGCAGATGATGTGGAGTTTTAGGTATACCGGCTCTAACAAGCGGTTTCTGTTTAGTAAACTTTGTTATCGTAAAGCTGTTCACCAGCTATTCGGGGCTTTATAGTTTTAAAGAGATCAATTTCTTTCGAACTATAAAGCCCTCCCCATTAACAAACTTCTTAACCGGAAATAAAAAGTCCGGCAATCAATTTCTTTTTTTAATTATGCTTCCGGTACAAAGCTGTATTTTGGAATTTTCCCGATGACTCCTTTATAATGTTGCTGTAATGCTTTAAAGTCTTTTTCTTTATCACCGGTCGGATAAAACGGTGCGGCAATTTTTACTTCTTTTTTGCCATAGTCAAAAGCAACCGGGACTATCGGAATACCGGCTTTCATGGCGATATAATAGAATCCTGTTTTCCATTCCGTCACTTTTTTCCGGGTTCCTTCGGGAGCGATCGCCAGGCGGAAAACCTCTTTTCCTTCAAATACTTTGGCAATGGCATCTACTTTGTTTTCGTTTTTCTGACGGTTTAGCGGTGCGCCGCCCATCCATCTGAAATAGGCTCCAAAAGGGAATTTAAACAGTTCTTTTTTAGCGACAAAGTTCATTTCCTGATCTAATATTCCTCTGGTAAATACACCAAGGTAGAAATCGTGCCAGCTGGTATGCGGTACCACTATCATGATGCACTTTTTGATTTCCGGAGCAATCGCACCGTTTATCTTCCATCCCATCCATTTAAAGAATATTAACCTGTATAGAAATTGTTTCATTTTAAAAAAGTTTGGTGTAAAAATAGCATTATATTTACGAATAGAAAATGTGAATGGATGATACTTAAAAAGCTGCTGAGTTACTTTATACCCATAAATATACACCAAAAAAAATCGGAAATAAATAAAAATCTGGAAGTTACCTGGAATAACGGGCAACTGGTTATGGATTCCAAGAATACGAACTATTCGTATGGAAGTTTGCAGCGGATTTTAAGAAAAGGGCTGCATTATATTGGTTTTGAGCGAATCCGCAATTTTAAATCGGTTTTAGTTTTGGGTGTGGCCGGCGGCAGTGTGATCAAAACACTGGTGGATGAAATCAAATTTAAAGGAGCTGTAACCGGTGTGGAAATAGACCCGAAAACGATAGAACTGGCAAACAAGTATTTTGATCTGGATAAAATTCCCAACCTGGAACTGGTCATAGACGATGCTTTTGAATTTGTTTTAAAGACCCGCGAGAAATATGACCTGATCATTATTGATGTTTTTCAGGATACGGTAATGCCGAATTTTCTTTTTGAGGAGTTCTTTATCAACCGCATCAATTTCCTGCTGAATGTAAACGGTTTTATCCTGTTTAATACAATGGTGCTCACGGACGAACACAAACAGCGCAATACCGCCTACCGTTCGAAGTTCAATGCGCATTATTCCGTTAGGATGTACCCGAAAGTAGAAGACCATAACGAGCTGTTTACCATTAAAAAATTAGGATAAATCATGCTGGCCAATCCGATTCATCTGGAAATAAAGAAAGCTTCTAAGGAAAGTACGCCTATCCTGATTTCTGCTGTTGCTATAGCAACGGAAAGCTGGCAGCTGCATACGAATTATTTTGCCATTCTGTGGATACATCAGGGTAATGGAACAGTGGAAACCGATTTGATGAAAACAAAATATGCTGAAAATCAGATTTTTTGTTTTAATACCTATCAGGCATTTGCCTTGCACCCTAAAAGTGAAACGGAAGCTTCCCTGCTGTTGTTCCATGCCAATTTTTTCTGCATTGAAACCTACCACCATCAGGTAGGCTGTAACGGTGTGCTTTTTAATAATATTTATGCGACTTCAAAAATTCCGCTTCCGCTGAAAGAACGCGATGAATTATCGGTTTTATTTCAGAATATTCAAAATGAGATAAAAGAAGAGGAACTGGCTTCAAACGAGCTGGTTTTTTCATATCTGAAAATCTTTTTAATCAAACTGACCCGGCTCAAAAATGAAACCGATGCCTTGGAAGCTAAAGCCCTGCTCCCGCTGCCGGAGTTTCTCACGACACTTACCGCATTGATCAACGAACATTTTCAAACCGAACATCAGCCTTCTTTTTATGCCGAAAAACTGAACGTGACAGTTAAGACACTCAGTAATGCTACCAAACAGTATTACCAGAAAACGGTTTCGGCATTGCTAAATGAAAAACTGCTTTTAAAGGCAAAATGGGAATTACTGCATACCAATACCCAGATTAAAGCTATTGCTTCCGATTTGGGTTTTAAAGACGAATACTATTTCAGCCGGTTCTTTAAAAAGCATATCGGATTGTCGCCAAAGCATTTCCGGGAAGAAGAATGGAAAATCCGCAAAGGATTTTTATCCATTCCTTAATGCTATTTATCTATTCCGGTTGTTTTTGAATTAAAAGAACTTTGTACCATAACAATCAATTAAAAATTTATGGACAAATTATTTGCTTTTGCAGCCAGACTGCAGGAAACCGGAATGCATGTAACCCGTTTGGGCTTAATTATTGTTTTGGTCTGGATTGGCGGACTAAAGGCTTTTCGTTATGAAGCTAACGGCATAGTACCTTTTGCTGCAAACAGCCCGTTAATGAGTTTCTTCTACACCTATAAAGCTCCTGAATATAAAACACACATGAATAAGGAAGGCGAATACAAACCCGAAAATATAGCCTGGCACGAAGCGAATAATACTTACGGATTTTCCTATGGACTGGGTGCCTTAATTGTAGCTATCGGGATTTTAATTGCTTTCTATCCTTTTGCACCCGGAGTATCGGCTTTCGGAAGCTTTTTAGCATTTGGAATGTCTTTTGTAACGCTGTCTTTCCTGATTACCACGCCGGAAACCTGGGTTCCCGATCTGGGCGATGCACAATCCGGATTTCCATATTTAAGCGGTGCCGGCAGACTGGTGATCAAAGATGCGATAATGATGGGTGCTGCGCTGGTAACGATGAGCCAGGCAGCGCAAAAATACCTGGAAAGGAGGAAAGTGAGGTGAGATATTAGAAGTATGAGGTTAGAAGTTTGATGTGATGTGGGAAGTATGAAGGGGTTGAGATATTTTTTTAAGAAAAAACATCATAAAAAACACCACTTTGGTAAGCTTTTTGATACTGTTTTGTAAATAACAATAAAAAAATGAAATTATGATAAACAAACCTTTAGCTACATTAGCAATAGTTGCTTTATTGTCATTTACAGCATGTAAAAAAACGGATTCAATGGCAGCTGAAACACCTAAAGCCGACAGTACACAGGTAACCAGGACGGTTTCGGGTATGTATGAAGGTGTTTTACCATGTGCGGATTGTCCGGGAATTGAAACAACACTTTCCTTTGACAACGATTCAAATGTTTCCAAAACAGTACTGTATCAGGATAGCAAAGGAGCTGCCGAAACAGAAAAAGGGAAATGGAAGTTAAACGGTCCTTATGTGGAAGTTACTTTTAAAGACAATCAAACGGAGTTTTATCTGATTAAAACAGATAGTACCATTGCCATACTGGATCAGGATAAAAAAGAGATACAATCGGAATTAGCGTCCCATTACATTCTTTCGAAAGAGAAACCGATCGTGCCGAAATCGCTTAACGGAAGCTATATCCTGGGTGAAGAAGGAAAAGGTTATTACCAGACATTATCCCTAACGAATACTAAGGATAACGAATTTGATGTAGCGGTGACTTTTAAAGCGGCAACCAAAAAAGGCTGTGAGTTTAAAGGAAAAGGTATTTTGGTAAACAACCAGATTGAAGTGAATCTGAAAGACAGCAATCCGGATCTGAAAGCGGTTATGACAATATCCGTTAAAAACAATATGGCGGTAATTTCTACTTCTAAGTTTAACGAACGTTATGATCTAATGTATTTCTGCGGCGGCGGCGGTTCGCTGGCAGGAGAATATCTGAAGAAATAACAGGGAATAAAAAAAGGAGCATAACATACGCTCCTTTTTTTATTTATGACAGGATCATTTTCCGGGCTTTTTCAAGGTCTTCCGGAGTGTCAATCCCGATGCCTACATGGCTGGTTTCGACCATCCGGATGCGTTTTCCGTATTCTAAATAGCGTAATTGCTCCAGTTTTTCGGAAGCTTCAAGTGAAAGCATCGGCAATTTGTAAAAATCCAGCAGAGCTTCTTTTCTAAAAGCATAAATACCGATGTGCTGCATATAGCGTACGCCTACATTTTCTTCTCTCGGATACGGTATCACGGAACGGGAAAAATATAAGGCAAATCCTTTCTGGTCGACAATAACCTTTACATTATTCGGGTTTTCAATATCTTTTTTATCGGTAATCTCCCGCATCAAAGACGCCAGATCCACTTGTTTTCCGGTATCGTTTTTGAAAATATCCAAAACCTGTTCCAACGGTTCCGCATTGATAAACGGTTCATCGCCCTGTACATTTACCACAACATCAACATCCATATTTTCGATAGCCTCTGCAATACGGTCGCTGCCGCTTTCGTGTTCTTTGATACTTCTGATGGCTTTTCCGCAATGGGATACTATTTCCTCATAGATAAGCTCCGAATCGGTTACTACAAAAACATCATCAAACAATCGGGTCTGAACAGCACTTTCATACGTTCTTAAAATAACCGTTTTACCACCCAGATCCTGCATCAGTTTTGCAGGGAAACGTGTGGAAGCATAACGGGCAGGAATTACAGCTATTATTTTCATGTGCAATTAGTATGTTTTAAGTCTTAAAAGTAATATCAATTTTCAAAATAGTCGTCTTTAAAGCCAATAAGATATAATTTATCTTTAGCTCTGGTAATGGCAGTGTACAGCCATCGTATGTAATCTTTATTAATACCGTCCGGTAAATATGGCTGTTCGATAAACACCGTATTCCATTGTCCGCCTTGCGATTTGTGGCAGGTAATCGCATACGAGAATTTAACCTGCAGCGCATTAAAATACGGATTGCTTTTTACTTTCTGGAGTTTGCGGTACTGCGTTCTTTCCTCTTCATAATCCTTCATGACTTCCTGGTACAGCATGTTGGACTGTTCATAGGTCAATGAAGGCGATTCACTCGTTAGCGTATCTAAAATCAAGACGGTTTCAAAAGGAATCTGGCCGGGATAATCGACCATCCGGATTTTAACCTTGGCGAATTTAAAGCCATACAGTTCCTGTATCTTAAAGATTTCCAGGATTTCAATGATGTCTCCATTGGCAATAAACCCGGCTTCATCTGTTTCTTTCAGCCAGAAATAGTTATTCTTGACCACCATCATAAAATCGCCGGCAGAAAGTTCGCTTTCCTTGTCCAGGATCCGTAAGCGGATTTGCTGGTTGTACTGATTGGCTCTTTTGTTGGAACGCACAATAAAAGCCGTGTCTTCAATGCTGTAATTGCTGTAGGCCTGCTGAATGGCATCCTGAATATCATAACCGTCTTCCAGGCGTACAATGTCTTTAAAGCCCCTTAGCTGAAACTTAAAGGAATCCATAAACTGGGATTTCAGTATTTCCCGCAGTTCGGTTGCATTGTATAGAATACCGGATTTTTCTTCCTGACGCATTACTTCATCCAGCTCGATATGCTGTACTTCCATACTGTAATTCATGGACAGCGTATCCATATTCAAAGCCGGGCTGACATCCATGTGTACCGGAGGCAGCTGTGCGGTATCGCCCACCAATATCATTTTGCATTTATGGCCGGAATAGATATAGAGTATCAGATCATCTAATAACGAACCGTTTTCATACAGGCCCGAATCGGAATTGGTATCCGAAATCATGGAGGCCTCATCCACAATAAAAACGGTGTTCTTGAATTTATTGGGCTGCATCGTAAAGCTAACGCCACCACCACTACCCTTTTTAGGGAAATAAATTCGTTTGTGAATGGTAAATGCCGGTTTATGGGAATAATTTGAGATCACTTTTGCCGCACGTCCTGTGGGCGCCAGCAATACATATTTTTTGTGAACGTCTTTCAGCTGGTTCACGATGGTTGCAATAACGGTAGTTTTTCCGGTTCCGGCATATCCTTTTAGCAGAAATATCTCATCATCGTTTTCATTGGTAATAAAATCGGCTATTTTTTGAAAAAAAATGTCCTGTTTTAGCGTTGGCTGATACGGAAAATTTTGTTTTAAAGAAGAATAAAATTTGCTGGAACTCATGGATGTTTAAAATAATCACAGGCTTGTAAAACCTAAGTTTTAGCTGTGCTGTAAAAGAATATCAAAGATACATACCTTTTTTATCGTAAATCGGTTTCAGTTGCAAAAAAAATGTAAATTTGTCCATAATTACGATTCAGCATAATGTCATCAACAACTACGATAGCTTCAAAAAACTACAAAAAATTGTCCATTCAGGTTGCGCTCAATGGACTTTCTTTTTGTGTGACCGATACGCTCAACGACCGTGTTGTTGATTTACAGCATGTTGTCTTTAAAAACACCCAATCACTGGAAGATCAGTTGTGGCGCACTTTTGTGGATCATCCTGCGCTGACAAAATACTACGATGAAGTGGTTGTGCTGCACGACAATAATTTCAGCACTTTTGTGCCGAAACCGCTGTTTGATGAAAATTACCTGGGCAGTTATCTGCAATACAATACCAAAGTATTTGAAACCGATTTTTTTGCCTTCGATGAAATTGAAGCCTACGAGATGAACAATGTATATGTTCCGTTTGTGAATGTAAACAATTTCCTGATCGATCAGTTCGGTACTTTTGACTATAAAAACGTGAATACAGTATTGGTATCCCGACTGCTGGATTTGTCAAAAAACAAAGAAGAAAAACAGGTTTACATTCATATTCAGGAAACTCATTTTGAGATTGTTATCATTGCTAACATGAAGCTATTGTTGTACAATTCCTTTGAGTATAAAACACCAGAAGATTTTGTTTATTATCTGCTATTTACGCTGGAGCAATTGCAGTTAAATCCGGAAAGTATCGCTGTTTCCCTATTGGGTAAAATCAGCGAAAACCATCCTTGTTTTGAAATTGCCTATCGTTATGTTCGTAATATTACCCTGCTGGATACCATTGATCTGCAGTCAAAATATTCTCTCACAGAAAGTGAAACACTACAAAATTATATCCTACTCCATTCATGAGAATCATTTCCGGAAAGTATAAAGGAAGACGAATCAATCCTCCAAAAAATTTACCTGTTCGCCCCACTACAGACATGTCTAAAGAATCGTTATTCAACATCCTGAATAACTATTTTAATTTCAGTGAATTGCGCGTACTGGACCTGTTTGCCGGTACCGGAAACATCAGCTATGAATTTGCTTCCCGCGGATCAGGGCCTATTACCAGTGTTGACGGCGATTTTGGCTGTGTAAACTTTATAAAAAAGACCGCAAAGGAATTTGATTTCGACATTACGGCCATTAAAAGCGATGTTTTTAAATTCCTGGAAAAAAGCAAGGCTTCCTACGATATTATCTTTGCCGACCCGCCTTATGGGATGGAAAAGAAAGATTTTGAAAAAATCGTGGAGCTTGTTTTCCAGAATGAGTTACTGGAAACCGACGGTATGATGATCATTGAACATTCCAAGCACACTCCTATCAACCACATGGATAATTTTTCTTTTTTAAAGAATTACGGCGGATCGGTATTCTCCTTCTTTGAATTTGAAAATGATTCGGAAGAGGATGTCACGGACGAAGAAGACGAATTCGACAGTTAGTTAACGGATTCTGTTCGCATTCTCATCGATACTTTTCTCTTTGAATTCCGAATTACTGATCTTGCCAAAGGAATATTTTACGGCAAGGGAAAGCATTTGCAAATCCGTATAATACCTTCCTTTTGCAGTGACGTTGTTAACGGTAAAACTATCGTAAAAGGTCAGTTGCCGGAAGATATCATTACAGCTCAGCGTACAATCGAAGTGCTTCCAGAATGTTTTTGAAACGGCAGCATCAATCGTAAACAGACTTTTTCTTTCAAAAATACCTTCCTGCTGGCGGGTAATGCCCCAGGCGTTTACCATTAATTCGATCGCTTTGGGCAGTTTAAACGTGTGATTACTGTAGTAATACAGGTATGGTCTTGTTCCGTTCAGAACAGCTCCGGGGTCTTCTATTTTATTATAGGTCAAATTCAGCACATTGGTAGCTGTCCAGATTTTATAGGTAAACGGCGTGGTTAATTCGATACTGTAACCCGACTCTTTTTCGAAATTCACCGGTTTTAAAGTGAGCATGTTTTGAGTGTCATCATAGGTACTTCCCATATAAACAGGGTTGTCTTTTTGGTTGTAACTGATTTTCAGTAATTTATTCCCATACTGAAAATTAGCACTGATTTCATTTGTAATGGTAGGATCAATGTTAATGTTGTTGGCAAAAGAAAAATACGGGTTAATATAGGCTGTTACCTGGCTGGCCGACAGAAAATCCGGTCTGCTGATGCTTTTAGCATAATTTAAAGTAAGGGTTTTAGTGCTGTCTACAGGAATTTCCAGCTGTAGTTTCGGGAACAGCCGGGTGTAGTTCTTGTCTATTAATAAAGCATCTGCCATTTTATACTTTCCTTCAACAATTGTGTTTTCTACCCGTGTGCCAAGGCTGTAACTGATCTTTTTAAAGCTGCCGGAAAACTGAAAATACCCGGCACTATTCTTTTCTTTGTAATGGTATGACGATGCCTGTATTGCTTCGGGATTAAAAGTATAGCTGTTGAAATCGGTAGTTGCAGCGGCCTGTGAATGAAAGATGCCCAATTCCAGTTTCATCTGATTTTTAAATGGTTTTTCAAAATCCATACGGCCGGAAAAAAGATCGACATGAAATCGCTGATCCCTGTTTTGGGTGGGATCAAACGTGGTATTGTTATAGTTATTAAAGATCTGGCTTTGTGTTTTCTGGGTATGCCCGGAATATTGTATACCGGTAAAAAGCAAGGCTTCCATACTTTTAATTTTATGGTTGTAGTTCATAAAAGCATTGTAAAACTGCCTGTTTCCATTGTTTTGATTTAAGGTTGCAATATTGTTTTCGTCATTTTGCTGCCTGTTATACGTGTCTGTAGTTATGTCAAAAAGATCTTTATCAGTTTTTCCGTTAAAGTTAAATGAGAAGTTATCGTCATCATTGATCTTGTAGAAAATACCCGCTCCGTAAATATATTGCGGTCTTTTGGTGACTGCGGTTACCAGGTAGTTGGAAACAATATCTTTATCCGGTATGCTAAAGTCGTTACCGTTGCTTTCCCACACAGTCAGCTGGTTGTAATTAAAATTTGCCTTTAGCTCTATATTGCCTTTTTTATAACTGGTATTTCCGCCTAAATAGTTATTAAAATACCTTTTAAAAGTTGCATTTTCGGTGAGGCTGAGCATAAACCCTTCCTTTTTGGTACGTTTGCGGGTAATCAGAATGACAGCACGGCCATCGGCATCATATTTAGAGGATGGATTCTGAATGATTTCGATGGTTTTAATATCCTCAACCGTTAAGGCATTCAGGTCGTTAACCGTTACTCTCTGATTGTCAATATAGATCAGGGCATTTCCTTTTCCAACAACCGTAATGTTCTCCCGGTCCGGACTTACCTGAATACCGGGTAGTTTTGATATTAGATCAACCGGGTTGGTATTGGCCTTAAAAAGCGTATTGGCGACATCTACTTTAATGTTTCCGTTTTTAATGCTGAACGCTTTTGCTTCCTGTTTGATGACTACTTCCTCTAATACTTTCGGGTCTTCCTGGGCTGTTAACCGGAGTGTGCATAAGATGGCTAAAATGAGAATGTGATATTTTTTCATGTTGTGTATGGATTTGAATCGCAAAAATGCCGGTAAAATTTCAGTCCGGAAGTTAATCGGAGGTTAATGCAGGGTTAAAATGCTATAGTTTTCATAAAAGCCTTATTTTTGATACAGAATACATTGAACGGATGAAACTCAAAATAAACTTTTTAATCGGTTTTGCTATAGCTGTACTGGTCGTATTAACGGCAATGCAGTACTATCTGGTAAAAACTACCTATCATTATAAAGTAGCGCAATTCCAGCTGGAGGTAAAAGAAAAAATCGGAGCCATTACCGATGATTATACGGCTATTGATTCCAGTATTTTCTATGAAAAAGACATTCTTTACAAGCGATTGGCACAGGAATATTTTAAGAATCCCAAAATGAAGCTGCAATTAAAAAACAGGCTGCTGAAAAATGATTTTAAAAGTGAGCTGACAGCCCGGCTGAAAAAACAGCTGGAACGGGAGTTTCCGGAAGACTCCATTGATTTTGCCCTTGTTGCCAATAAGTTTATTATATATGAAAATGCGCAAAAAAGTGATACTGTTTTTGCCGAAAAACCGCTTATCGGGAACAAACTTTTCGGAAATTTAGCCAGTCTGGACAATGCTTTTCTGGTCCGGAACTATGTGGGTACTGCCAGTAATCTGGTTCCGGATACGAATTATAAACTGCTCACGGAAGACACCTTATATGTTTCCGTTAATAATTGGCAGCAAATCATATTAAAACGAATGGCCATGGTGCTTTTCCTTTCGGTGACGGCAATGTTTATTCTGGTTGTACTGTTTGTAATGGCTATAAAAGCCCTGATCAGGCAGAAGAAAGTAAATGATGTTAAAACCGATTTTATCAATAACATCACCCATGAATTAAAGACACCGCTGACGACTTTATCCGTGTCGACAAAAATCCTCGAACAGAAAGGGGTTAAAGAAAATGAAGCCGTTTTTAATACAGTTTTGGATACGATAAACCGTCAGAATACCCGTTTACAGCATTTAATAGACCAGGTCATGACAAATTCACTGGGCTATGAAGAAATTGCGTTACAGAAAGTTAAAACAAACAGTAATGTCTTTCTAAAGGCTATTATAGACGATTTTAAAATAGCTTATCCGGATGTGGTGATAGTGCATGAATTACCGGTTTCCGGCTATTTTTTAGAAGTCGATCCTTTCCATTTAACAACGGCTATTAACAATGTCCTGGATAATGCAGTAAAATACGGCTGTAAAAACATCAGGGTTAGTACGGTTGTTAAAGATAAACTTTTAAAAATTGAGATCCAGGATGACGGAATTGGTGTTGCCAAGGAAAAACAAACACTGCTGTTTGATAAGTTTTACAGGGTCGAACAGGGAAATATCCATACTACAAAAGGGCTTGGCTTAGGCTTGTACTATGTTGACCAGATCATTAAAGCCCATAAAGGTGCCGTTAAAATTGATAGTGAATTAGGAAAAGGGACTTTATTCCATATTAGTATTCCCGCCATTTAGATGATGAAAAAGATACTTTTAGCAGAAGATGATACCGATTTTGCATTGGTTTTAAAGCAGTATTTAGCACTTCATGATTATGATGTTACCTGGACAAAAGACGGTGAAGAAGCACTGGCTATGTTTCAGAAAGAGTCTTTTAATATTGGTATTTTTGATGTGATGATGCCTAAGATTGACGGTTTTACCCTTGCTGAAAAAATCATTCAGCTGGATGCGAATGTTCCTTTTATTTTCCTGACTGCCAAAAAAATGAAAGAGGATAAACTGAAAGGGTTGAAATTTGGTGCCGATGATTATATCGTAAAGCCTTTTGAAGCCGATGAGCTGGTTCTCCGGCTGAATAATATCCTTAAAAGATCCGGGCAGCAGGCGGTAACAGCACCTGTTAGCACAAAGATTCCCGTTGGCGCGTATGTTTTTGATACCAAACGACTGGAATTGCATTTTGAGAACAGCATACAGCGCATTACCGAAAAAGAGGCCGCCCTGCTCCTTTTCCTGATTAACAACAGTAATCAGCTGCTTAAAAGAGAAGTTGTTCTTAAAGCTGTTTGGGGAAATACCGATTTTTTCTCCGGCAGAAGTATGGATGTCTATATCAGCAAGCTGCGAAAACATCTTTCAGGCGATCAGCATATTGCTATTGAAAGTATCCGGAATATCGGGCTTGAGTTTAAGTTGGATAGGGGGATGTGAAAGGGTAAAAAGCAAAGGGCAAAAGGCAATTGACAAGGGGGGATTAAAAAATAGGCAAAGAGCAATTGGCAAAAGTGTGCCGGTTATTATAGCTTAAAAAATAATGCAGACCTGTAAGCCGGATTCTGTATCCGCCGAAGCGGACCCTTATCATTTATCTAGTCTCACCGTTACCAGTGAGATCCATCTGCCTACCCCTCAACAACGGACGAGCAGCCCTTAAATGTTGATATACATGGCATTTCACCGCATAGAGTTTACCTGGTTTCACTACAGCATTACCTGTACATACTTTCTGTTGCACTTGTCCTAATCTGTCCGAAGACAAACTGACGGGTGTTACCCGCTATGCTACTCTCTGGTGTCCGGACTTTCCTCCCTTCCTTACGGAACGACGATAAGGCGGTCTGCGGGGCAAAGATAGTGCTTTATTTTCCTTTTTCACCCCTATTCGTAACAGCACTTTAACAATGCTTTATATTTATTTGGAAATAAAATGATTATCTTTAAAAAATAACAACAAAACAACTAAAATATGGTTCGTATGTATCATTATGCCACTGTTACAAAAGCTTTGGAAGAGCTTGCCGAAAAAGGTTTTACGATTGATTTCAATATTCATGAAAACGATATTATTGCCAATCCTTCCCATTACGAGATCGTTCATATTTACCGCTACGAAGGGCAAACCAATCCGGATGATGAAGCGACCGTTTACGGGATTAAATCCGTTTCCGGAGAAAAAGGTGTTTTTGTTGCCGGACAGCTGGCTTCTTCCGAAAACGATATTGAAAAAGTTCTGATTGACCTAAGTATAAAGGGCAGAACCGAATAGCTGTTTTTACTCTTAAAACAATTGTTATTTGTTAAAAACTATCCGGTACTGTTTTTGCAATTTCTCCTTTTTACAGCTATATTTGCCTTCAATAAAATTCTATGGAACAGTTTATCGTATCAGCCCGTAAATACAGACCGCAAACATTTAAAGATGTTGTTGGTCAGCAGGCTATTACCAATACGTTATTAAACGCCATCGAAAACAATCACCTGGCTCAGGCATTGCTTTTTACCGGTCCGCGTGGTGTGGGAAAAACCACCTGTGCCCGTATTCTGGCCCGTAAAATCAATCAGGAAGGCTATGATGATCCTTATGAAGATTTTGCATTCAACGTTTTTGAGCTGGATGCGGCTTCAAACAACTCTGTTGACGATATCCGTAACCTGATCGATCAGGTTCGTATACCACCACAAACAGGAAAATACAAAGTATATATCATTGACGAGGTACACATGCTTTCTCAGGCTGCATTTAATGCTTTCCTGAAAACGCTGGAAGAACCGCCACGACATGCTATTTTTATCCTGGCAACTACCGAAAAACACAAAATCATCCCAACGATATTATCCCGTTGTCAGATTTTTGATTTTAAACGTATTACCGTTAAAGATGCCAAAGAACACCTGGCAGAAGTAGCGAAAAGCCAGAATATTTCATTTGAAGACGATGCTCTGCACATTATTGCCCAAAAGGCAGATGGCGCGATGCGTGATGCTTTGTCTATTTTTGACCGTGTTGTTTCCTATTGCGGAACAAACTTAACCCGTCAGGCTGTTACCGAAAACCTGAATGTTCTTGATTTTGAATATTATATTAAGGTAACCGATTTACTTCTGGAAAACAAAATCCCGGATTTACTATTGGCTTATAATGATATCCTGGCAAAAGGTTTTGACGGACATCATTTTGTTGCCGGTCTGGCTTCACATTTCAGGGATCTACTGGTTTGTAAAAACCCGGCTACGCTGGTATTGCTGGAAGCCGGTGAGCATGCACAGAATTTATACCGCGAACAGTCCCAAAAAACGTCGCAGGACTTTTTATTACAGGGTATTGATGTTGCCAATGATTGTGATTTAAAATACAAAAGCAGTCAGAATCAGCGTCTTTTAGTAGAACTATGCCTGATGCAGCTTGCCTCTATCAATTTTGATGGAGAAAAAAAAAAGCTAAACAATTTATAATTCCCCCTGATTTTTTCAGAAATAATCCAAAGCCGGCAACTGCTCCGGCTGAAATTACCGTTCCTGCTGCTGTTAATATAGCCACTACAGCGCCGGTTGTAAACACCGAAGCCGTTTCGCCGCCACAACCCGAACAGCAGACCGTTAAAGCTGTGGCACCGGAAATTAAACCGGTTAGCAGCCCGGATGGACAGGCAGAAAGAAAAGTGTCTGCTTTTTCATTATCCAGTATCAAAGCCAAACGGGAACAGGAAGCCATGCAAAGGGCTTCTGTTAAGCAACACGACGAATTACCCAAAGAAGCTTTTACAGAAACAGATATGTTGCTGCAATGGAATAAGTTTGCACAGCGATTAAGCGACAGCGGTCAGAAGATCATGGCAACCTATATGCAGATCAACGATCCTGTTCTGCATGGAACAACCATTCGCCTGGAACTGCCCAACGAAGGTTCCAAAGTGGATTTCGACAACAATAAAATCGAATTACTGGGTTACCTGAGAGGAAAACTACACAATCACGATATTGTTATTGACGTACATGTAAACGAAGTGGTAGAAACAAAATATGCTTTTACCACCCAGGAAAAATTCGATAAGCTTAAAGCGATCAATCCGGCATTGGAATTGTTGCGCAAGACTTTCGATCTTGATTTATAATTGTTTGCGTCCCATTTCAAAAACCTGTTGCAGCCATTTTTCGCGCTGTGCCTTTTCTGAAGTTTTGATTATTCCCACATAACTTACCCTGACCGGTTTTACACCGCAGAATTCCAATACGGTCTTTTTTAGCTGATTAACGCTTGGCCTGCCGTAAACAAGCCGGTAATACCAGCCCGGCTGATCCAGTGTGGTAATGATATGGGCTGTTTTTCCCTTTAAAAGTTTGTCCCACCATACCGAATTTTCACGGTAACGAAAAGCCAAACCCGGTAAAAAGACCCTGTCGATAAATCCTTTTGTAACAGCCGGTAATCCGCCCCACCAAACGGGATGGACCCAAACCAGGTGGTCGGCTTCTTTTATTTTTTGCCAGGCGGCTTGCAGATCCGGTTCCATTTCCATACGCTTTTGGTAGCCGAATGCTAAGTTGGGATTGAAATTCAATTCGGCTATGGTTATTGTACTTATAGCAGCATTGGATTGCTCCGCTCCTTTTTTATATGCTTCTGCCAAAGCAAAATTGAAACTCTCTTTATTGGGATGTCCGTTGATGATAACTATTTTTTTCATATTTACTACCTGATGGTTATTTATGATTGTATAATACTGAATGTCTTGTTGCTCTTTAATAAAGTGGTGAACTCTTCCGGCCCGTAAAGCTGGTGACTGAAATAAATTCCTTTTTCAAAAGGGTTATTCAGGAGCTTTTCCAGATGCAATACCGTTGCAAAAGCGGTTAGTTCTGCCTGGCCTTTATCGCTTTGCAGACTGATTGTCTGTTTACCGGATGTGGTATTGACTACAATATCAAAAGCGGTTTTATCACCTTTTCCATTGGCACTGAAAATCAGTCTTCTTCCCCGCAGGGATAACAGGTTGAATATCTGCAAATACTGAAAAGCACCTAACAGTCGGGTTACAAAGGCGGAACTGTATGTCATTTTCACGGAAACGGTGGGCACTTTTTCCATTTTATTCAGGATAAACAAATCCGGTACATCAAAATTATAAACCTGCCGCTTCCCTATTCCAAAATGAAAGGCATGGTATTCCGTGTCTAAAAAATGCTTGATCTGAACCGTTTGATTGTTTTGATAACGAACAAAAGGTTTGCAAACATTTTCAGCCATAAAATGAGCCGAACTCTCCCCTGCCAGATCGTTTACCGAATAATAAACGTAAAGGCCGGCAGAAATAACTGCTTCTTTTTCCGGAACGGCACCCTGCAACAGGGCGCTTACAATTCCGCTCATCCAGCCGGAGCTGAACACGATTCTGTTGTTTACTTTATTTTCTTTGGCCAGATCATAAGCGACTACCAGATCGGGGGTTGGTTTGGTAATATCGATATAATCAATCCGGTTGTCTATTGAAAACAGCAGGGCATTATTCCGCTTGTCGTTCACACACAATATAATACTGTCAATCTGGTGTTCCGGTATAACCGAAAACGTTCTGATGTTGTTTACATCAATCTGCAGCTGGTTTGAAAGCACGCTTTTTTTACGGCTTCCGATAAATAGTTTATACTCCGGATTTCTTTCTTTTAAAATCCTTATAATGGTTTTGCCAACCAGTCCGTTTCCTCCGATAACTAAAATATTCTTTTGCATAAATTGTTGTTTGCTGCAAAAATATTCCAGGGATCAGGCTCTCCGGCAGGACAAATGTCCAATAATTAAACCGCCTTTCTGATGCGGCTTAAATGACGGGGTGTCATTCCTAAAAACGACGCCAGGTATTGCAGCGGAATGAGCTGAATGTATTTGGGATGCTGCTGAAACAGTTCTTTATAGCGTTCTTTACCGGTATATTTCTGAAAAGAGGCTATTCTTCTTTCCAGCTGTACATATTGGGATTCGGCCAGGATCCTTCCCACTTTCTGCCAATTGATATTTTCCTGGTAGAGTTTCTCCAGGTCTTTCCGGTGGAGAATTTCCAGTTCGGAATCAAATATCGCCTGTATGTTTTCGTCTGTTGACTTTTGGGTGATAAAGCTTGAAAATGCCGACATCAGTTCTTTTTCAAACGTGATACAGTTCGTGATCTCATCGCCCTCATTGTTTACATAAAACGAACGCAAGGCACCCGATTTGATAAAGACAATCTCGTCACAAACCACATTTTCCCGGATTAAATACTCCTGTTTTTTTAAACTTCTTTCGGTTACGACATCATCTAACATGTCCAATTCCGGTTCGGAAAGGATTTGCAATGTTCTAAATAGCGTTTTCATTAGTATATGCTGAAAAAGTTATCTTCTGTTATTTAAAGTTCCATGACCAATATCGGAAACGGATTGCCGGAAGCATCAAGCGGTTCTCTCTTTACGGTTTTAAAACCCAGATGCTGGTAAAAACCTACTGCCTGTTCGTTTTGTTCATTGACATCCACTTTGGATGCTTTTTTTCCGGTAACTGCAAAATTGAGCAGGGTTTTACCGATTCCTTTCCCTCTGTAATCCGGGTGGATAAAAAGCATTTCTATTTTGTCATTATCAAGTCCTAAAAAGCCGGTAATGGCATCCCCTTCCTTAGTGCAAAAAAGGCTTACCGCTTTTAAATATTCGTTTAAAATTAACGGTTTGTAAAACTGTATGTCTTTTTCCGTTAAAAAGGTATGTGTCGCTCTGACGGAAGCTTCCCATACTTCGGTAATTTCGTTATAATCCGCTGCCGAAGGCTGTATTATCGTTGGGCTCATTTTTGTTAGATTTTGTCATAATACATGGCTTTCACGATACCGTCTGAAAGTCCGATCTTAGGAACATAAATGTTTTTGGCACCGCTCCATTTCATGGCGTTCAGGTATATTCTGGTCGCCGGTATGATCACGTCGGCACGGTCGGTATTTAAACCCAGCTCGGCGATACGCTGTTCATAGGAAAGCGAATTCAGGTATTGGTATTGTGAATTCACATAGGCATAGGAAAGCGGTTTTTCCTGTAATTTTCCGGATAATTTGAATAATTTATTGATGTTTCCGCCGGATCCGATCAATGTAACATGTTCATACGGTTCCGTCTGTACTTTGATCCATTTTTCAATTTCCTGCCACACCACATCGTTTACCATATTGTTCAGCAAACGTACGGTACCGTTTTTAAACGATTTGGAAGCGACCATCTGCCCTTCGGAAAAAAGGGAAAACTCGGTGCTGCCACCGCCAACATCTACATAAAGATAGGTCTGGTCGGTTTTGATAAAATGGCGCAGATCGGATGAAGCAATGATTTTTGCTTCTTTTTTACCATCGATAATGTTGATCTTTATATCGGCTTTTTTCTTGATGATTTCGGCTACTTCATTGCCGTTATAGGCCTCACGCATAGCCGATGTA
Source organism: Flavobacterium sp. 40-81 (assembly GCF_001898245.1). Lineage (NCBI taxonomy): Bacteria > Pseudomonadati > Bacteroidota > Flavobacteriia > Flavobacteriales > Flavobacteriaceae > Flavobacterium > Flavobacterium sp. 40-81. Next base: position 165,083 of record NZ_MKTM01000009.1, read on the forward strand.
GCACAGGCCATATAACGTTCTACTTTATAGACTTTCATCAGCAGTTTAAACGCTTTCATGGCATCCACCATGCGTTCAATATTCTCATCCGTTATTTCCCCAACGGTAAACGCATCCTGTCCTAAACGGATCGGAACACGAACCAGGGAGCTTTTATTAAACTGTGTTTCTTTTCCCTGCTGTTCTACAATATTGGTAATTAACAAACGCATGGCATTTGATCCGATATCGATAGCAGCGTATTTTTTTATTGAAATCATTCTTTTAAAAGTCTTTTAATACTATAATTACAGATTCTTTTCAACGATTACTTCCATCAGATTTCTATAATAGTTATAGGTTTCCAATTGTGCCCGGAACATTTTTTCTTTTGGCCTTTTGCGGTATTTGTTCTCCAGATTTTCAGAATGCAAACGGGCTTTTACATTTCCTTTCCAGCCAATATTAAAGGTTTCAATCAGTTCTTTTTTGATGCCTTCATCATATATCGGACAGGTTACTTCCACCCGGGCATCCAGATTACGGGTCATAAAATCAGCAGAAGAGATATACACTTCCGGATCGCCTTCATTACCAAAAATATACACACGGGAATGTTCCAGATAATTATCTACAATACTAATGGCTTCAATGTTTTCACTCATTCCCAAAACACCCGGGATCAGCGAACAGATACCGCGAACCACCAGTTGAATCTTCACACCTGCCCGGCTGGCTTCATAAAGCTTGTCGATCATTTTAAAATCGGACAGGCTGTTCATTTTCAGCTTGATATAGGCTTCTTTTCCTTCCAGGGCATTCGTGATTTCACGCTCAATGAGTTTTACAAATTTGGAACGCGTATAATGAGGGGAAACAATCAGGTGTTTGTAACGGTGTACCCGGTAATTCACGTCAAAGAAGTCGAAAATGCGGTTAATATCCCTTAAAATCGGCTGATGACTGGTTAACAGCGTGACATCCGTATATATTTTAGCGGTGGATTCGTTGAAATTTCCGGTGGAAATAAAGCCATAACGGAATATCTTACCATGTTCAATACGTTCAATCACGCATATTTTGCTGTGTACTTTCAGTCCTTTTACCCCAAAAATAAGTTCGATACCTTCCGTTTGCATCTGTTCGGCATAGGAAATATTGCTGGCTTCGTCAAAACGTGCCTGCAATTCAATTTGTACCGTTACTTTTTTACCGTTTTTGGCCGCATTGATTAACGAGCTGATTATCTGGGAGTTTTTGGCTAAACGGTATAAGGTTATTTTAATGGAGTTTACTTTCGGATCCAGCGCGGCTTCCCTTAAGAATTTAATCATATAGGAAAACGACTGATACGGCGCATTGACCAAAAAGTCCCTTTGTTTGATTCGTTCCAGTATGCTTCCTTCAAGGCTTAGTCCTACAACCGGCAACGGCGGATTTTGGCGGAATAATAGATCATAACGACCTAAATTCGGGAAGTCCATATAATCGCGTCGGTTGTGGTAACGTCCGCCGGGAATAAGACTGTCCGTAGCATCGATCTTCATTCGCGTCAGGAAAAAAGCCAAGGTATCTTTATCGATAGACTGGTCGTATACGAATCTTACCGGCTCGCCTATTCGTCTGTCTTTTACACTGGTTGATATCTTTTCGATCAAGCTTTTATTTAAGTCGGAATCGATATCCAGTTCCGCATCACGGGTGATCTTAATCATGTGTGCCGAAATACTTTCATAATCGAAAATATTGAAAATTCCGTGCAGGTTGTAACGGATCACGTCATCCAGAAGGATAATGTGCTGCTTGTCGCTGCTGGACGGCAATACCACAAAACGGTTAATGGTTTTCGGGATTTCCACTACGGCATAACGCACTTCATTCTTTTGAATGATGTCGTCAGAAACAGAATGCTCTTTTGTTTTCATAACGAGCTTAACCGCCAAATAACCGGAGGTATCTTTCAGCAATGGAAATTCATCCAGATCGTTCAGGATAATGGTAACCAGTTCCGGACTTACTTTCTGGATAAAGAATTCTTTGATAAAGTTTTGCTGTTCCTTGTTGATTTCCGTTTCGTTAATGATAAAGATATTTTCTTTTTCAAGCATTTTTTCAATAACGCTCAAAATCCGTAAGCTTTCGGATTGCTGTTCGATAACAATCTCGGTAATATCTTTAAGTAACTGTTGGGCCGAAATTCCGCCAAGAATCTTTTCACCCGATATGCCTTCCATACTTAAGCGGCGTATGGCAGCATAACGTACTCTGAAAAATTCATCTAAATTATTCGAAAATATTCCTAAGAACCGAAGTCTGTCTAATAAGGGAACACTTTCATCTGCTGCTTCTTGTAAAACTCTTGCATTAAAGGCAAGCCAACTTTTTTCTCTGTCTATATATCTGTTTTCGTGGGATGTCATACTTTTAATTGCCTTGGAAATAAGGTTTTTATTGTTTTCCCTTTATGTATCGAATCCCAACTATCCTGTTCGAATGAAATGGATACGAAGCCTGCTGTAGGAACGTTTTCGATATAAAGGTCTCCAAATTTATTAACAAAATCTGTGATTGCCTCATTATGTCCGAAAAGAATTAAGCTGTCAAATCTGTTTTCACATTTTTTTATAACGGATTCCAGATTCTTACCGTCAAAAGTGTATAAATCATCTTTCAGAATTACATTTTCGTAGGGAATGGAAATGTTCTGTGAAAAGATCATGGCGGTTTCCTTTGCTCTTTTTGCAACACTGCACCATACTAAAAAGGTCTTGGGCAAAAATTTTGTTACCTGACTAAAAATTATGTTAGCGTCATTAATCCCCCTTTTGGAGATTGGTCTGTCAATATCTCTTGATGGGGTATCCCAGCTTGATTTTGCATGACGAATGAGAATTAAATTTTTCATGATCAGACTATTTATTCTATAAAGTAAGTCAAAAAAAAGGAAAAATGCCAGTCAAAGAGTATCAAAAAAATGTTAATTCACAGATAAAAAAAGTAGTTTAATCGAAAAACCCTACGAAAATAATGTCCTCCCGTTTTATTTAAATACTTTAGTCTTGTCAAAATACAGTTTTATTAAAAAAAATAGCTATTTTTTGGTTTTAAAGTTAAAATACCACTATAATACTTTACGATCATTAATACTTTTTCACAAAACGGTATTTAGACTGCAATGGCTATTTGCGCTATTGTAAATTCCACTTTCCAAATCTTTTAACTTACCAGTTGAGTCTACAATTGTTTTTGCTTGCCAGAAACGAGCAAACTATTCCATGACTTTACATTTCGGTTTTTCTACAGGTGTTAAAACAGCATGATTTTATCGCCCCGGGACTTCCTATGCTTTTTTTTCTGAAACTAATTTAATTAAATATTTGATCATGAACCCTTTTAAATGTTATCAAGTAGTATTCTTTCTGCTTTTCCTCACGGCAGAAATTGGGCAAGCCCAGACTTTTATATCCTACGAAGCTTTAATGAATGACGGATATAGAAGTGGAAAAAATGAAACAGGTTTTAATTATGATCTGGTGAAATCATTTTTAAAAGATCTGCATCCCAAACTCTATCTTCTGAACGGTAAAACGAAAGATCTGTCCCAGGGGCATATTTCCAGCGCAGAAGTAGATGTCCGGTCGCTCCAACAGCTGTTAACGATGGACAACACAGCATTACTCGAAATGCTGACCATTAAAATCAGTGTAAATGATGCTTCTAAAATTGACCTGACGCAGCTGGGAAAATTTAAGAATCTTAAATACATCCATATCATCTGTGATTTTAAATGTAATGAAGATTACATCAAAAGACTTTTCCTGAATAATCGTACGGATTATTTAATCATTTATTCCATCTCTATTCCAAGTTAAAGGTTTTATAATAAACACTATGATTATGAAAAACTTTACTCATCAAAATAAGATCAAAACGGCAAACAGCCTGGGTTTCCTATTGCTGTTGCTGCTTATGATTTCTTCAATTGAGACGTTTTCGCAGGTAAAAGTTCCTTTTACACAAAGAGCTTCTCAATATTCTCCAACCCGAAAAATTTACAGCATTCAGGGCGATTTCACGATGATTGGAAATACCAATCTGACGCTGGTAAATTATGGAGATGAAACGGCCAACAGTAATAATGACATGCAGTATGTTGATGTGGACAGCGATTCGAATACGTTCAATTCCTCATCGGCTACTTTGACATTTTCAACAGAAAACGGCGCGATTCCAAGCTGTTCCAAAATTATCTATGCAGGTTTGTACTGGTCCGGAAGAGCTTCCAACGGCAGCAGCAGTCCGGATACTTTTTCTGTTACTAAAAATGTTCCCGGAACACCACAGGTAGTTAATAATAATCAGACAGTAGGACACAACAACAGCATTACGAACACCCAGTATTCAATGGCAGTGACCCGTCAGGGAAGCAGCAATAGCTACTATACCCGCTATGAATTTACCGGAAACGGCGATAATGTTCAGTTTGAGTTCCAGAATTCCAGTCCGTATATCCGCTACAGAGTGAATAGCGGCAGCTGGATCAATCCGACCAATCAGGTAGTAACCAATTCCGGAAATACCAGAAGTGTTTCTTTTGATCCGGTTACGATTTATACCGAATCCGGCGGTATTACTTTAACGGTAAATGCGCTGGACAGGGATTCCCGACAAAACAGATCGACCTCAGAATACCAGTCGACTTCGTTTGCCTATACCAATGTAACCGGAACCATTCCAACTACAGTATCGGTAACCAAAAATTTTGACAAAAGAGTCGTTTCCATTAAAGGTCCGGGAGCTCCCGGCTATACTCCGGTTACGGCCAACACCAACGATATTTATTATCCGCAGTCATCCGACGGTTTTATGTATTCGGCTTATGCCGAAATAACCGATTATGTGATCCAATACGGTTTGGGTAATTATACGGTAGCCGATGTGGCCATGATTGAAGGCAATGGTGGTTCTACCGGTTATTACGGCGGCTGGGGAATTGTCGTGATCTATGAAAATTCCAAAATGAAATGGAGAGATATTACCTTATTTGACGGTCATGCTTATGTACAGGGAAATACGGTAACCAATTTCGAATTGCCGGTTTCCGGTTTTAACACTGTTCAGGCCGGTCCGGTAAACTTAAAATTAGGTTTAATGGCCGGTGAAGGCGACCGTGGTATCAGCGGGGACTATTTTAGTATCCAGAAACAAAGTGACAACAGCTGGCTGGATTTAAACCACAGCGGAAACACTACCGGAAACTTTTTTAATTCCTCCATACAAACCGGCGGTAATACCCGGAATCCGAACCTGCTTAACAATACAGGGCTCGACATCAGTATGTTTAACATCCCGAACGCGGGTAATGCTGTTATTACCAATAATCAAACGGCTACAAAATTCCGTTACGGTTCCACTCAGGATACCTATGTTATTTACACCATCGCCATGGCGGTAGATGCTTATGTTCCGGATCCTGAAGGAATCGCTTCAGTACTTACGATTAATGGTGTTCCGGCAGGCCCTGGCCCGTTGAGTGTTTTACCCGGCCAGGAGATCGAATATAAAATAAAAGTGCAGAATCAGGGTACGGAAGCCATTAACAATGCCGTCGTAAAAATCCCGATTCCTTTTACAACCACTTATGTTGCCGGCAGTGCGAACGGTACGATACTGTTTAGCCCGGCGCCTACTCCAAATGCGGTATCTTTTGATCCTTCACAGGGAGCAAATGGTTCCGTAATATGGAATATCGGCACACTACCCTTACCTCCAAATCCAAATGATGTTTTAGGCGAATTGACCTTTAAATTAAAAGTTACCGAAGATTGTAGTATACTAACCAATCCGAATTGCCATCCTGCCGCCATTATTTATGGCTATATCAATGGTGTAGGAGCAATTTCCGGTGTGGTGATAAATACCAAACCTTTTATTCAGGGGTATACGTCTTCCGGTATGTGCCAGGGCGAACCCCTCACCGATCCGTTGACAGTCAATATCGACTCACAGAACTTTGTTAGTCAGCATTGCCAGAATACGCCTACTCAAATAGCCTTTACCTTTTGTAACAGTAACGGAAGTATCGCTGTTTCACAAATAAGCAGTGCTTTTCCTCCGGGAACACGGTTTTATAATCAGTATCCGGTTACGGCAAATGCTATAGAATATACCTCATCCAACCCATTTCCTGCAACTTTAGGAACCCAGACCTATTATGGTGTGCCTCCGGGAAATACGGGATGTTACTATACCTTTAAAATTACTGTAACGGCAAGCCCTATTTTAACCGGACCTGCAAATTATACTTTGGAAGGCTGTAGTACCAATGCGATAACAGGACTTGCCTATAGCGAAACACCGGTTACAATAACGTTAGCCCAATTTTTAGCAGCCGGCGGTACAACAACCAACCAGTCTATGAGCTATACAATTTCGTATGTTGATACAAAATCCGGTTCTTGTCCGTTAGTGATTACCCGAACTTTTACAATCAATAGTTCCTGTGTGACCAATCTGAATTTTGTTCAGCAGATAACCATTAAAGATACTACTCCACCCGTTGCCCCGGCTCCACCTGCTAATATTACCTTAAGCTGCGGAAGCCAGATTCCGGCAATGATCAATTTAACAGCAACAAACGGCTGTGATAATGATATTAATGTGGCTGGTGTTGATGCGACAACTTTTGGAAACTGTGCCGGAAACTACTCTGTTTTACGTACCTGGACCTTTACCGATGCGTGTGGCAACAGTACTTCCGTATCCCAAACAATTACAATCAGTGACACGGTACCGCCAACATTTACCGCTCCGGCCAATACTACTATTTATGCCAATGCAAATTGTAGTTATGATGCCTCTGTTGCCGTAACCGGCGATGTAACCAATGAAGCCGACAATTGTTCGACAGGATTACAAGCCACTTATACAGATGCTGTTGCTAATGGCAACTGTCCTGGTTCTAAAATCATAACCAGAACATGGACGTTAACCGATGCCTGCGGCAATGCGGCTACCAGTCAGAACCAGATTATCACTGTATTGGACAACACCCCGCCTACCATTACCGCACAAGCGCAAAACTTAGCGGTGAGTTGTGATGGTCAGGGCAATCAGACCCAATTACAAAACTGGCTGAACTCCAATGGTGGCGCTACCGCTAATGATAATTGCAGTACCGTTACCTGGACCAACAACTTTAGTCCGGTAACCAATAACTGTTCGCAAAGCGTTGTTGTGATTTTTACCGCTACTGATGCCTGTGGCAATAAAGCCACTACCCAGGCAACCTTTAGCGTTAGCGATACCGTTCCTCCTGT